>REBS01000183.1 GCA_007692605.1 Gemmatimonadales bacterium
GGCAGGGAGGGGCACCGGGGTCGAACGGTGGAGGGGGCGCCGGCGGAAGTAGCGGGCTTCCCGGAGGCCCGATCGGCGGCATCGCGGGAAGTGGCGACTACACCCCGTCGAGCGGCGGAGTCGGAGGCACAGGCTCGGCGGGTCGCGGGGGCGGGGGTGGCGGGGGTGGTGGGGGTGGACTCCTGGGGGTATGCGGAGGCGGCGGTGGTGGGGGTGGCGCCGGAGGCCTCGGAGGCCTGGGTGGCCACGGTGGCACCGGGGGTGGTGCCTCGATCGCGATCGTCGTGACCGGGGGCTCCAACGTCCGGGTGGTGGGAAGCCATCTGTTCACCACAGGCGGAGGCGCAGGTGGAAACGGGGGTGCGGGCGGACAGGGAGAAGCGGGTGGAAGCGGCGGAACGATCAGTGCCGCCGGCGTCGGTGGGGGCGGCGGCAGCGGTGGCTCCGGCGGCCGCGGTGGCCGCGGTGGTCAGGGTGGCGGCGGTGGTGGAGGCCCATCCATCGGGATCCTCGTCATCGGAAGCCAGCTCGACGACAGCGGCAACACGTACGAGCTCGGTTCCGCCGGCGCAGGTGGCACGGGCGGCCGGGATGGCGCCGCAGGTCTGAGGGCCGAGGTGCGCCGATCGAACTGAATCCCGACATCGGCCGCTCCTCTGTCTTCCCCGAGCGGGATTCAGAGGGGCGGTGGATGTGCTTCGGTGTCCTCGTATCCCCACGGCGCCGGAGGGGGCTCCACCGGACGGTTCAGGTCGAAGTCGAAGCGCACGAGCCACTCCTCGCCGTCATGATTACCGTAGGTGAAGCGCTCGCCGGGAACGAGTTCGAACATCCAGTACCCGCCATTTCGAGTGAACTCCTGGCGGAGCGCGCTCCCCGCATCGGAGGTCGAGGCGCCGTACATCGTCTGGTCGTCGTCGGACCCATCCTCCCGGCGATGGTCATGACGCAGGTCGAGCCCCCCCTCGATCCGGGTCACGAGCCAGGTGCGGGAGCGGTCGTCGTCGATGTGCCCGGCGATCCGGAGCTCGTCGTCGAAGCACTGGCGAAAGTGCGCCACGAACTCCCGATCGGCGTAGAGGTCGTGCCGCCGCGTATCGCCCTCTCGCATGTTCGTCGCCTCACCGGCGAAGGCCTGCCCGCAGAAGTGTGCCAGGTTCGCCCAGAATTCCTCCTGCTCCGGTGCCAGGGGAGGGCGGTCCGCTGGGGAGTCCTCAGCCTCCATCGGGGTGTCGGCGGTGGCCGTTTCGGGGGCCTCAGCCTCCTGGTCGATCGGGGGCGTGTCGGCGTCCTGGCAGGCGGTGATCAGAGCCAGAAGCGCGACCAGGAACGAGGAGAGGGCCAACCTCACGGAGATCCTCATCAGGGGGAACCGTCCATCTGCGGGTCGAGTTTTGGGGCGAGTCGGACCAGAGTATGAGGACGGGGACGGGGGTGCAAGGACGGCCCCATGCTCCGGTGTCTCCAACCACTCACGGGGTATAAGTCCGAGATGGATTACGACCGGCTCTCGAGACTCATGCGTCCAGGTCCTCGTACCCATCTCGGTTGCTGTACGCCTGCGTGCGGCGGTCCTCCATCAGTTCCGCCAGGTCCTCCTGCCCGAGTGTTTCCCTCTCGAGCAGCGCCTCGGCGACTCCGTCCATGAGGGCGCGCTCTTCGTCGAGGATGCGCATCGCGTCCTGGTAGGCTTCGTCGATGAGCCGCCGAATCTCCTCGTCCACGATGCGCCCGGTGTGCGCGGTGAGGGGGCCGTCATCCCCCGACAGGTCCACCATCCCGATCCGTCGACTCATGCCGAAGTTCACCACCATCTGGCGCGCGATGCGGGTTGCGTGCTGGATGTCGCCGCCGGCGCCGGTTGTGACCCGATCGATGCCGAGGATCCGTTCTTCGGCCGCGCGTCCAGCCATGAGCATGACCAGGCGAGCCCGGAGATCCGAGAAGGCGTGGGTGTGTCGGTCGCGCTCCGGGAGCATGGCGGTTGCACCCAGGGACTTCTCTCGGGGGACGATGGTGACCTTGTGAACCGGGTCGAGTCCGGGCAGCACGAGGGCGATGACCGCGTGTCCGGCCTCGTGATAGGCGGTGAGGTGCCGGTCCTCGGCGGTGAGCAGGAGACTGCGCCGCTCGCTCCCGAGAAGAATCCGGTCCCGTGCCTCATCCAGGTCCTGCATCTCCACGAGCATCGACCCTCGCCGAGCTGCGGCCAGCGCCGCTTCGTTCGCGATGTTCGCAAGGTCCGCCCCGCTCATCCCCGAGGTGCCACGCGCGACGTCCTCGAGGGCCACCTCCGGACCCAGGGGAAGACCGCGGGTATGCACCCGGAGTATCCCTTCCCGTCCCTTCAGGTCAGGGTACCCGACGGTGATCTGTCGATCGAACCGGCCCCGGCGAAGGAGTGCCGGATCCAGAACGTCCAGGCGGTTCGTCGCCGCCAGCACCACGATGCTTTCGGAGGGAGTGAAGCCGTCCATCTCGACCAGAAGCTGGTTGAGTGCCTGCTCCCGCTCGTCCTGCGACCCGGTCGCGGTCGTTTCCCCTCGGCGCTTTCCCACGGCATCGATCTCGTCGATGAATACGATGGCCGGGGCATGCGCCCGGGCCTGCCGAAAGAGGTCGCGGACGCGCGCGGCCCCGGTGCCGACGAACATCTCCACGAAGTCCGACCCCGAAGCCGAGAAGAACTCGCAGCCGGCTTCGCCTGCCACGGCCCGGGCAAGCAACGTCTTGCCGTTCCCGGGGTCTCCCGCCAGGAGGGCCCCTCGGGGCATACGTCCACCCAGACGACTGAACGTCCTCGGGTCTTTGAGAAATCCGACGATTTCTTCGAGCTCGGCCTTCGCTTCGTCGGCCCCTGCGACGTCGGAGAACTTCACCGGCCCGCGCCCGTGGCGCGCCATGCGGCTCCGGGTCCTGGAATGCCCTGCGAACTGGGCTCCGGGCCCTTTGAGGAAGAGGAAAAGGATCAGGCCGCCGAGGAGGATCCAGGGTGCTGCGAAGAGGAGGTTGGTCCAGAGGTCCCGCTCGGAGGCCCGGGCACCGAAGGGGACTTCCGCGGCTACGAACCGTTCCAGGAGGTGATCCCCCTGGGCGACGGGGAGCAGCGTCTCGAAGGCGACGGGCCCCGTCGCGCTTGTGCCGGGTTCCGGGCGGAGCAGCCCCTCTACTCGCTCGCCGTCCACGAACGTGCCTTCGACCACCCGACCTTCGGCCAACTCGGTGAGGAGCTGGGAGTACGATAGGTCGAGCGGGGTCTCGCGCTCCCATGGGGCGACCAGGATCAGGGCCAGGGTGGCCACGAGAGCGAGGGCCCCGCCGACTGCGAGCCATGCCTTCAACCTCCGGGAACGCCCCGGGCCTGAACCGCGATCGTACATGCGCGTGGCCAGCTGTCCAGCCGAATCAGGGGTCACCGACCCTGGCGTCCGCTGAAGTCGCTTGAGGGAGGGGATCGAAAGAAGCCCGTCTTCCCTCTACCCCCTTGGACGTCCGGTGTGCGCCGGAACGATTCGCTCGGGGCTGCGGCGGGGGCTCCAGCGACGGGAGGAGGACGCGGAAGGTCCCAGGCGCGAATACGAATCGATGCAGGGAGCCCAGGAGTCTGTGGTGTTGGTATCAATTCAGAATAAAGTATATATTCATGTAGACTCGTGAGCATGTTTTTTGATGGAGTACCGGATTGTAATATTTTAAAGATCCGGACATTTAATGTGTTTTGAGATTAGCGCTGTACGGCCCAGCTGGTATAATGGAGGGGCGATAAGACGCAAGTCCAAACAAGTGGTATATTGATATTGAATAAAACCCACCACGACAGCGAAAAACAAGTAGGGGGAACGATGGATATTGGGGTTGTCGTAACCGGAGGTGCAGGATTTATAGGATCAAACCTGATTTTGTATCTAAATGAACATCACCCGGAATTTAGGATCTTGAACATCGATAAGTTGACCTATGCCTCAAATCTTGAGCACCTTGATCCTGTGAAGCACACGGGTCGATATGACTTCGAAAGAGTTGATCTTGTGGAACGCGATGCGGTTCGGGAGATAATACAGGATTGGAGACCTGAGGGGGTTTTCCACCTTGCTGCGGAGTCCCACGTAGACAACTCGATCCGCGGCCCCGAGCCGTTTGTTCTCTCCAACGTCATCGGCACATTCAACCTCATAGAAGAGTGCCGTCAGCTTTGGTTTAATGAGCAGGATTCCTTTCGTAGACATCGATTCCTTCACGTGTCCACCGATGAGGTATACGGTACTCTGGGGAGAACAGGATCGTTCAGGGAGATATCACCATACGCCCCGAATTCCCCCTATGCCGCGACAAAAGCCGGGAGCGACATGATCGTCAGGTCCTACCACCATACGTATGGAGTGAATACCGCAATCACTAATTCCTCGAATAATTATGGTCGGCATCAACACGACGAAAAATTGATCCCAACGGTTATTCGGAGGGCGCTGGAACACGGTTCGATCCCCGTTTATGGCAAGGGCGAAAACGTTCGCGACTGGCTCCATGTAGAAGATCACTGCAAGGCTCTGGCAACTGTTTTCAAGGAGGGCCGGCCGGGGGAATCCCATTGTATTGGCGGTGAAAATGAATGGAGTAATATTGACCTGGTACGCCGAATATGCGATATACTGAATCGCGAGGCAGGCGGAGGCCCGGACGGCGATTATAAAAACCTTATCAGATTCGTACGGGATCGCCCCGGCCACGACTACCGGTATGCAGTGGACACCACGAAAATAAGAGCAGAGTTTAACTGGGCGCCATCAAAGAATTGTGATGAACTGCTGACCCAGACCGTACTGTGGTATGTGGATAAATACAAAGGGTGACAACCGGCTCAACGCCTGAATCGAACCTGAGGTTGCAGGTCGGCAGGTAGAACATGATCGGGCGGCCCCGCCACCCTGTGCACCAACATCAGGCCGCCGGACTTGGCTGAGTAGTCCTTATGGGGCGATGGCATCTGTGGCCCGAATTTACTAAGCTATTGCGTATCTTCGCAGACCGTTTGGTGCGCTGGACTACATCAAATCCTCGAGGGGGGGCATTAGGCCTTGCCATCCGCCTCGTCCTCTCGCTGGTCGCGGCGGGAACCTCGAACGGCTTCGTGCAGTTCATCGACACGGTGACCAACCCGTTCCAGGCGCCTTTTCGCGAAATCGCGGGGAGCCCGGCTGCAGAGGGTGGATACATGCTCGTCATACCGATCATCATCGCGATCATCGTCTATGCGCTGCTGCACGCGGCGATCAAAGGGTTGCTGCGCATTCTGGTCCACCGCAAGACGGTCATCTGACCCGACGACCCGGGGGGTCGCGCGTAACACCGCGCCCCCCCGTGAAACGTCGCGATCGCATTCGAACGCGGTTTACTGGGAGGCGCCTGCCGCCTCGCCGGAGAAGATCGCGACCTCGACGCGCCGGTTCGCCTGACGTCCCGCAGCGGTCTCGTTCGTGGCCAACGGTTCCCACTCACCCCGGCCCGAGGCGTGTACCCTCTGGGCCGAAACGCCCTGGGACGTCAGATAGTTCAATGCCGCCTCGGCACGCCGAACGGAGAGACCGTGGTTGTATGTGTCGCTTCCAACCGAGTCGGTGTGGCCCACAATGAGGAGCTGGGTGTTCGGGTACTCCCCGAGACTGACGGCGAGCTGGCGCAGGTGTGTGGCCGCGTCCGAGCGAATCGCATACGAATCGAACTCGAAGAGAAGGCCCGAGGGGAACGTGACGTGGATCCCTTCCCCCACGCGCTCGACGATCGCGCCCGGTACCTGGTTCTCCAGTTCCTCCGCCTGCCGGTCCATCTGGTGCCCGATGACGGCTCCGGCCGCACCACCGACCACGGCTCCGATGATCGCACCCCTGGCCGTCGATCCGGTCTGGGTTCCGATCACGCCACCGACGGCTCCTCCCGCCGCGGTGCCCACCACGGTGCCGGTCTCCCGGTGGCCCCAGGACGAACATGAGGCCATGGTGAACCCCACGGCGAGGAGCACGGTGAAGAGTCCGGCACGGCGCACGTATCGAGCGGTCGCACAGGACGGATGTCCGCTTCTGTTGGGATGTCTGGATCTGGCAAAGCTACGCATTGTGATCTCCGGGTGTTTGGGAATGATTCGGTTCTGGTCGTCACGATCTCATTTCAGAGTGAGCCCTTCCTCCCGACCATGACGGGAAGGGTCCGTAGCATGATCCGGAGATCCTCCGAGGGCGACCGCCGACGGATGTACTCCAGGTCGAATTCGACCTTCCTGCGCACGTCGTCGAGAGACTGATCGTAGGAGTGATTCACCTGGGCCCATCCGGTGATTCCCGGGAGCACGATCTGTCGATCCGGATACCGTTCGACTTGTTCCCGAAGCTCCTCGAAGATCGCCGGCTGCTCGGGGCGCGGTCCGACCACATTCATTTCCCCCCGGAGGACGTTGAAGAGCTGGGGGAGTTCGTCGAGGCGGTACGCGCGGAGCACCGATCCGACGGGCGTGATCCTGTGATCAGCGGGACAGGCCCAGACCTCTCGCGACGGGCTCCCCTTCACGGGCGTGCTCATCGAGCGGAACTTGTACATCGTGAAGACCTCGCCCCCCGAATCGTGCCCTCGTCGCCCAATGTCCAGGGCCTTCTCCCGGCTTCTCTTTCCCTGTCTCGGACCGCGACGACGGTCGCGCCCCACTCGCTCCTGGGTGTACAGGATCGGACCGCGAGAGGTCAGCCGTACCGCAAGCGCGATCAACACCATGAGAGGCAGCAGGACCACGATCCCCACGGCGGCCACCAGAACGTTCAGGCGGCGGACGTTCCGGTCACTGACGGATCCCCAGCGACTCTCTGAATCGACAGCTCTCCTGCTGCCGTCCTCAGGCGGCGGGAGGGGCTCGGTCCGGGGTTCAGTTCGCACGGGGCATCACCGTGCCGGTCACTCGCTTGACGGCCTGCCCGGCGCGCAACTGAGCCGTCTCGGCCACCCCGTTGATGAGGGCGAGTTCAGCCAGCGAGATGCTCGAGGGCATTTCCGCGTTGAACTGTTGCAGCGACATCGCGCGCGGAGCCCGAACGATCCGCATGCGTAGCGGTTGCGCTGCCAGCGCGGCGGGGTCGGTCAGACGCTGGAAGCTGTCGCGCGACCGGGAGAACGCCTGGCCATACGACGTGAATCGGTCGGCAACCGAGTAGGAAAGGATTCCCCAGGTCGCTCCACCGAATTCGATGAAGGTCACAATTCCCCGCACCGATTCGTCCTGGCCGCCCTGAGCACCAAATTCCGCGGTCACCGCTCGGTTCCCGTGGATCGTTCCAGTCGAGGAGGCGCCGGCCTGCAGTCCGTCCTGGTCGAGGAATCGACGGGCGGCCTCAGCCGCGCTCCCCTCGGCCCCTCGAAGCTGGATCACGGCATCCCGGTTCGGGCTGATCGCCGTGACGGCGTCGGCGGCGTTCTGTTTCGCCCAACCATCCGGAAACGCCAGGGTGAACTGGAGGTCGGGATGCAGGAAGAGGGAGCCCCGGAAGTATCCGGCCCGGGGGTCCTCCCCGTAGGCCATACCGTCGAGATGCCGCAGAAACTCGTCCTGCCCGACCCTCTTGGAGCTGAAGTCCTCGGACGACGCGGCCACCATCTGTTGCACGTCCTGGATCCGGTCTCCGGGATCAGGATGGGAAGACTGCCACTCCGGAAGCCGGCCGACTCCCGCCAGCTGGGCGTCTCGCCGGAGCATGTCGAATACCTCGCCCATCTCGCGTGTGTCGTAGCCACTGTCGAGCGCGTAGTGGAAGCCGAGGTCGTCCGCCTGGGATTCGTGGCTCCGACTGTAGCTCAAAAAGAGGAGTCCCAGCCCGACGCTCGCCACCTGACCGTACTCCGCGACGGTCGGAGAGAGCACCGATCCCAGGCCCAGTCCCAGTGAGGCCGCCTGCTGCCGACTCATCTGCTGGACGCTGTGTCGAGCGGTGACGTGCGCGATTTCATGCCCGAGCACCGATGCCAACTGGGCCTCGTTCGTCATGTGGGTCAGCATGCCGCGGGTCACGAAGATGTATCCTCCGGGCATGGCGAAGGCATTGACCGAAGCGTCCTCGAGCACGTGAAACTCCCAGGCGAGCTGCGGTCGCTCGCTCTGTCTGGCCATCCCCTGGCCGATGCCGTTCACGTACGCTCGGAGGCCCTCATCGGGAACCAGGCCGATGGCGCCGATCACCTGGGCGGACCCCTGACGCCCCATCTCGAGCTCCTGGGCCTCGGAGATCATCACGAACTCCCGTTCGCCCGTGACGGGGTTCATGGCACATGCGGTCGCCGTCAGGACGCCCAGGAACAGGACGACGCGGGCGAAGCCGGAACGGGAACCTCGGATTGGGATTCTCATCGATGCAACCTTCACGAAGTGGGTGGAACGGGGGTCGTTCCCGATCTGGAGCTGCCGGGATGGATCAGACGGATCGGCGTCCCGACAGGAACTGCAGCGCCACGACGATGAGGGCGACCACGAGCAGGAGGTGGATGAGCCCGCCCAGGGCGTAACCGCCGACGAGTCCGAGGGCCCAGAGAACAAACAGAATGATGGCAATTGTAAACAGCATGGCCGGTTCCTTTTTCGGGGGTGCGAAAGGGTGCGGTCCCCTTGCCGCGAACGTGGAATTCCAACATCGCCACGTCCTCGACAGGAGGCCGATACGGCACGGACTTCCGTCCCGGTCCGCATGACAGAAGATCACAGGATGGGCAATGGAACCCCATCGCCCGTCAGGCTGAATAATGGATCACATCCCCACGAGGTAGACTGGGCCGGACGAGTCAACCAAAAGGATCAGTCCATTGCAGGCGCCCCGTAATGGATCGACCGCCCCCATCCCGCAGGCCAGCGTCGGGGATGGGGGCGGTCAGGTCGGGATGGAAGGCATCCGGTCCGGTGAGGACCGGAGTGGCCGTCATGATTCAGCGTCGGTGCGGGAGGTCGCCTCCGCGAACGTCGACGGCGTCCACCGGCTCCTCGAAGGCGATGAAGAGGACGCACGCCTCCCGCTCTCCGCACCTGGTTTCGTGCGGGAGTCCGGGGGGTCCGTAGGCGTAGGTGAGTGGGCCGAACTCCACGGGCGGCTGGCCCTGGTAGTTCACCCGAAGCTCGCCGGAGAGGAGCACCATCCGCTCCGCCGAGGTGTGCCAGTGCATGGGCACCGTCGTGCCCGGCTCCAGCTTGAAGAGTGCGTCAGCGTTCAGGCCGTCCCCGTCCAGTGCCTGGATTACAGCCAGTTCGCAGCCCTCGGGCATGAAGTCGGGGCAGGCGTCCCACTCGAGGTCGGCGTCGTCATGGGTCCAGGTGAAGGCCGACTGATCGGGGGTCTCGTCGGGCTGGCCCTCGATGGCATCCACCGGCTCCTCGAAGGCGATGAAGAGAACGCAGGCTTCACCCTCCCCCTCCATGCAGTGTGTCTCATGCGGTAGCTCCGGCGGGCCGTAGGCATAGGTGCCCGGGAGGACACGCACGGGATCCTGCCCCTCGTAGTCGACCTCCAGCACCCCCGAAAGCAGCACCATGCGCTCGGCCGAGGTATGGTAGTGCTCCGGCACCGTGGATCCCGGGGGAAGCTTGAAGAACGCGTCGACGTTCAGCCCATCGGGGTCAAGCCCCTGAACGATGGCGAGTTCGCACCCTGCAGGCATCCAGTCGAAGCACGGGCCCCACTCCACCTGTGGGTCATCGATAGTCCGGGTGAAGGCGGGCTGCCCGGTCACCGGCGGCTGGCCAGCGTGGGCGGGTGCCGCCGATGCGGACGTCTCCGTCGGGGCGCGGTCGATCACCGACTCGTTCGGCGATTCGGTGCTACAGGCGGCGACGAGGACGGCGGTGACGACCCCTAGGGCCGCCGTCGGGATACGGTGTCTCATGAAATCCTCCACGGTTGAGTGAGTCCGGACCGGACCTGTCCATGGACCCGGCCCTTGCATGACGGGAGGATAGTCACCGGGTCTCGGCCCGGTCTTTCTGCAGTCTCGACTCCATCTCGTTTTCGCCGACGGTGGGCGTGGTATGGCGTCGCTCGTCTCCAATGTGTCGATCGAGAAACCGGATGAGGCGATTGGCCAGAAGAAGGCGATTCTCGAGCCTCGTCAGGCCGTGGCCTTCATCGGGAAAGAAGAGGAGTTCGGGGTCCTGCCCGAGACTCTGAAGCCCCACCGCGAGCTGCATCGCTTCGCCCACCGGAACTCGAGAATCATTCAGCCCATGCATGATGAACATGGGCACGCTGATCTCATCGATCCGATGGATCGGCGAGATGCTCCGAAGGAACTCACGGTCACTGAGTGGTCCATATTCCGCCTCCCGCAGGTGGCGACGGTACTCACTCGTCTGCTCGAGGAAGGTCTCGAAGTTCACAATGCCCATGGCGTTGATGGAGGCGCCGAATACCTCGGGGTCCTCGATGACCGTGGCCACGGCCATGAACCCGCCATAGCTGAAGCCGAATGCGGCGATCAGACCTTCCTCGCTGTACCCGTTCTCGACCAGCCAGCGCGCGGCGGCCGTGCCATCGCGAACCGCGTCCCAGCGGTTCTTGTAGTCGTCCATCATGTGGAACTCACGCCCGTAGCCCGTGGACCCACGAACGTTCGGGTGCATGACACCGTACCCGTTGGTGATCAGGTATTGGGTAAGTCTGCCGAAATAGGGCCGGTACTGGTACTCCGGCCCCCCGTGGTATTCGATGAGGATCGGAATGGGCTCGCCCGGCTCGTATCCCGGGGGGGTGAACAGGAACGCGGGGATCTCCAGACCATCGAAGGATTCATAGGTGATCAACTCCGGAAGGTTGAAGCGCGTGAGGTCGATCCCCTGGTCCTCCGCTGCGGTCAGCTGAATCGGTGCCGTTCCACCCTCCAGATCGTACATGTAGGCCAGCCCGGGGTCACGAGCATTGCTCATGGACCAGACCAGCGTGCGGTCGACGAGGGCGACATCGCTCACCACCCCTTCTTCCCCCGGGGGCAGTTCCACCGGCGCGAAGTCCGGAAGGGCAGCGACCTGCTTCGCGCGATACCCGTCACGGTTGTAGCTGATGGCCACCATGGATCGGTCCTCGTTCGAGGCCCAGCCTTCGATGTCATGAGCGTCGAGCTCAGGCAGGGGCTTTTGCGCATCGCCACTGCGCAGGTCGCGGACGAACAGGCGCCGGATACCTTCGGGCTCGGCATCGCTCACCACCGCCACGGCGGAATCGCCGGGCAGGTAGCCGGCCGGTTCGTTGTAGGCAGGCGGCTCCCCCGGGTTGAGCGTGCTCAGATCACCGGTTGCGGTGTCCAGCTCGTACGCATCGGCGTGGGATGCGGAATGGTACTCACCCACCAGGATCCTTTCGCCGTCTTGCGAAATATCGACGGCGTACCAGTAGCCCGGCCGATCCAGCAGCTTGGTGCTCTCACGCTCCACCACGTCGTAGCGATAGAGGTGGAAGTCGGATCGGCTCTCGGCGTTGGCAGCGTATACGAAGCCCCGACCGTCCGGATACCAGACCTGGAAGGAGTAGACGACTTCATCCCCCTCGAGCAGAGTGGTGATGTCGCCGGTGGCCACATCGAGGTGGTGCAGGTCGTCCTGCTCATTCCCGCCGGACGCTGCGGAGAGGATCACATGCTTGCCGTCGGGCGACAGGGCGTACGAACTGAGTCCATCTTCGAACTGCGTCAGCTGCGCCCACTCGCCGTCGAGATTCTCCGCGACACTCCGGTGATAGAGCTGGAACACCCCATCCGGCCAGTCGACCACGAACAGGGACCCGTCCGGCGAGAGCACCGGCATCGAGGGTGCGCGGATCTGCATGAACTCCTCGATGCCGGGGCCGTCGACAGATCCGCGCACGCCGGTCATTACGCCGACGGTCACGGTTGCGATGGCGACGGCCGCTCCGAGGATACGAAGGTCGATCAATTTTTCCATGGTTCAGTTTCCGAAGGTGTAGGTGTACTTGACCAGAAGGGTGCGGTTACCGGAACGGGGGG
>REBS01000113.1 GCA_007692605.1 Gemmatimonadales bacterium
TTCTTCACCATGGCCCTCCCCAGCAACTTCGGGGGCAGCGGGAACCAGGGCGGCGGGAACCAGGGCGGCGGGAATTCCCCCCAGAACCACCAGATCGAGCGAGTGGACTCGGGCCAGTGGGAGAACACATACGAAATCGAGCGCAACCCGCGGATCTACGTCATGGAGGAGCGCTACTACCGGGTGCGCGACGGCATCCTGGAGCTGGTGGTCAACGGGGACGAGGACAACCCCCTCCGTGTGGCCGCCGGGATCGTCCGCCTGGAGGCGCGCTACGTGCTGGCCGACAACACCGTGGTGGAGGAGCTGCCCGAAGGAGCCTCCTGGCGGGACATCCGGTCCATCGAGATCGAGGTGGAGTCCCGTGCGGCCCGGGGCCTGGAGGAGTCCAACCGGGTCCTCACCTCCCGGTACTTCCCCCGAAACGTGCTCTCGCGCTGAGGATGACCCCATGACCCATTCGAACCGAAACGGATTCGCCCTCATCGCCGTGCTCCTCCTGGTGGTGCTGGTCACCGCATTGGGCGCCGCCTTCTTCGCACTGACCTCCCGGGAGATCTCCAACGTCCGGGCCAGCGCCGACCAGGCCAGCGGGTTCTACTCGGCGGAGGCGGGTCTGAACATTCGCGGGGAGCAGATCCGCTCCGTCTTCCAGGGGTATTCCCGACCGTCGGGAACGAGCCCCGACGACGCGGGGGATGCATGCGCTGCCGGGAACACGGGTGCAGGCGACTTCGCCTGCCGGGACTTCGAGTTCAACAACCGGACGATCTCCACCTACGTGGTGGAGGACCCCCGGAACAACGACCCCGACGACGCGGAGCGGACCCTCACCATCCCGCCGGGAGAGCGCTTCGCCGGGTTGAATGCCATCCAGTACCGGTACAGCGTCTTCTCGGAAGCCTATGCGCCGGTGGACGGCCGCCCCGAAGCCATCCTGGAGATGGTCTTCCGGACACGACTGGTGCCCCTCTTCCAGTTCGCTGCCTTCTACAACAAGGACCTGGAGATCCTCCCTGGACCGAACATGACCCTGGCGGGTCCGGTCCACGTGAACGGGGACCTCTACCTGAACGCGAACAACACCCTGGAGATCCTGGGGGAGGTATCCGTCTCGGAACGGGGCGATGGCACGGGAGGCGACATCTGGAGGGGCAGGAAGGACAACACGGGCGAATGCACCGGCACAGTCCGGGTGAACGACGGCAACCCCTCCACGAACCCCAACCCGGCCCTCCCCTGCCCCTGGGGGAACTTCGAGGAGAGCCAGCTGGAAGATTGGGGCGAGCGGATCCGCATTCGAGAAGACCCCCTGACCGTCCCCCCCGTGGAGGAGTTCGATCCCGGCGGCCGGTACTGGCAGGAGGCCGACCTTGTGGTGGCCCTGGACCTCCGGGATGGGCTGACCCAGGCCCGGGCCATCGTGCCCCAGCGGAGTGGGTCCTTCCAGCCCAACGAGATCCTCACCGCCGAACTGGAGCAGTGCGCCGGAGTCGCAGGGAGGAGCTACGAGGTCCGGTCGCACGGGAACGGACAGATCGACGGGATGCCCCCCCTCCCCGACGAGGCCGATCGACGGGCCGTGGAGTGGTCCAACTCCTTCCGGGACCGGCGTGAATCCGGAGCTGCCGGGAACCGCTGGGGCTGGCGGCTCATGCTGGAGGTGGATGTTGGTGCGGTCATGGACTGCCTCCACGAGAACCCCTCCCTCTTCGCCGACGGGGGCACCTCCCCCCAGGGCCTGAACGACACCTCGAACGGGGGCCTCGTCTGGTACTTCACCGTGCTGGGCGACTTCGAGGACGATCCCCGGAGCGGATACGGGGTCCGCCTCCGGAACGGTGCCTACCTGGGCTCGAACGCACCGGGCGCGCCAGAGATCAACGGGCTCACCGTGGTGAGCAATCACGCCGTGTGGATCGAGGGCGACTACAACTCGAACGACAACCTCTGGCGCCCGGCCTCCATCCTCTCGGATGCCATCAACATCCTGTCCAACAACTACCGGAACAACTGGCAGGCCCACGAGGGCTCCATTACCGGCGCGAGCTTCACCAACGTGCAGGCCGCCTTCCTCTCGGGAACCCGGACCACGGGTGGGCAGGATGGCCTGGGAGGGCAGGGAGGCAACTACAACGGCGGGCTCGAGAACTACCCGGTCTTCCACGAGAACTGGTCCGGCCAGACCCTCCGGTACCGGGGCTCCTTCGTGAGCCTGGAGGAACCCAGGTACTCCAGCGGGAACTGGAGCGGCAGCTACTACAACGCACCGGGACGGGACTGGGGGTACGACACCCGCTTCAACGACGTGGCGAACCTGCCGCCGCTCAGCCCCCGCTTCGTGTACCTACTGCAGGAGCGGTTCGTCCGGGACTTCACCCGCTGACGAAGGGACCCGTCAGGGAAGACCTGAACGGGGGCGGCCGATGATCACCGGCCGCCCCCGTCTCTTTGCCGGTCCTGCAGGAACAAGTCGCAGGGCCTTCGGGCTCGTCAGGCCGGCGTCTCGATGCGATCCGTCCCCAGCGACTCCACCAGGCGGGGGTGCTTCTTCCAGAGGTAGCCCACGATGGTGAGGACGCCCGCCAGGTTCCCCAGGGCAATGTTCCACCAGGCCAGGGGCCCCAGGAGGAACTCGGCGGCCACGGCGATGATCCCCAGCGCGAAGGCCTCGAAGGCCACGAAGAGGAGGATGGCTCCGATGAGGATGGGGGGCTGGCGCTCCGCCTGCTGGGCAATGGCCGCAGCCAGAATCCCGATGGGGATGAAGATGGCGTAGTGGACCGGGGTGTACGCGGCGGTAAGCCAGAGGGAGATCTCCACCTCGGCCAGGTCCGTGGCGCCGTCGAAGAGGACCGCCCCCAGGGCCGACGGGGTGAAGAAGGGCCGTCCCTGGAAGGTGTCCACCACCAGGAACCAGGTGGCCACCACGAACCCACTGGCGACCCCTGCGATGAGTCCCTCCCGAAGGACCGTGCCCTCCTTGAGGGCATCCCGCCACTCCACGCTGCGGGCCACTCCCGACAGGTGGAGCCAGTTCACCAGGACGATGCCGGCCAGGAGGTTCCCCACCAGGACCTCCACCCAACCCAGCCGGCCCACCACGTCGATCCCCGTGACTGCGGCGCTCCCGAAGAACACCCCGTTGAAGAGGACGAAGCCCACCACGAAGCCGAAGGGGAGGTTCGGAGACCGCTCGAGCTGGGCGATGGCCAGGGCAGCCCCAGCACCCACAATTGCGAAGGCCCCGAAATGCACCAGGCTGAACACGCCCAGGAGTAGCGGTGATGTGACCAGGTCGTCCAGCCCGAAGAGGGCCCCGGCAATCATGGCGGGGGTCCGGAAGGGCTCACCTGCTGCCAGGTCCACCACAAGGAACCAGAAGGCCAGTACCGCCGCCCCCATAAGGCCTGCGATGACGCCCTGCACCAACTTGCCCGCCTTCGATCGTTCCACCTGAGATTCCTCCTGGGGCTTCGTGACACCTCTGCGAGAACCGCTTGATTCCGTCTACCCGATGGCCGCCGGGCGGTTCGAACATTCGTCCAGAAGTGAGCCGGGTGGGTCTCGAACCCACGACCTACGGATTAAAAGTCCGTTGCTCTGCCAGCTGAGCTACCGGCTCGTAGAAATTGTGCCGCACATACTCGTAAAAATTGTACCGAACATAGATTAGCCCCCACCGGCCTCTCCTTCCAGTCCCAGCTCGGGCTGGACCCCTCCGAAGGTGAGTCTGTGATGGGGCGAGGGGCCGAAGGATCGCAGTGCGGAGAGGTGTTCGGGGGTGCCGTATCCCACGTTGGTGGCCCACCCGTAGGCGGGGTAGCGGGCGGCCAGCCGGCGCATGAGGCGGTCCCGGCAGACCTTCGCGACGATCGAGGCGCAGGCGATGGTGTGGACGCGATCATCGCCGCCGACGATGGCGTCGTGCTCGCAGCCCAGGCGCCGGACCGGCAACCCGTCGACCACCACCCATTCGGGGGCATCCGCGAGTGCGTCGAGCGCCCGACGCATCGCCAGCGCCGTGGCGACCGCGATGTTTGTCCGGTCGATCTCGCGCACCGAGGCCGCCCCGATCCCCACGCAGCGGGCCCGCTCGCAGATCTCTCGGTAGAGCGCCTCGCGGCGGATCGTAGAGAGCTTCTTGGAGTCCCGGGCCCCCGGCACACTGCAGCCCTCGGAGAGGATCACGGCGGCGGCGACCACGGGACCCGCCAGGGGCCCGCGACCCACCTCGTCGACCCCGGCGATGGTGGAAAGACCACGGCTCCAGATCCCCGTCTCGTATTCGAGGGGGAGCTGGAGCCGTGGGGACTCGTTCGGGGTCTCCGGCATCATGGGCCAGAAGTACGCCGACGGTTCCGTGCGCGTCCGATCAGTTGACGCGCTTCTCCCGGATGCGTGCGGCCTTACCCTTCAGCCCGCGCAGGTAGTACAGCTTCGCGCGACGGACCCGCCCGCGGCGCACCACCTCGATGTCGCGAATGAAGGGCGAGTTCAGCGGGAAGACCCGCTCCACCCCGATCCCCGACGAGATCTTGCGCACCATGAAGGTCTCGCCCATCCCGCCGCCGCGGCGGGCAATGCAGACCCCTTCGAACGCCTGAATCCGCTCCTTTTCACCTTCCCGCACGCGGTAGTTCACCCGCACGGTGTCTCCGGGCGCAAAGTCCGGAAGGTCGTCTCGGAGCTGTTCTTTATCGAGTTCTTGAAGCAGATCGGCCATGGTTTCCTCCAGGTACGTAGGTCCCCACTCCAGGGTGGGCGCAGACCCGAATTATAACGCCTGTCCCAGCATTCGTGAAGTCCCGACCGCGCTCCAGCCACCGCTCGCCTTCACTGGGCCTTGCGGGCAGGCGGGCAGGCGGGCGGCATCGCGGGCCGGTCGGTCATTGCGGCCGGGAGCCGGCCTTCGCACGCCGCCGTCAGTCCTCGACGACCCCGGCCTCGACGGCCCGTCGCCAGAGATCGGGGCGACGCTCCCGCGTGAGTCGGCGCGCCAGCGCCTCGCGAAAGGCCTCGATGCGGGCGTGGTCCCCCGTCAGCAGCTCCTCGGGTACCGAGTGCCCCCGATACTCGCGCGGGCGGGTCCACGAGGGCGGGCTCAGGAGCGGTGCCTCGTAGAACGAGTCGGTCGCGGCCGAGTCGTGGTCCCCGAGCGCACCCGGAAGGAGCCGCACCACCGCGTCGGTGATCGCCAGGGCCGCCACCTCTCCGCCCGACAGCACGAAGTCGCCCAGCGAGACCTCTTCGGTCGCGAGCTCCTCGGCGACCCGCTGGTCCACGTCCTTGTAGTGACCGCAGAGCAGGGTGAGCTCGGGCTGAACGGAGTAGCGGACCGCGTCGGAGTGGGTGAAGGGGCGCCCCCTGGGGGAGAGCAGAACGACGGGCCCCTCGGGCTCGAGCGAGTCGACGGCCTCGAAGAAGGGCTCCGGCTTCATCACCATCCCGGCCCCCCCACCGTAGGGGAGGTCATCGACCGTGCGGTGCCGATCGTGCGTGAACTCGCGCAGGTCCACGATCCGGTACTCGGCGAGTCCGTCCCGGGCGGCGCGAGCCGGAATGCTCAGACCCAGCGGCCCCTCAAAGAAGTCGGGAAAGATCGTGACCAGGTTGATTCGCATGGGTCCGGCTCCCCGGCGCGCCGAAGCGTGCAGTCGAAGCGTGCAGTGGGTTCTACAGGTCGAGGAGGCCGTCCGGCGGATCGATCGTGATCCGGCCTTCCTCCAGGTCCCAGTCCACCACGATCGCCCGGGCGAGAGGGATCAGGACGGTGCCCCGTCCCTCGCGCCTCACCTCGAGCAGGTCGATCGGCTCCATCGGAAAGAGGCCCGAGACGACCCCCAGCTCCTCGCCATCGGGCAGGAGCACCCTCAGGCCCGGGATCTGGTGATGGAAGAGCTCGTCGGCGTCGAGGGGTTCGATCTCCTCGAAGGGGCGCAGCAGATCGCGCCCTCGCAGGAGCGCGGCCGCATCGCGATCGGTGAGCCCCTCGAAGATCACCAGGTAGCCCTTTCGATACGGCCGGACATGCTCGATGCGCAGGGCGGGCAGGAGCGGATCCGGCTCGCCCCCGTCGCTACTGGCCACGCGCAACTCGACCCCGGAGCGGAAGGTGCCCTCGGGGCGGTCGGTCAGCGACTCGATCTGGAGCTCACCCTTCGTGCCGTGCGTCCGGCGGACCCGGCCCACGGCAACGAAGGTGGGGGAGGCGTTCAGCCCTCCTCCCTGGTCTCCTCTTCACCCTCGTCGTCGGAGGCCGCCTCGGGGGCTTCCTCCTCGGCTTCACCGGCGTCCTCGGCAGCTTCGGCTTCGGCCTTCTTCTTCGCCTCGGCTTCGGCCTTCTCGGCTGCCGCCTTCTCAGCCTCGGCCTCCGCCTTCTTCGCCTCGGCCTCGGCCTTCTTCTCGGCTTCGGCGGCCTTCAGAGCCTCCTGCTCGGCCTGGCGGCGCGCGGTGAGTTCCTCGGCGCGCTTGGCCTTCTGGGCCTCGACGTCGACCTCGCCCAGAGCGAGCGACGCGTCACCGCCCTTTCGGGCCTTGCTCACGAGCGTCTTGACCGTGGGGGAGGGAAGCGCACCCTGCCCCAGCCAGTAGTCCACCCGCTCCATGTCGAGCACGAGACGAGCCGGCTCGGTCAGGGGCCGATAGTAGCCGATGCTCTCGACAAAACGCCCATCCCGGGGCGCTGTGGTGTCGGCCACCACGACGCGGTAGTGCGGCTGCTTCTTCCGGCCCATTCGCCGGAGACGAATCTTTACGGACATCGTTTCTCTTCTCTCTCGACTGCGATTTCGGATCCACCCGATCGACGGATCTCTCTGTGCGGTCCGGACTCCCGGACCCGTGCCCCGTCCCCGGCCCTCAGGCCCGATCCGGCGCGCTCCATGTTCTGAACGTCCATCCCCCGGGCGATCCCGCCACCCGGGCCCTCGTCCTTCAGCGGGGCATGAAGCCCTGCATGCTGCGCATGCGCTTCATCATCTTGCGCATGTCCTTGAACTGCTTCATCACGCGGTTCACCTCGGCCACCGATCGGCCGCTTCCCTTCGCGATCCGCGCCCGGCGGGAGCCGTTCAGCAGCTCCGGCCGGCGTCGTTCCTCAGGGGTCATCGACAGGATGATCGCCTCGACGTGCTTGATCCGCTTGGGATCGATGTCCGCCATCGGCATCTTCTTGCCCATCCCCGGGATCAGCTTCATGAGCTGATCGAGAGGCCCCATCTTCTGCACCTGGCGCATGGCCAGCAGAAAGTCCTCGAGGGTGAACTTGCCCTCGCCCATCATCTTCTTCTGCAGCCGTTCCGACGCATCGACGTCGACGGCGCGCTCGGCGCGCTCGACGAGGCCGACGATGTCGCCCTTCTGCAGGATCCGCCCCGCCAGTCGCTCGGGATCGGCCACGTCGAGGTCGTCGACCCCTTCGCCCATCCCGACGAACTTGATCGGCTTGCCGACCACACTCCGGATCGACAGGGCCGCTCCGCCCCGCGCGTCTCCGTCCATCTTGGTGAGCACGATCCCGCTCACGTCGAGCTCGTCGTCGAAGCCCTGGGCGATCTTCACCGCCTCCTGACCCGTCATGGCGTCGGCCACGAAGAGGATCTCGTGCGGAGAGACCGCATCGCGGATCTCACGCAGCTCGCGCATGAGTGCCTCGTCGATCTGCAGCCGTCCGGCCGTATCGACGATCAGGACCGCCCGCTTCTCGGCCTTCGCCACCCGCAGCGCCTCGCGGGCGGTCTCGACCGGATCGCCCCCGGCCGTCCCCGCGTGGATCGGCACATCGATCCGCTCCGCCAGCGTGGTGAGCTGCTCGACCGCCGCCGGCCGAACCAGGTCACAGGCTGCGAGCATCGGCTCCCGACCCTCGCGCTTGATCCGGCGCGCGAGCTTCGCGGCGGTCGTCGTCTTACCCGATCCCTGCAAGCCGACCACCAGGATCACGGTGGGCGGAGCCGCGGCCCACTCGATCGTCGGCCGACCCTCACCCAGCAGCGACGCCAGCTCGTCGTTGACGATCTTGACGATCTGCTGTCCGGGCGAAACCGACTTCAGAACCTCTTCGCCGAGCGCCTTCTCCTGAACCCGATTCAGGAACTGCCGCGTGACCTTGTAGTTGACGTCCGCCTCGAGGAGCACACGCCGGACTTCCCGCAGCCCATCCTTGATCATGGGCTCGGTC
Organism: Gemmatimonadales bacterium; assembly: GCA_007692605.1. Lineage (GTDB taxonomy): Bacteria > Gemmatimonadota > Gemmatimonadetes > Longimicrobiales > Gaopeijiaceae > SLBA01. The sequence goes on from REBS01000113.1 coordinate 8,183, forward strand.
AGCACGCCCCGCTGGCGAAAACGCCCCAGGACGGAATCCAGCTTTTCGCTCAGCTCATCGAACATCTACAACCCGGCTGCTCAGTAAGGCCTGATTCGGCAAAGATCAGAAAGTTACCGCCGCAGCCGCCTCGACTCAAGGCTCGCGTCAACGGACGTGAATGATCTGGCTGCGGCGCGTCCCCACCGAGACCATCTCGATCGGAGCCCGGGTGAGCTCCTGGAGCCGGTCCAGGTAGCGCCGGGCGTTCACGGGGAGGTCGTCCAGGCTCCGAGCCCCGGTCGTGGGCGACTCCCACCCCGGATGCGTCTCGAGCACCGGCTCGACGTCTTCGAGCCCGTGGGTATCGGCCGGGAATTCCTCGACGAGGCCGCGGGGCGTCCGGTACCCGGTGCAGACCGAGATCTCGGGAAGGGTGTCGAGCACGTCGAGCTTGGTGACCGCGACCCCGGTGAGCCCGTTCACGCGGGCGGCGTAGCGCGAGAGCACCGCGTCGAACCAGCCGCAGCGCCGGGGGCGACCCGTGGTGGCGCCGAACTCCCCGCCCAGCTCCCGCATGCGCTCGTCCATCTCCGGGTCGAAGCCGGTCGGAAGGGGGCCGTTGCCGACCCGCGTCGTATAGGCTTTCACGATCCCGAGCACCGAGTCGATACGGGTGGGGCCGACCCCGATCCCGGTCGCGGCCGCCGCGGCCGTGGTGTTCGACGAGGTCACGAAGGGATAGGTCCCGTGGTCCAGGTCGAGCGCCGTTCCCTGCGCCCCCTCGAGCAGGATGCGTTGCCCGTCGTCGAGCGCGCCCTCGACCTCGAGCCCCACGTCGACCGCGAGCTCCAGGATCCGCTCCCGGAGCGCCAGGCTCTCGTCGATGGCCCGGTCGAACCCTTCCCCGACCGTCCCGCCGAGCTGTTCGATGCGACCCCGGGCCCGATCGACCCCCTCGGTCACCAGCCGCTCGAAGCGCTCCGCGTCGACGGCGTCGGCGACCCGGATCCCGCGACGCCCGGCCTTCTCCTCGTAGGCAGGCCCGATCCCGCGTCCCGTGGTCCCGATCTTCTCGGCCGAGCCTTCCTCCCACGCGCGATCCAGCTCCCGGTGGTACGGGAGCAGCAGGTGCGCGCGGTGGCTCACGCCGACCCGGCCCTCGAGGTCGATCGCCCGGTCACGCAGCGCGTCGTACTCCTCGAAGAACTGCAGCAGGTCGAGCACGACCCCGTTGCCCAGCAGGCAGCGCTTCTCCGGGTGCAGGATCCCCGAGGGGATCTGGTGGAGGATGAACTCCTCGTCGCCCACATGGACCGTGTGGCCGGCATTGGCCCCGCCCTGATAGCGGGCCACCACATCGACGTCTTCGGCGAGCACGTCGACGATCTTCCCCTTCCCTTCATCTCCCCACTGGCAGCCGACAATCACCACGCACCGGCTCGACCCCGCTCGTTGTACCACCGTTCTCACGACTCCTGGTCAGAAAAACGCAAAAAAGCCCGTCCCCGAGGGGATGGGCTTGCTTCCTGGATCCTTGGCGGAAGCTAGAGCAGAATTCCGGGACTGTCAAGCAATGGCAGGGGCTCTGGCGCGGCCGGCGCCCTCCGCGCGATTCGGGGTCGGGGCTCGGGGCCCGCGTCCGGCGCTCGACTGCCCCGCACCCAGGGGTCAGGGTCAGCTCGGGGTCGGGGCGACGGGCCCCGGTCAGAACTCGAGGCCCGCGTCCCGCATCCGCTGTTCGACGACCGTGCGGTCGGCGTCCGACAGTGGGGCCAGCGGGGGCCGGGGGAGGCCTCCCTGGAACCCGAGCGCATCGAGGGCGGCCTTGACCCCCGGAACCCCGAACGCCCCCACGATCCCCGTGTGCAGGGGCCCGATCACCCCCTGGAGTCGTCCGGCGAGGCCCGTGTCGCCCCCGCGGAAGGCGCGGACGATCCGGGCCGACTCGTCGGGGACGAGGTTCGCGACCCCCAGGATGCCCCCGACGGCGCCGATCTCGAGGGCGGCGAAGAGGCGCGCGCCATTGCCCACGAGGAGCTGGAAGTCGGAGGGCACCTGCCGGACGAGCTCTCCCAGCTTGTCCATCTCGCCTCGCGAGTCCTTCATCCCGATGATGTTGGGGTGCCGGGCCAGCTCGGCCACGAGCCCCGCGGGAAGCTCCACGGTGCTCATGCGCAGCGGCACCTGGTAGAGGAGGATCGGGATCGGCGAGACGTCGGCGAGCGCCCGGTAGTGATCCCTCAGGACGGCGGGCGTCATCGCCCCGCGATAGAAGGCCGGCGGCTGGACCAGGGCGGCGTCGGCCCCACGCATCGCCGCCTCGCGGGTGAGCGCGATCGTGGCCCGGGTCGATTCGAGTCCGGTGCCCGCCACGAGCAGACGGTCGTCGGGCACCACGTCGCGCGAGGCCTCGAGCGAGGACAGGCGCTCCCGTTCGTCGAGGAGCACGGCCTCACCGGTGGAGCCGCCGAGCACCACGCCCAGGACCCCGGACTCGAGCCAGCGCCGCAGGTTGGCCCGCAGCGCGACGAGGTCCAGCTCACCGGTGACGGGGTCGAAGGGGGTGGCCGTCGGGATGAGGACTCCGCCCAGGTCCAGCGCCGGCGCCGTCACGAGGCCGACCCCGGCATCCCGTGCGCGCGATCGATCCCACTGCCCGACCCCCCGCCTTCCCCGTAGAAGTTGACCTTCAGGTCGAGGTCGGAGGGATTCGTCGCCGCGGCCTTGGCGGTGTGGAAGTCGACGAGGTCCTCCTTGAGCAGCTCCATGAGATGCTGGTCGAAGCTCTGCGATCCGTAGGGCTCGCGGCCCTCCTCGAGGAGTTCCGGGATCTCGACCATCCGGTCCGACTCGCGGATGCAGTCACGGATCGTGCCGGTCACCACCATCACCTCGCAGGCCACGATTCGCCCCTCTTCGTTCTTGCGGGGCAGGAGGCGCTGCGAGACCACGGCCATGAGCGACTCGGCGAGCCGCACCCGGATCATCTCCTGGTCCGACGGGGGAAAGACGGCGATGATCCGCGAGATCGTCTGCACGGCGTTCTGCGTGTGCAGCGTCGAGACGACCAGATGCCCCGTCTCGGCCGCCTTCAGCGCGATGTCGATCGTCTCGTTGTCGCGCATCTCTCCGATCAGGATCACGTCGGGGTCCTGGCGGAGCGCAGCCCTCAGTCCGTCGTTGAAGGACTTGGTGTCGGTCCCGATGTCCCGCTGGGTGATCGAGCACCGGCGGTCGCGGTGCAGGAATTCGATCGGGTTCTCGAGGGTCACGATGTGCTTTTCGGAGGTCTGGTTGATGTACTCGACCATCGCCGCCATCGTCGAACTCTTCCCGGACCCCGTGACCCCGGTGACGAGGATGAGGCCCCGCTCGTTGCGGGCGATCGCCTCGAGCACCTTGGGCAGTCGGAGATCCTCGAAGGTCGGCACCTCGTAGGGGATCACGCGGAGCACGATCATGAAGGAGCCGCGCTGCCGCAGGATGTTGACCCGGAAGCGCCCCAGCCCGGACATCCCCCACGAGCAGTCGTAATCGGTGATGTCGTCGATCCTCAGACGATCTCTCTCGTGCGGAATGAATTTCAGCGCGAGCGCCTTCACCTGTTCCTGCGAGACCCTCTGCTGGGTCATCGGAATGAGCCGGCCGTGCACCCGCGCCCGGATCACGTCCCCTGATTTGACGTGAATGTCGCTGGCGCCCATCTCGATGGCTTTCTTGAAGATCTCGGTCATCTGTTCGGTCCCTGAGCTCATGGCTGCGCCCCGGAGGGGGCGTGTCCGGCTGGATTCCCACAAGATACCGGGAAGGGAGGGCGGGCCGCCACCGTCGACCGGGGTCGGCGCGCTACCCCTTCCCGGCTGCGACGGCGGCGCGGCGCCAGTCGAGGCCCATCCGCTCGCGCACCTCGCCCATGGTGCGGGCCGCCTCGGTGCGGGCGCGCTCGGCGCCGGCCTCGAGGATCTCGCGCACCCGGTCGGGCCGCTCGGTGAACTCGCGGGCCCGCTCCCGGATCGGCGCGAAGTGCGCCTCGATCGAGTCCGCGAGGATCCGCTTGCAGTCGACACATCCCCGGGTACCGGCCCGGCACTGGCCGGCAATGTCGGGAATGCGATCGGGATCGGTGAAGTGCTTGTGCAGGCTGAAGACGTTGCACACCTCGGGGCGCCCGGGGTCGTCGCGACGGACCCGCTGAGGGTCGGTCACGGCGGTGCGCACCCGCGACCAGATCTCGTCGGAGTCCGCCAGGATCCGCACGGTGTTGTCGAGCGACTTGCTCATCTTGGCGTCGCCGTCGAGGCCCAGGATCCGGCCGACGCCACTCAGGATCGGACGGGGCTCCGGAAAGACCTCCCCGAACCGATGGTTCCACTTGCGCGCGATCTCCCGCGCCAGCTCGAGGTGCTGGAGCTGGTCCTCGCCCACCGGGACCCGCTCGGCGCGGTAGAGGAGGATGTCGGCGGCCTGGAGGATCGGATAGTTCAGCAGACCGGCGGGGATCGACTCCAGCCGCGACGACTTGTCCTTGTACTGGGTCATCCGTTCGAGGTCGCCGACGGGTGTGACGGCGTTCAGGAGCCACGCCAGCTCCGTGTGCTCCTGCACGTCGGACTGCACGAAGATCGTGCTGCGCTCCGGATCGAGTCCGACCGCCAGGAAGCTCACCGCCAGGTCGAAGACGCGGCGCGGGAGCTCCGAGGGCTCGTGGCCCCCGGTGAGCGCGTGCTGATCGACGATGCAGAAGTAGCAGTCGTGGTCGTCCTGGTGGGCGACCCACTGGCGCAGCGCCCCCAGGTAGTTGCCGAGATGGGCCTCGCCACTGGGCTGCATTCCGCTGAAGATCCGGGTGCGGTGGGACATGGGACTCCGGTTGTAGAGGGGTTCGGAACGTGGCTAACTTAGCCCGGTTGCCCCGCTCGAATCCACCCTTCCCCGCTCCGGAGCGCTCCGTGGCCCCGACCGACCTCGATCCCGACTGGACCGAATGGCTCCTCACCGCCCGTCGGTCCGCCGACGCCGCTGCCGAGGTGCACGCCCGCTGGCGGGACCGTCTCACTCGCTCGGGGCTGGGCGGCGCCGCCGTGCGCGACAAGGGCCACGCCGACTTCGTCTCGAAGGTGGACCTCGAGGCCGAGGAGGCCGCGCTCGCCGTGATTCGCGAGCGGCACCCGACCCACCGGATCCTGGCCGAGGAGTCATCGGACTCGGGCGACTCGGGGTCCGGCTGCGGGGGCGGCGGGAGCGCGGAGGCCCCGACCCGCACCCCCCTCTGGATCGTCGATCCGCTCGACGGCACCACGAATTTCCTGCACGGGCATCCGATGTTCTGCGCCTCGGTGGGGCTGGTGGTGGACGGACGACCCGAGGTGGGGGCGGTCACCGCGGTGGCGACCGGAGAGCGCTGGTGGGCGGCGCCGGGACACGGGGCGTACCGAAACGACGAGCGGATCCGGGTTTCGGGGGTGGAAGAGTTGGGATCGGCGCTCGTCGGGACCGGGTTCCCCTTCAAGCGGCTCGCGGAGCTCCCCCGGTACCTGGAAGAATTCGGGCGGGTGCTGCCGGAGTGCACGGGGGTCCGGCGGGGGGGATCGGCGGCGCTGGACCTCTGCTACCTGGCGCAGGGATCGCTCGACGCCTTCTGGGAGGGCCACCTGAGCTCCTGGGACATCGCGGGGGGTCTGGCGATCCTGGCTCAGGCGGGAGGGTGTTGGAGCCGCCCCGACGGTCGACCGCTGACGGTCGCCGACGGGGGCCCCGTGCTCGCGGCGAATGGGCCCGCGCTACGGGCCGAGCTGCGGGAGCGGCTGGTCTGACCCGGCACACCCCGCAGTTCGATCCCGGGCGGGCACGTGGCGTCAGCGGCCTACGCCACTCGAGATCTCACCCGACGATGCCGGGGTTCCGATCTCGATCTTGCGGCCCTTGGCCTCGGCGACCTTGGGCATGCGGACCTCGAGCACCCCGTCTTTGAAGTTCGCCGAGATCTCCTCGGCTCGGACGGTGCGCGGGAGGGTGAAGGACCGCTGGAAGGAACCCCAGCGACGCTCCCAAATGTGGTAGCGCCGGTCTTCGGTCCCTTCGTCCCGGCCGGCGTCCCGGCGGGTCTCCTCCTTGGCGCCCGAGATCGTCAGGACATTGTTCTCGATTTCGAGTTCGACCTGGTCCCGGTTCATCCCCGGAAGCTCGGCCGAGAGAATCACCTCGTCACGGGTCTCCTCGACGTTCACGGCCGGGATCCAGTCCCCGCCGTTGGATGCGCCGGTGAAGAGCCGGCTGCCCATTTCGGACTCGTTGAAGAGCCGCGCCAGACGGTTGTTCATCTCATCGAGCTGCTGCCAGGGCGAAACGGTCCGGGTGCGATAACGTGCAATGGCCATGGCTTCCTCCTTGTTCCTTTCTCCTTGGGTGGTTTGCTGTCAGATTCCGAAAGGCTGCTCGACTCTCGGAGCCCCGACCTCCTCTGGTCGAAGCGCCCTGTTCATGTTGCAGGGGCCGTGCCGCTCCGCACCCTCCGAAAAACTGCCAACTTGCCACACAGCAAGGACTTGCGGCGACCGATGACTGCCAATTTGACCGAGAGTGATCGCCCCGCTCCGCAGGCCGCGATCCGGGTCCTCAAGTTCGGGGGCACCTCGATGGGGAGCGGGGAGCGGATCCTCGAATCCGCCCGGCTGGTCCTGGCCGCCGGGGGCAGTCCCGTCGTGGTCGTCTCCGCGATGTCGGGGGTCACGAACCAGCTCGAAGCCCTCCGGATCGGGCAGGACACCCCCATCGCTCAGATCGAGGAGCGCCACCTCGAGGCGGCCCGCACGATCCTGAGCGAGGGACCGGGGCGCGAAGGGCTGGAGCGCGCGATACGGGCTCGACTTCGCGCGGTTCGGGAGGGGCTTGGAATCGAGGAGGAAGCCGCCGTCGAGGAGGGGCCCGCGGCCGACGGGGTGAGCGACGACGTCCGATCGGCCGGAGAGGACCTCTCGGTGCTCCTGATGACCGCGGCCCTGTCGCGCTTCGGGCATCGGGCCCGAGTGGTCGACGCCCGCACCATCGTGCGCACCGACGACCGGGTCGGAGGCGCGGTGCCCGACGACGACGCGACGGTGGAGCGGGCCCGCCATCGGCTCCTGCCCCTGATCGATGACGGGGTCACCCCGGTCATCCAGGGATTCGTGGGCGCCTCGGCCGACGGCCGCACCACGACGCTGGGGCGCGGGGGATCCGACTTCACGGCGGCGATCATCGGAGCCGCGCTCGGAGCCCCCGAGGTCACCATCTGGACCGACGTGGACGGGATCTACTCGGCGGACCCCGGCCAGATCCCGGCCGCCCGCATCCTGCCCGAGCTCGGCTACGAAGAGGCCGTGGAGCTTGCCTACTTCGGGGCCCGTGTCATTCATCCGGCCGCCGCCAAGCACGCGGTGGGCCGCCAGGTCGCCCTGCGAATCCGCAACTCCTTCCACCCGGAGCGCCCCGGCACCCTGATCCGGATCGACCGACGCGGCACCCCCGGGGTCGCCGCCCTGGCCTTCAAACCGCGGGTGGGGCTGCTCACCGTCCGCTCCCGACCCATGTTTATGGCCTACGGCTTCCTGGCCCGGGTCTTCGAGGTCCTGACCCGGAATCGGGTACCGGTGGACCTGGTGGCCACCTCGCACACCTCGACCTCGCTGACCGTCGATCGCGACGCGCCGCTGGACCGGGTGCTGACCGAGCTCGACGCCTTCGCCGAGGTGGAGCTGCTGACCGGGATGGCCACGGTCTCGGCGATCGGCGCCGGACTCCTCCGGACTCCGGGGGTGACCGGCGAGGTCTTCCGGGCGCTCGACGACCTCCCGGTGCACCTGATCTCGCAGGCGACCGACACGAGCCTCTCCTTCGTCGTCGGCGAGGAGCGGGCGCCCGAGGTCATCCGGCGCCTGCACGCCGCCCTCATCGAATCCCGTCTCCCGAATGCGAGTCCGCACCATGACCCCTGATCCGTCGAGTCTCTCCCTGGCCCTGCTCGGGGGCGGCCGCATGGGCCGCGAGGTGGCCCGCGTCGCCCGTGCCCGGGGGCATTCGATCGTCCTGGTGGTCGGAGGCGACGGGGTCGGGCCCGACACGCCCGCCCCGATCCCCCGCCTTGACTCCCCGGAGCCCCTGGTACGATCGGGCGCCCGGGTCGCGATCGACGTTTCGGTCGCCGAGGCGGTCGAGGGGCACGCCAGGCACTGCGCCGCCGCAGGGGTGGACCTGGTGGTCGGAACGACGGGATGGGAGCCCCGGAGGGAGGCCGTGATCCGGAGCATGGAAGGGTCCGGGATCGGCCTCCTCGAAGCCCCCAACTTCTCGCTCGGGGTGAACCTCTTCTTCCGGATCGTCGCCGAGGCCGCGCGCCTCATGGAGGGCCCCGGACGGGAGGGGGAGTACGACGCCGTCCTCCACGAGGCGCATCACCGGCACAAGGTGGACCACCCCGGGGGAACGGCCCGGCGGCTGGCCGAGATCGTCGTGGAGCGCCTCTCGACGAAGGAGCGGTGGAGCCACGAACTGCCCCCCACCGGCGCCATCGATCCCACCACCCTGCAGGTGGGGGTCACGCGGGCGGGCGAGATTCCGGGCACGCACACGCTGAGCTTCGAGGGGCCCGACGACCGGATCGAGCTCAGGCACGAGGCGCGCGGCCGCGAGGGCTTCGCCCGGGGAGCGGTGATCGGTGCCGAGTGGATCCGGGGGCGGGCCGGGGTGTTCTCGATGGAGGACCTCCTGGACGCCCACGACTCTTCCGGCTCTCCCGACTCTCCCGACCGACCGAGGATCGAGCACCCATGACCTTCGACCCCCAGAGCTTCCGCGGCCTCTCCGTGGCCCTCCTGACCCCGATGCACGAGGACGGGTCGATCGATGAACCCACGCTGCGGGCCCACGTCGACCGCATGATCGCAGGAGGCTGCGACGTGCTCATGCCCTGCGGCACCACGGGCGAGGCCGCCACCCTGACCGTCGAGGAACAGGAGCGGGTCGTGCGGATCGTGGTCGAGGCCGCCGACGGGCGGGTGCCGGTGGTGGCGGGGGCGGGCTCCAACAGCACGGCGGTGGCCCGGCAGCTCGCGGCGAACGCGAAGGGTGCGGGTGCTTCGGGGATCCTGGCCGTCACGCCCTCGTACAACAAGCCGTCGCAGGAGGGCCTTTGGGGGCACTTCACGGCGATCGCCGACGCCGCCGACGGGCTCCCGGTGATCCTCTATAACGTGCCGGGGCGCACGGCGGTCACCCTCGAGGTCTCGACGACGCTGAGGCTGGCCGAGCTCACCCAGATCGTGGGGATCAAGGAGGCCACGGGAACGCTGGATCCGATCCACACCCTGCTGGCCGAGCGGCCCGAGGGCTTCCTGGTCCTGGCGGGCGACGACATCCTGACCCTGCCCTCGCTGGCGCTCGGGGGAGACGGGGTGGTCTCGGTGGCCGCCAACGAGGCGCCTGAACTGATGAGTCGACTGGTGCGGGCGGCAGCCGCCGGGGAGTTCGACGAGGCCCGCCGGCTCCACTTCCACCTCCTGCCCCTGCTGCGCATGAATTTCGTCGAGACCAATCCGGTGCCGGTCAAGACCGCCTGCCACCTGATGGGCATGATGCGCGCCGAGGTGCGGGCGCCGCTGGCCCCCCTCTCGGTCGGCAACCTCGAGCGGCTCGAGGCGGTCCTGCGCCGGGTGGGCCTGCTCGGCGAGCCCGGAGCCGGAGAGGCCCGATGACCGACCACGTGCGTGCGGAGATCGAGCGCCTCTCGGCCCAGGAGACGATCCGCGACGCCGATGGAGCCCGCACCACCATCGCCCGCTTCCTGCGCGCGCTCGAGCTGGGTGAAATCCGGGCGGCGGAACCCGTCTCCGGTGCGCCCGGGGAGTGGCGGGCGGTGGAGTGGGTGAAAGCCGGAATCCTCCTCGCCTTCCGGGTGGGCCGGACCGCGGCCTATCCTCCCGAGGGCACACCGCAGGGCGCGCTCCGCTTCTTCGATCGCGACACCCTTCCCCTGCGGGAAACCCGGGGCGTCGAGGAGCGGGTGCGCATCGTTCCGGGCGGAAGCTCGGTGCGGGCCGGAGCCTATCTGGGGCCACAGGTGGTGATCATGCCCCCGGCCTACGTGAACATCGGGGCCTGGGTCGGCGAAGGCAGCATGATCGACTCGCACGCGCTGGTGGGCTCGTGCGCCCAGATCGGAGCGCGAGTGCACCTGAGCGCGGGGGCCCAGATCGGCGGAGTCCTCGAGCCAGTGGGGCTGCGTCCCGTGATCGTCGAGGACGACGCGATGATCGGGGGAAACACGGGCGTCTTCGAGGGGATCCTGGTCGGCCGGCGCGCGGTGCTCGCCCCCGGGGTGATCCTGACCGCGGCGACTCCGCTCTACGACCTGGTCCGCGAGACGGTGCACCGCTCGCGGCCGGGGCACCCGCTGTCGGTGCCGGAGGGCGCGGTGGTCGTGCCCGGCAGTCGGCCCGCCTCGGGCTCCTTCGCGCAGGAGCACGGGCTCCAGCTCTACGCCCCCGTGATCGTGAAGTACCGCGACGAGAAGACCGATGCGGCCACGGTCCTCGAAGAGGTGCTGCGGTAGGGTGACGCAGCGAGGCGGTCGTGAGGTCCTGCTCGACTCCACCGTGACCCCCACTCCACCCGATCGCGTCCGGCTTCTGGCCGTCGATGCGGGGTTGCGCGCGGGGATCGCGATCTACGGGGCCGACGGCCGGCTGGAGCGCTACCGGTCGACGAACTTCGGGGCCCTGAAACGACTCCGGTCCGGCGTCTACGGGGTGATGAACGAGGTCGTGGCCCTGTCACGGGTGGTAGTCGAAGGCGGGGGCCCCATCGCCGATCCATGGATCCGCGAGGCGACGAGGAGAGGGGTGTCGGTCCACCGGATCGACGCGGGCGCCTGGAGGGAGCGGCTCCTCCTCGCCCGAGACCGCCGCACGGGCACGGCGGCCAAGGAGCAGGCCGACGACCTCGCGCGCCGCGTGATCGCCTGGTCGGGAGCCGTGAAGCCCACCTCACTGCGCCACGACGCGGCCGAGGCCATTCTGATCGGTCTCTGGGGCGTCCTGCAGGCTGGATGGCTCGCGGAGCTTCCCGAGCCCCTCCGGGAGCGCTGAGCCCCTGCGGTCCTTCCCGTTCGGCGCTTCACCGCTTCAGCGGTTCAACCGGCTGCCGGTCGGCAGCCCCGGCCCCCCGCGGGCGGATCCTGCAGCCCCAGCATGGCCGCCCCGCGTGCACCGTCAGGGGGAGCCTCGCGCGGCGAGACCTCGACCGACTTCAACCGCTCGATGAGACGGGAGCGCAGGGGTCCGCCGGGCACGATGAGGCCACCGAGCAGCGCCACCGGGGGTGAAGCTCCGTCGGTCCACTCCCGCCGCAGCGCGACCACATGCTCGACCAGCCCGTCGACCGCCTCGTCCGCGACTCGGGCCGCCTCCCGGTCGCCCTGATCGGCCGCCGCCACGATGAGGGGGGCGAGCGCCGCGACCTCGGCCTTGGACAGCCCCCACAGGTGATGCACCAGAGAAGTGGATTCCGGATAGCCCAGCGAGGCCGGAAGAGTCTCGGAGAGGCGCGTCGGGGGCCCCCGACCGTCGCGGCCGCGAAGCGCCGCGCGCAGACCCGCGATCCCCAGCGACCACCCCGAGCCCTCGTCGCCCACGAGCGCCCCCCAGCCCCCGGTGCGCACCACCCCCCCGGAGGGCAGCCGTGCCCGCGCCGCCGATCCCGTCCCCGCGATCAGGAGCAGCCCGGGCCCGTCGCCGAAGGCGTCCCGGAAGGCGGCCTCGACATCGGTGACCACACAGACGGATCGGGCCAGCCCCAGCTCGCTCAGCCGCTCCGCCATCTCGATGCGGCTCTGCTCGCGACCGACCCCGGCCAATCCGGCCACCAGAACGTCCGGGATCCCGGACACGCCCGCCCCTTCCAGGGTGCGGGAGACCAGCTCCAAGACGGCGTGCACGGACTCGCCTTCGAAGCCGGGCCGCACGAGGGCGGCGGCGCCCACCTCCCGATACCGCTCGAGCCCTCCTCCATCGCAAAGGAAGGAGCGCGAGCCCGTCCCACCTCCGTCGATCCCCAGGACCCGGATCTCGGACTTCACGGGCCCCTCTCCCATGACGTCACTCATCCTGCACCCTTGGCCCGGGAGCGCGCGCGACTGGCGGACGCCCCGACCGCCAGGGTGATCACCCCCCCGATCAGGGTGAACCAGGGCCAGGCCACGATGCCGTCGCCGAAGACCCACAGCAGGGTGACGCTCGTGATCCCGGTCAGGAGCCCCACGATGACGCCGAGTTGCGTGGCCCCCTTGTCGATGATCCCCAGGAAGAACGCCCCCAGAAAGCCCCCATAGACGAGCGATGCGACCGTCAGGGCCACCTCGACGGCGGTGGAGTCACTGCTCATGGGGATGTAGAGGATCGCCACGCCAATCAGCAGGAGGGCCCACACGAGGGTGAGGACCCGCCCGACCCTCAGGATCCGGAACTCGTCGCCCTCGGCTCCCGCGATCGGGGCCCAGAAATCGTAGGCCGAGGCCGAGGCCAGCGCGTTGATCGACGACGAGAGCGACGACATGGCCGCCGCGAAGACTCCGGCGATGAGGAGCCCGGCCACCCCGGACGGCAGCTCCTGGATGATGAAGTAGGCGAAGATCTCGTCCGAGACGTCGAAGGGTCGCGCTTCGTAGAAGGCCCAGAGGCCGATCCCGACCATCAGGAAGATGGCGAACTGGGCGATGACCACGAACCCGCTCCCGATCAGGGCCTTCTGCGAGTCCTTCAGATTCCGGCAGGTGAGGAGCCGCTGCACGATCAGCTGATCGGTACCGTGCGAGGCCATCGAGAAGATTCCGCCCCCGATCAGCCCGGTCCAGAAGGTGTAGGTGATCGCGGGGTTCGCCGAGAAGTTCAGCCACTCCAGCTTACCCTCGACCGTAGCGGCGGCGAGACCGGCGCTCCAGCCCCCGGGGATCAGGGTCTGCAGCATCGCGATCGCGATGGCGGCCCCCGCGAGGTACAGCGCCATCTGGAGGACGTCGACCCACACCACGGCGCGGATCCCCCCGAAGTAGGTGTAGACCAGGGTGAGCAGCCCGATGACCCCGATCGAAAGGGTGTAGGGCCAGCCGGTGATCAGCGCCAGGGGGATGGCGGTGGCAAAGAGCCGCACCGAGTCGGCCAGAAGCCGGGTGACCATGAAGATGCCCGACGTCGTTCGGCGGGCCGCGGTGCCGAAGCGATTCTCGAGCAACCCGTAGGCGGTCTGCAGCTCCCCTTCGTAGTAGCGGGGAAGGAGCAGGAAGCTCACCGCCGTCCGTCCGGCCAGATAGCCCAGGGTGAGCTGGAGGAATCCGAGGTTCCCGAAATAGGCGACCCCGGGGATCGAGAGGAAGGTCAGAGTGCTCGTCTCGGTCGCCACGACCGAAAGGAGAACGGCCCACCAGGGCAGATCGCGATTCCCGAGGAAGTAGTCGGTCCCGCTCTTCTGGTTGCGCCCCAGCCAGGCCCCCCAGAGGGTCACCCCCCCCAGGTAGACCAGGAGCACGACGAAGTCGAGCGGAGTGAATGCGCTCATGCGTCGGGGGCGTCACAGTCCGTGGTGCGCCGGGAGTCGACGAGGGACACGATCACCCAGCCCCGGGCGGCGTCCTTCACCATCTGGATGGCGTTGTGCCCGCAGTGGCTGAAGCTCTCGCCGGCGTAGAATCGGTAGAAGATCCAGACCTGGGCCAGCGCTCCGTCGACCTGGACCACCGGATCCCAGTAGGGCTCGTTCCAGGGGTCTCCCCCCTGCCCCACGGCGGCGGCAAAGTCGGCGACCTGCGTGAAGGTGACCTGTGGCTCTCCGTCGTCGTCGACCCGGGTGCTGACCAGGCGGGCCTCGGGGTGGAAGGCCGAGAGCACCCGGTCCCCGTCGCGGGCCCGCATCCCGTCGAAGAGCCGGTCCACGACCGCGAGGACCTCGGCATCGGAGGATGGGGCCGGTGGGCCGTCCGACTCCTGTGCAGCGAGGGGCCCGGCGCCCGCCAGCAGGACTCCGAGGATCAGGATCGAGGGACCCGCTCGCTTCAGATCGTACGTCCAGCGCACTCGACCTCCTTGGTCGGGATGGATTCTGAATCGCTTCGGGGCAATATATCCGGCCGGGCGACGAGCGGCAGGGGTTCGGCCGGATTCGGCGTGTCAGCGCCTCGGGACCTCTCGGTCGGTGATCGCGGCGACGACGGCGTCGTGTACGGCGCGGCGGAAGGCGATGTGCCGCGAGTTCTCGCGGGTCGGATTCACCCGGTTGGTCAGCAGGACCACCCAGAGGTCGAGCTCGGGGTCCAACCAGATCGAGGTGCCCGTGAAGCCGGTGTGTCCCCAGGACCGGGCCGAGAAGTAGTCGCCGGCCGATGATCGTCCTGAAGGGGTATCCCAGCCCAGGGCGCGCGAAGAGCCCGTCACCGCCCCCTCGGGAGATGCCCGGGTGAAGGCCTGAACGGTCGCCGAATCGAAGACCCGTGTCTCGGCCGAGCGCGCCCGGGCGCAGGGCGTTCCGCTCCCCGTATCGTGCCGGCAGGGGGCAGCGGCGCCTCCCGAAGCGAGCGCCTGCATCAGCACGGCCAGCTCCTCGGCACTCCCGAAGAGCCCGGCGTGACCGGCGACCCCGCCCACCGTGAAGGCGTTCTCGTCGTGCACCTCGCCGTGCATCTGGCGCATGCGACGCTCCATGTCGATCTCGGTCGGCGCAATGCGGTCGAGGAGGGCGGTGTCGGGGTTGAATCCCGTATGCGTCATCCCCAGAGGCGCGTAGATCCGCCGTTCGAGGAAGGGGGCGAAGGGCTCCCCGGCTGCAGCCTCGATCACCCAGGCCAGCGTCATGAAGCCGATGTCGGAGTAGACCATCGCCTCGCCCGGGGGACGGTCCAGGCTCAGGTCCCAGATCGCCTCGCGCACGGCCGACTCACTGTCGAGAGTGAGGAAGAACTGGCGGTAGGCCGGAAATCCCGACTGGTGCAGGAGAAGGTCGCGCACCGTGACGGCCTCCTTGCGGGCATCCCCGCGCGCGAAGTCCGGAAGGTGCCGGACCACCGGGTCGTCGAGCCTCAGGCGCCCCTCCTCGACCAGCGCCATGACCCCCAGCGTCGTGCCGACCACCTTGGTCAACGAGGCCAGGTCGTAGAGCGACGACGGGGTGACCGGGGGGCTCCCGTCCGCCCAGTCCAGCTGCCCGTAGCCCCGCAGGCGCACCAGGCGGCCGCTTCGACCCACGGCGATCGCCACCCCGGGGGCCACGGAATCCGCGATCGCGTTCAGGATGTACGTGTCGAGCGCCTGGAGCCGGGACTCACTCATCCCCGCCGAGGCCGGAGCCGTCTCGAGGGGGGAGGCGGTTCGCTCCAGCCAGGCGACGGGCGGGGGGGCACCGGTCGCCGGGGCGGGAGCGGGCACCGGGCGCAGCGCCGTGGGCCCCGGCCGCGCGGGATCCGGATCGTCCTCGGGAGGTGGGGCCGGATCCTCGTCATGGCGCAGGAGCCCGGCTTCGTCGAGGGCGTCGCCGCGCAGCTCCCCGCGGGCGGCCATGACCGGGTCCGCCGCACGGCGAAGGCCGTCGCCCCTCTCGTGCAGGGGAGGGATCGAGATCGGGAGACGACCCTCGATGGGCTCCGCGCCGACCAGCGCCCGGGCGGCCGCGCGCTGACTGATCTCGCGATCTCCCCACGCCACCAGGTAGCTGCCCACCTCGGGCAGGGCGGTCAGCAGGTAGGGGTTCCCGAAGGAGACGAGGACGCTGGGGTGCCGGGTCGAGAGGACCGACACGAACTCCCGGAAGTCGTCGGGCAGCGCCACCGATCCGGCCCCCGCCCGCGGGGGCAGGTACACGTTGACCAGCGTCAGGTCCACCTCGGCCGCACGGTCCAGGAGCGTCGCGAAGGTGCCCTCACCGGTGTCGGGCCCGACCCGCACGGGCTCGGCCACCCCGGGCAGGAGCGCCTGCAGTACCGCGTCGAATTCGCGGCCCGCGATCAGGTCGGTGGTCTCGGCCCAGGTGATCGAGAGGATCCGGCGCGTGGTCTCGGGATCGGGCGAAAGGAGTCCGTCGTGATCCCTGACCAGGGTCATGGAGCGGGCCGACGCCTCGCGCGCCAGCTCCCGATGCGCCGCCGACCCCACCGTCGCCGCGACGGCATCCGGAGAGACCCGGCGGTGATCGTGCAGCCCGGCCCGCGCCTTCTCGGCCAGGATCCGCCGCACCGAGCGATCCAGGCGCTCTCGTGTGATCCGCCCCTCCTCGACGGCCTCGACCATGGCATCGACGGCGCCGGGCACGCTCGCCGGGATAAGGATGACGTCGGCGCCCGCCTCGAAGGCCAGCACCGCGGCCTCACCGGCGCCGTATGCCTCGGTGATCGCGCCCATCCGCAGCGCGTCGGTGTAGAGGAGGCCCTCGAAACCCATGTCCTTTCGAAGAATCCCGGTCATGAACTCGGGCGAGAGGGTGGCCGGCGGGGCGCCGGGCCCGAGCACCCCCGGCACCGAGACGTGCGCGGTCATCACGCCATCGACCCGCTCCCGGACCGCCTCGGCGAAGGGGACGAGCTCCATCCGGTCGAGCCGTTCCCGATCGGCCGTGACCTCGGGCAGGGTGAGATGGGAGTCCACCCGCGTGTCTCCGTGCCCCGGAAAGTGCTTGGCAGTGGTCATCGCCCCACCCGCCCGCGCCCCCCGGATGAAGGCCCGACCCATTCGGCTCACATCGTCGGGGTCCTCGCCGAAGGCCCGGGTGTTGATGATGGGGTTCTCGGGATTCGAGTTCAGGTCGAGGACCGGCGCGAAGATCACGTGCACCCCGACCGCGCGGGCCTCCCGGGCGGTGGCGGCGGCGAACCGCTCCACCAGCCCCTCATCTCCCACCGCCCCGAAGGCCATCGTCGGGGGAAAGCTGGTCCCACCCCCCTGGGGGAGGAGGGTGGGGAGGGCGTAGCTGTGGGCGATCCGCATCCCCGGGCCCCCATTCTCGAAGTCCGAGGTGACGAGGAGGGGGATGTCGGCCCGATCCTGCAGCGCGTTGAGCTTCGCCACGTAGGCGTGCGGGGTCCCGATCGAGATCGCCACTCCCCCGATCCCGTCCTCTTCGACCCAGCGGAGGGTCTCGAGGAACTCCGGGTCGTCGAGCGCCGCGTAGGAGCCGGCGATCCAGGGAAAGACGAGCTGACCCACCGCTTCGCGCAGCGAGAGGGAGGCCAGCGTCTCGTCGACCCACGCCTCGCCGCGGGCGTCGGGCGCATCGAGCAGGGCGGCACGAGGACCGGGATCGGTGGCGAACGGGTGCGCGGTGGGGCCGGCCGGGCTGCAGGCGGCGACGCCGACCAGGGCAATCAGCCCCGCGACGAGAGCCCCGGGCCCGATCCGGTCACGGACCCGGCGGCTGGACGGGTGGATCGCCCCCTCCCGGGTGCACCCCATCATCGATCCTCCGGGGCGGACCCGGTTGCGGCCCCCACCGAACAGAGCGCCGCTCCATTGCCCCCGGCCGGCCCCGCAGCCGTCCGGGCCGTGCCGAGCTGGATTCCGTCTCCGATCTGGAAGCCGGGTGGAATCCGCGTCGGCGTGCGCCCGGTGATGGGCACATCGCCGAAGAGGGAGCGTGCCGCCGCCCGCTGGCTCTCTTCGGATCCACTCCACGCGAGTAGATATGCCTGCGCTTCCGGGAACTCCCTGAGCAGGTAGGGATTCCCGAACGATACGACGACGTGGGGGACCCGGGTCTCGGCCAGCCTTCGGATGAGCCGGGAGAGCTCCTCGGGGACCGCGACGCTTCCCGCGTAGGCGACCGCGGTGACGTGCAGCGAGATGACCACGAGGTCGCTCGAGCTGGCCCGCTGCAGGATCCGCTCGTACTCCTCGGCCGGGGTTGCCTGGCCGATCGTGCGGGTCTGCAGCCGTGGGTAGGTTTGCCGCAGTCGCTGGTCGAAGGCGCGCCCTCCCATCAGGTCGTTCGTCCGGCGATAGGTCACCGAGAGGACATCGGCGGTTCCGGTCCCCAGCAGGGGCAGGATGCCCCGCTCGTTTCGGAGCAGGGTCAGGGAGCGCTCGGCGATCTCCCGGGCCATCGCCGTGTGGGTGGGGATCCCGACCGAACGATGCAGCGCCTCGAGGTCGACGGTGCGCTCCTCGTGCAGCCCCAGCGCCTCCTTCTGGCCGAGGATCCGGCGGACCGAGGCGTCGATGCGCGACTCCGGGATGCGTCCGGCCAGGACCGCGTCGACCACGCCCCGGATCGCGGCCTCGGGATCCGGGGGCATGAGCAGGACGTCGGCACCCGCGAGCACCGCCTGCACGGCGGCCTCTCCGCGCGAGTAGAGCCGGTCGATCGCATTCATGTCCATGGCGTCGGTGAAAACCAGTCCCTCGAATCCCATCTGCTCGCGCAGGAGCCCCGTGAGCACGTTGCGAGAGAGGGTCGCGGGCAGCCGGGGATCCTCGGTCAGCCCGGGCATCGCGATGTGCGCCGTCATGATCGCGCCCATCCCCGCGTCGATCGCCTCGCGGAAGGGCCGGAGCTCCACCCGGTTCAGCCGCTCGGAGCCCACCCGGATCACGGGCAGGGCCAGGTGCGAATCGGTCTCGGTGTCGCCGTGCCCGGGAAAGTGCTTGCCCGTCGCGACCGCCCCGTGGTCGTGGATTCCCCGGATGAAGCACGCACCCAGCTCCCCGACGCGGGCCGGGTCCTCGCCGAAGGATCGGGTGTTGATGATCGGGTTATCGGGGTTGTTGTTCACGTCGAGCACGGGCGCGAAGGGGACGTGGATCCCCGAGGCGCGCGCCTCGACCGCGGTGATCCTCCCCATTTCATAGGCGAGGACGCGTTCGTCCGCCGCTCCCACCGCCATCAGCGAGGGGAAGTTGGTCGCCCCTCCCAGGTCGTGCACCCCGGGCAGATGGATCGCGCCCCGCAGCCGGAACCCCGCACCGGTCTCGAGGTCCGCCGCCACGAGAAGGGGAAGGTGGGAGCGGCGCTGCGCCACATTCGTCTTCGTCGCCACGTCGATCGGCGTGCCCACCGAAACGATCATGCCCCCGATCTCGTGGTTGTCGATCATGCGGGCGAGCCGTTCGAACGAGGGACTCCCCTCGGGCGCGAAGTCTCCGAGCACCCAGGGCATGATCATCTGCCCCACCTTCTGTCGCAGACTGAGCGTCTCGAGCGTCGCCTCGGTCCAGGCGCCGGGAGGGCCTCCGGGCGCGGGCACCGGAAGCGGGGTCGCCGGGGGAGCGCCGGGCGTGCGATCCGGGCCGGCCATCACATCGTCACGGGTCACCCGGGGGTCCCCACCCGCCAGGGTGTCCGGACGAGGAAGCGAGTCCACGGGGATGGGGGGCGCCTCGACGGCCTCTTCGGCAGCCGGAGGTGAAGGGGCCGGGGGGACCTCCCTGGAACACCCGACGCCCACGACGGCGACGAGCAGGAGGAGTATCGCGGGGCGAACAACGGTGCCAGGCGGCGGATGCATCACGAATCGGATCCCTCGAGTCCATGGGTTCGGCGGAGACTGTCTTCAAGGTAGGCGCGGCCGGGAGCCGGGACAATCGACTCGGGAGCCCGAACGATCGACCCGGGCACCGCGTTGACCGCCCCTCGGCCTCCCCGTCATCTTTCCTTCATGCCCGCTCTCCTTCGTTCGTACCCGACTCGTGCTCTCCCGGCTCCCGCCGCGCTCCTTCTCCTGCTCTTCGCCGCGTGTGGTGCCGGTCCGGGCGACAGTGCCCCGATCTCGGCGGACGGCGCCGTCGAGAGCGGGGCCGAGGCCACCGATCCCGTGCGCCCGGGGATCGACGTACTCCTCTCCGACTCCCTGCACCTGATCGAGGGACGACGCGTGGGGCTCGTCACGAACCACACGGGGATCGATCGCGAGGGGGTGTCGAGCATCGACCGGCTGCACGGCGCGGTCGGGGTCGAACTCGTCGCACTCTACTCTCCGGAGCACGGAATCCGGGGCACGGCCGAAGCCGGGGAGCTGGTGGACCACACCGTTGACGATCGCACGGGACTCCCGGTCCACTCCCTGTACGGCGACACCCGCAAGCCGACCCCCGAGATGCTCGAGGGCGTCGACGTCCTCCTCTTCGACATCCTCGACATCGGGGCCCGCTACTACACCTACATCTACACGATGGCGCTGGCGATGGAGGCCGCGGGCGAGGCGGGGATCCCCTTCGTGGTGCTCGACCGTCCGAATGCGATCGGGGGATGGGCGACGCAGGGGAATATCCTGGATCCGGCCTTCTCGTCGTTCGTGGGGATGTATCCGATCCCGATCCGGCATGGGCTGACTCCGGGGGAGCTGGCACGGGTGTACCGCGGGGAGTTCGGGGTCGTGGCGGAGCTTCACGTGGTTCCCGTGGAGGGCCTCCGGCGGACGATGGACATGACGGATACCGGACTCCCCTGGACGCCGCCATCCCCCAACATGCCCTCGCTCGAGAGCGCCTATCACTATCCGGGCACCTGCCTGTTCGAGGGGACGAACCTGTCGGTCGGGCGCGGGACGGATCGGGCCTTCCAGCAGATCGGGGCCCCCTGGCTCGATGCGGAGCGGGCGGTGACCAGGCTCGAGGCGCTCGGGCTGGACGGGGTGCGCTTCGAGGCCGTGACCTTCGTCCCGACCACACCGGGCGACGGGAAGTTCGCCGGCGAAGAGGTGCGGGGGATCCGGCTGCACGTGACCGATCGCGAGCGCTACAACCCGACGCGTGCCGGTGTCGCGCTCCTTTCGGTGACGCGGGCGCTGGCGCGTGGGGACGGGGAGTCCGCCGACCGGTGGGAGTGGCGGACGTCTCACTTCGATCGACTGGCCGGAACCGACGTCCTCAGAGAAGGGCTCGACGAAGGGCGCGCGATCGATGCGCTCGTCGCCGGGTGGGACGAGGCGTCCCGCGCCTTCGGCGAGCGGGTGGAGCCGTACCGCATCTACCCCTGACCACTCGACCCCGGGCCTCGCCGGGCGCGAACGGTCAGTGCCCCAGGTCGGCCACCCAGAGCCGGGCAGGTGGGACCGGCGTCTCGCGTTTCCGGTCGACCTCGAGACGCTCGACCTGCCCGGGGGCCTCGAGCCATCCGACCACCGAGCGCATCGAATCGTCGGTCAGATAGGGCTCATGGGTCACGAGCGCGGCATCCCGAAGTCGCACGGCCATCCCCACCATCTCCTGCATCGGACCCGGGTTCACGACCACGGCCTGCACCTGGATCGTGGCGCGCGGCGTGGCCTCGACACCGGCATCCTGGGCGGATACCGCGGCAGGTCTCGCAAAATGAATCATCCCGACCACCACGAGGGTCAGGATCATTCTGATGGAACCGCTGTCGGGTCGGCGCATGGTGGGCTCCGGAATCGGGGGATGCCGCATGCTGCTTTGAATTGCAGCATCCATGCCTGAGCGACATATTTCGCATAAGCCCTTTATTTACAATGACTTCCACTTCATCTACGGCAACTACCCTTCCGCACCCTCTGCCTGATTTCACTACACTGAAACTGCGGCACCGCCCCTCGGCAAGTCATTCCGGGCCCCCGCCATGATGTCCGATTTCTGCACACCTTCCGATTTTGAAACACCGGTGGCACCCGCGTTGCCCTTCCCTGTGGCCAGCCTACAGCGGCGCACTCGCCCCGAGTCCCACATCCGGGACCGGAGACCCGGTGACGCGCCAGAACGAAGAACCACTTGGGAGCCACAGAAATGAAGAAAGTGACCATGATCCTCGCCCTCACCGCCTTTCTCGCGATTCCGGCGATGGGATCCGCGCAGGCGCAGGGAGACGAGGGAGTCGTCAACGCCACCGCCACCGTGATCGCCCAGCTCGAGGTTGCGGGCGAAGAAGACCTCCGCTTCGGCGATGTGATTCCGGGAATCGCCTCCAGCGTCGCCGGCACCGACGTGGCGAACGCCGGTCGCTTCCGCATCCAGGGTGGCGGGGACCAGCAGGTCTCTCTCGATTTTGACCTTCCCGAAGACCTCGATGGCCCGGGCAGTGCGACGATGCCGATCAGTTTCGGAACGAGTTCGGCCGGTCACAGCGCGAACTCGACGGCGGTCGCGGGAACCTTCAATCCGAACACTCAGCGCCTCCAGAACCTGGTGGGCGGTCAACTCTACGTCTTCATCGGCGGAACGGTGACTCCGGCCACAGCCCAGCCAGCCGGCTCGTACAGCGGTCAGATCACCCTGAACGTCGCCTACACCGGCAACTGAGTCCGCCCCGTTCGGTGGGGTCGGCGGGAGGTCCTCCCGCCGGCCCCCCGAGCGCGCGCTCACCCCGCCCCCCGATGCCATTTCGCCTTCCTGTGACCCTTTCGATCGGGCTGCTCGCAATCGCGGTGCCCGGTGCGGCCTCGGCCCAGGAGGGCCCTCCGCTCGCGGTACAGGGTCAACAGGACCTGAGCTTCGGGGAGCTGCTGGGAGGGCTGGCGACCCAGGTCTCACCGAACGACGCGGGGCGGAACGCGCAGCTCCGAATCCGCGGCGCTCGAGACCAGACGATCGAGATCTCCTTCGAGCTTCCCGCTGAGATGACACGGCCCGAAGGTGGCTCGATCCCCCTGCTCTTCGGAGTGGCCGACGCGCAGTTCTCGGCCAGCGGGAGCACCGGCGATCGGATCCCATTCGACCCGAACACGCCCTGGACCATCACGCTGACCCAGCAGGGATGGTCCTGGATCTTCCTGGGAGGCACGGTCCAGCCCCCGGCCCAGGCGCCACTCGGAAATTACTCCGCAACGATCACACTCACCCTCTCCGACCTCGGAAGCTGAGGACACCATGAAGACGCTGATTCGCTCGCTGACCCTGACCGTGCTGCTCGGCATGGGCGTTCTGACGGCCGAGGCGCTCTCGATCGTGGTCGCCCCCACGGCGGTCTACCTCGAGCACTCGACCCGCTCGGCCACGGTGACCCTCTTCAATCCCGGGAACACCCCCGAAGAGGTCACGATCTCGACGCTCTTCGGCTACCCCGCGACCGACGAGGACGGCCGCCTCCACCTGTTCACCGACGAGGCGGGCGACGATCCCCGGTCGGCGGCGGGGTGGCTGCGTGCCTATCCGCAGCGGGTGGTGGTCGCCCCCGGTGAGCGTCAGGTGGTCCGGCTCCTCGGCGAGCCCCCGGCCGACCTCGCCGATGGAGAGTACTGGGCGCGGCTGGCGATCACCTCGGGCACCGAGTCGACCCGGGTTGGCGCCGTTCCCGGTGAATCGGATGTCCGCGTCGGCCTCGACATGCGCGTGCGGACCGTGATCGCGGCCAACTACCGCAAGGGAGCGATCACCACCGGGCTCGAGATCGAGGACTTCCAGCCCTGGATCGAGGATGGACGCCTGCGCCTTCGCCCCCGGCTCCTCCGACAGGGGTCCGCGGCATACATCTCGGCGCTGACCCTGACCCTGACGAACCCGAACGGCGAGGTCGTGCGGGAGTGGCAGGAACAGGTGGCGGTCTACCGCGAGTACCGCCGCCTCTTCGAGTACGACGTGTCGGACCTGGGGCCGGGTCCCTTCCGCCTTCGGGCCCACTTCACCACCGATCGAGACGATGTGCCCGCGGCCTTCCGGCTCCGTACGACTCCGATCGAGCGGGAAGCTCCCGTGTCCCTGCGCTGACCGGAGCCGACTCGATGCGCTCCCCCCTCTGCACCGTCGCCGCCCTCCGGCCGGTGCTCCTCTGCCGACTCCTGGTCGTCTGCCTCCTGCTCGCAGCGGGTGAGCTTGCCGCGCAGGAGGGGAAAGGCCCCCGGTCTCCGGAATCGGCGCCGGCGATGGCATCCCCGGCGGCGGGCGTGAGCGCCACCCCCGACTCCCTCGGGCAGCCGATCGACATCCTGATCAATCTTCGCATGGGGCGCCTATCGGAGCGACTCGTGCCCGCGGCACAGCGCGGGGACACCCCCTTCCTCCCGGCGGCGACCTTCCTCGAGATGGGAGAGGTCTTCTTCGTCGAGAACGGGGACGGGGTCCTGCGAGCCACGCGGCAGCCGGGCGCGGTCGAGATCCTGGTCGATGCCGAGGCCGGCCGGGCCCGTCTCGGAGGCGAACTGCTGGCCGACATGACCGATCAGATGCTCTGGCGGGACGGTACGATCATGCTCACCCCCCGACTCCTCGAGCGCCTCCTGGGCGTCACGATCCACACGAATTTCTCGGACCTGCACGCCGTCGTCCTCAATCCCGAGGTGCTTCCCCTGGGGCGCCGGATCGAGCGGGAGCGGCGACTCGCCGTGCTCCGCCCCCCCGGTGCGACCCCTCCGGCCGAGCGCACCCTGGACCGCACCCCGTACCGCACCGGCGGCATGGTACTCGACTGGAGCACCTCGGCCGCGCTGGACCGGCCCCAGGAAAGCGCGCAGCTCTCCCTCGGCTTCGGCGCACAGCTCCTGGGGGGCTCCCTCCAGCTCAGCGGCCGCAGCCAGGGTCCCGTGGCGGACGGAGCGGTCGACACCGGGGCCAGCTACCACATCGCCTGGCCGCAACAGCGATGGCTCCGGCAGCTGCGCCTCGGAGACGGCCTCGGCTCCGGTCCCCGGCCACGGTCGCTGCGCGGAATCCACCTCACCAACGCGCCCTACGTTCGCGACGCCTACTTCGCCACGGCCGAGGTGACCGGACGCCTGGGTCCGGGCTGGGAGATCGAGCTGCGTCAGCAGGGGCGAACGATCGACATGACCCGGGCCGACGAGCAGGGGGCCTTCGCGCTCGACGTGCCCCTCAGCTACGGGACCAATCCCGTCGAGGTGGTGGCCTACGGTGCGCACGGTGAGGTCGTCACGATGGAGCGACTCATGCTCCTTCGGCAGGATCGGCTTCCGGGAGGCCGCTTCGAGTGGGGGCTGAGCGCGGGTGAATGCCGCTCGGGCGCCTGCCGGGCCTCGGGAAACCTGGACCTGCGCTACGGACTCTCCGACCGCTGGACGCTGCGCGCCGGCACGGACGGATTCCACCGCGACACCCTCCCCGATCTCGCGCACCCCTACCTCGAGCTGTCGGGATCCCCGGTCCACTCGGTCCACCTGGGGCTCGAGGCGCTCTACGACGGGTTCTACCGTGGGGTGACCGAATTCACCCCGTCGTCGAGTCTGCGTATTCGGGGCGCCTATACATGGTTTCAGCCCGACCTCGACGCGCCGGTCCTGCACGACGCCCGGCGACGCTCCACGACCGAGGCCGACCTCTTCTGGCGGCCCTTCGGAGGCGGCAACCGCTGGAGCCTGAGGGGCTCGGCGGTCTACGAGGAGCGGCGGGACGACTGGCGCCTCCGCTGGCGGGCGACCTCGGCCCTGCAGCTCGGCGGATACCGGGTCGAGCTGGGAGTGCAGGATCCGGGGCGCTACCAGTCGCACGAGCTCGAGCGCGGCCTCTTCGTGTCGGGCGATCAACCGCTGCGGCAGATCGCCTCGGTTCGGGGGCGGATCCCCCTTCCGAGCCCGACCACGCTCTCGCCCTGGCTCCACGCCGAAATCGAAATGATCGGGTGGGACTCGGTCGCCCGTGGTCAGCTTCGCCTCAGCTATCCGGTCACGCGCAGCACCCAGCTCAACCTCACCGGCGGGTGGGACCCGATGGGAGACCATCGCTTCACCGCGGGACTCCAGGCGACGCTCGACCAGCTCCGCTCCGTGACCCAGGTCTTCGGCGGGGCGAACCGCGAGACCCGCGCGCTTCAGTACGCCCAGGGGAACGTGCAGTGGAACGAGGCCACCGGTGGTTTCCGCCTCGATTCCGGACCGGGCGTGGAACGGGCCGGGATCTCGGGATACGTCTTTCTCGACGAGAATGGAAACGGGCGCCGGGATCCCGGGGAACCGGTGCTCTCGGGGGTCCGGGTGATGATCGAGGGTCGAACGGTCACGACCGACGAACAGGGTCGCTACACGCACTGGGATCTCACGCCCTACGAGATGACCCGGGTGCAGCTGGACCCGATGACGTTGCCCAATCCGCTCTGGGTTCCGGCGCTCGGAACGATCGAGCTCCCCCTCGCCCCCTCGTCGTACCGTCGGCTCGACCTGCCGGTAGTGCCCGGCGCCGAGATCAGCGGACGCATCGTTCGGATCTCCGACGGTGGACGCGAGGAACCGGTGGCCGGGATGGAGGTGGTGATCGCGGACCTGGTCCGGCCCGGAGAGGAGACCGAGGTCACGACCTTCTCGGACGGGGGATTCTACGCCATGGGACTCAAGCCGGGAGCCTACGAGCTGCGAGTCCCTCCCGAACTTCTCGACCACGTCCAGCTCATCCAGGATCACCCCGACCGTGCGGTCGTCGTGCGGTCGAATGGAGAGGGCTCGGCCGGGAACGTCGTCATTCGCCTCGTACCGAGACCCGCCGTGACGGCATCGCCATGACGGTCCGGATGCCCCAGATTGCCCCATGACCATTTCCAGACGCGAACCCACGGAGCCCACCGGATGAGCCAGACGCTCCTCCTCGTCGACGACGACACCACCATCCTGGACTCGATCGGCCGCTACCTCGAGAGAGATGGCTTCGAGGTCCTGCTCGAGACCCGCGGGCACCCCGCCCTGGCCACTTTCGAGGCCCACCGCCCCGAGGTGGTGCTCCTGGACCTGAAGCTTCCCGACGTGGAGCACCTCGAGATCCTCGAGCGACTGCGGGAGTGGAATGCGTCGGTGATCCTCCTGACGGGGCATGCCGACGTGCCCACCGCCGTCGAGGCGATGCAGCTCGGAGCCGAGAGCTTCCTGGCGAAGCCGGTCGAACTCGACCATCTCTCCGCCGTCCTGAAGCAGGTGCTCGAGAAGAACCGGCTTCTCCGTGAAAACGAGCGCCTTCGGCAGGGAGGTACCGCGGCCGAGGGGCTCGAGGCCCTCGGGGTCTCTCCGGGGATGAGGGAGCTCTCCGCGCAGATCGAGATGCTCTCGGCTTCGGAGCGGACCACCGTCCTGCTGACCGGCGAGAGCGGGACCGGAAAGGGGTGGGTCGCCCGGATGCTGCACGGCCTCAGTCCCCGGGGCCGGCGGCCCTTCGTCGAGGTGAACTCGGCCGGTCTGACCCCAACCTTCCTGGCGTCCGAGCTCTTCGGCCACGAGAAGGGGGCCTTCACCGATGCCCGCGAGCGCCGTGACGGTCTCTTCCTCGAGGCCGACCGGGGCACCCTCTTTCTGGACGAGATCGGGGAGATGAGCCTCGAGGTCCAGCCCCGGCTCCTGAACGTGCTCGAGACGCGAAGCTTCCGGCGCCTCGGGGGTACCGAGGAGCTGCATGCCGACGTTCGACTGATCGCCGCGACGAATCGGGACCTTTCGAAGAGGGTCGAGGACGGACGCTTCCGCAACGACCTCTTCTATCGACTCAATGTGGCCTCGCTCCACCTGCCTCCCCTGCGGGAGAGAACCGACGACGACCGCCTGGCACTCCTGCACGGGCTGCTGAGGGGACTCCGCAAGGAGATTCCCGGGAGCGCCGATCGGATCCACGACGACGCCCTCGAGGTCCTCCTCGCCTATCGTTGGCCGGGAAACATCCGGGAGATGCGAAACACCCTCGAACGGGCACTCATCTTCGCGGCCGGCGGTGAGGAGATTCGGCGGACACACCTGCCGGCCGAGCTCGTCCGGAAGGGGGGAGCGTCACGTTCGAAGGGCTTCCAACCGACGACGCTCGAGGCCGTCGAGGCCCGCCATATCGAGAGGACCCTCCTGCACCATCGAGGGAACCGGACGCATGCGGCGGACGACCTGGGGATCGCGCGCACGACCCTGATCAACAAGATCCGAAAGTACGAGCTGGATCTGTAGGGAGGGATCGACGTTCAAGGCCGAACCCCGTACCCGAAGCCGATGGTGGCCCGGCGGCTCACCCCCCGTCGGACCCCGATGCATCGCGGTCCAGCTCGACGCCACACTCCCGGGCGATCAACTCGCGGAACCCCCGCATCAGATCGAGCGTGACCGGGCCGACCCGACCCTCGCCGACCGGCTGCCCGTCGAGCTCGACCGTAGGGCGAATCTCGGTCGTCGTGCCGGTGAAGAAGATCTCGGAGGCACACGCGAGCTCCGCGACCGGGATGGTCCGCTCCTCGACCGGCACCCCGCGGGCCCGTGCAACCTCGAGCACGACCTCTCGCGTGATCCCCGGCAGGATCTGGTTCGAGGCGGGGTGGGTGGCCACGACATCGCCGAAGACGGCAAAGACGTTGTTGTGCGCCCCCTCGAGGGCGAGACCGTCCCGCACCATCAGCGCATCGGTCGCACCGGCCTGGCGGGCCTCCTCCTGCGCCAGGACGCTGGGAAGGAGCTGGATCGTCTTGAGATCACAGCGCGTCCAGCGCCGATCCGGCACGGTCACCGCGTTGAATCCGCGCATCCATCGCTCCACCGCGGGGCGCTCGAAGGCCTTCGCGTAGGCGAAAACGGTCGGCCTCGCGGGTGGATCGGGGAAGGCGTGGGAGCGCGGGGCCACCCCCCGGGTGATCTGCAGATACACCATCGACATCGTGTGGTCCTGGAGGCCACACCGCTCCAGCAGCTCCTGATGGATCGCTGGCAGTGGCTCGACGTCGAAGTCGATTCGAAGCGCTCCCAGCCCGCGGGTCAGGCGCCGGAGGTGTCCGTCCATTCGCAGTGGACGTCCCCCGTAGAAGGGGGTGACCTCGTAGAGGCCGTCGGCAAAGAGAAACCCCCGATCCTCGACCGGGATCATGGCCTCGGATCGGGGGATGAACGCTCCGTTCAGGTATACGGGGTCCATGCGCTCGCTCAGTTCGGGTCCCGGTTCTCGAGGCGGTCGAACTCCTCGAGCAGCTCCGCCTCCTGAATCTCGCCGTCGTGCGCTTTCGCCTCGGCCGCCTTCCGGCGATCGAAGTCGGAGATCGAGTTGGCGTCGGGATCGACGGCCTCGTCGTCTTGGGCCTCCTCACCGGCCTGGAGCTGGCGTCGTTCCTCACCAGCGGGTCCGAGCAGACCCATCTCGCGCTTCAGCGCAAGGAGACGACCATCCATGTCGTCGCCCGTCTCCAGCTGGCGGAACTCGTCTTCGAGGGTGTCTCCGGTGAGCGCTTCGGACACCTCGGCCGACGCCAGACTGCGCCGCTCCGACTCCTCGATCTTCTCGGCCATCCGGTTGAAGGCATCGAAGGCCGACGTGTCGGAGAGCCCCGACATCGTCTCGTGGATCCGCTTCTGGGCCTGCGCCCGCTTCTGCTTGGCGATCAGGAGGTTCCGCTTGCGCTTGGCCTCTTCGATCTTGTCGTTCAGCTGCTTGAGCGAGGCCTTCAGCTTCTCGGTCTCCTGCGACTGCCCCTGCCAGGTCTGCTCCAGGGCGTGCCCCCGGTCGGCGTGCTCCTGGTGGCGAAGAAGCGCCTGCTTGGCCAGGTCGTCACGACCCTCCTGGACCGCGAGCATCGCCCGCCTCTCCCAGTCCTTGGCCTGCTTCATCTCGTCTTCGAGCTGCGAACGAAGCTTTCGCTCATCGGCGATCGCGGCCGCGACCTCGCGCTTGGCCTTCGCCAGCTGGTCGCGCATGTCGAGAATGATCTGATTCAGCATCTTCTCGGGGTCTTCGGCCCGAGCGATCAGATCATTGATGTTGGACTTGAAGAGCGTCGAGATCTTTGAAAATATGCTCATTGGTCATCCCTCCACGGGCGCGGAGGCGAGGGTCTTGATCCGCTCCATGTGGCCGGACGCGGCCATCTGGAGACTTTCGAGCGCCGCCTGGAGATCCGAGAAATCCAGGGATTCCAGCTGGAAGGTGTGGCCGAGGATGAGTTCTCCTTCCTCGATGCCGTACGCGCCATGGACCACATCGGCCGCGTTCATCTCCAGCAGGGTTCTATAGAGATCTTCCCGAGGCGTTCCGTCGGCCGGAAGATCCATCACCTTCATCCGGAGGATGAGCAGCGGAGGTGAGTGGTTCACCACGATCGGGAGGTCGTCGGTACGGCTTCGTACCAGATACATTCCCTCCGCCACCTCTTCATGTTCCACATCCATTCGGATGAGGAAGCTCTCCAGGTCTTCTCTCGTCACCATGTCACCCCTCCGTGGTCCGGTCGGCGCCCCGGAGCGCCGACACATTCAGATGGCCACCTCCGCCGGGCGGGGTGGGCTCGGGACTCCGAAGCTCCACTCCCGGTGTCCCCTTCCCTTCACAGTACGAGCGAAGGGGTGGAGACGATTCATTCGGTCGCCCCTACAATACCGTGTCGAACGCCCGTCCGCTATGCGGTCACGCCGGCTGCGAGCATCGGGGCGAGGTATCGTCCGGTGAGAGACCCCGCGGTTTCGGCCACCGCCTCGGGTGGACCCTCCGCGACGATCAGGCCCCCTCCGTCCCCGCCCTCGGGACCCAGATCCACGATCCAGTCCGAGGTCTTGGCGACCTCGAGGTTGTGCTCGATCACCACCACCGTGTTGCCCTTGTCGACCAACTGGTGCAGCACCCCGAGGAGCACCCGCACATCCTCGAAGTGGAGACCGGTCGTGGGCTCGTCCAGAATATACAGCGTGTTCCCGGTGGCTCGCTTCGACAGCTCCGTCGCCAGCTTCACCCTCTGCGCCTCCCCCCCGGACAGGGTGGTGGCCGATTGGCCCAGCTGAAGGTAGCCGAGCCCCACATCGAAGAGCGTCTGAAGCTTCTCGCGGATCCTGGGGACCGGGTGAAAGAACTCCAGAGCGTCCGCAATCGTCATGTCGAGGACGTCGGCGATGTTCTTTCCCCGGTAGTGCACGTCGAGGGTCTCGCGGTTGTAGCGTCGCCCCCGGCACACGTCGCAGGGCACGTACACGTCGGGCAGGAAGTGCATCTCGATCTTCACCAGACCGTCGCCCGAGCAGGATTCGCACCGCCCGCCCTTCACATTGAACGAAAAACGCCCCTGGGCGTAGCCGCGCATCTGTGATTCGGGAAGCTCGGCGAAGAGCTTTCGGATCGGCGTGAAGACGCCCGAGTAGGTGGCCGGGTTCGAGCGGGGAGTCCGGCCGATCGGGGACTGGTCCACCTCGATCACCTTGTCGACTCCTTCCACTCCCTCGAGCCCATCGAAGGGGAGGGGCAGGTCACGAGCGCGGTAGAGCTGCCAGGCCAGGGCCCGATAGAGCGTCTCGTTGATCAGGCTCGATTTGCCGGATCCGGACACCCCCGTGATCGTCACGAAGCACCCCAGGGGAATCGCCACGTCGATCCCCTGCAGATTGTGCCCCCTCGCGCCCCGGATCCGGAGCTGCCGGTCGGGATCGGCCCGTCGGCGCTCCTCGGGGATCGGGATTCGGCGCTCTCCCCGGAGGTAGGCCCCGGTGAGTGATTTCGGCTCTGCGAGCACCCGGTCGATCGTTCCCGCAGCCACCACGTCTCCACCATGTCGACCGGCTCCGGGCCCCAGATCGATCACATAGTCGGCCGCCCGGATGGTATCCTCGTCGTGCTCCACGACCAGCACGGTGTTCCCCAGGTCCCTCAGGGCCCGCAGGGTGCCCAGGAGCCGGTCGTTGTCGCGCTGGTGGAGTCCGATCGATGGCTCGTCGAGCACGTAGAGCACCCCGACCAGTCGGCTCCCGATCTGGGTGGCCAGTCGGATGCGCTGTCCCTCGCCCCCGGAAAGGGTATGGGCCGAGCGTCCGAGCGTGAGATACCGGAGGCCCACATCGTCGAGAAACCGCAGCCGCTCCCGAACCTCCTTCAGGATGGGGCCCGCGACCGCACCCGGCAGGGCCGGCACATCGAGCGACTCGGGCGCGTCCGGGCCCCGGGTCTCGCCTTCGACCGGGAGCCGCTGAAAGAAGTCCTGTGCGGCACCGATCGAAAGCTGCCCGATCTCTCCCAACGAGCGCCCACCGATCGTCACGGCCAGCGACTCGGAACGCAGTCGGGTTCCCCCACACTTCTCGCAGGGCTGCGAGGTCATGTAGCTCGTGAGCTGCTCGCGCACGGCGTCCGACGAGGTCTCCTCGTATCGCCGCCGGACATTCGCGACGACCCCCTCCCAGGGCTCGGTGTAGGCCCGCTTCTTCCCCCCACGCTTGTAGGGGAAGCGAATCTTCATTTTGCCCGAACCGAAGAGGACGGCGTCACGGACATCCTCGGGAAGCTCGCCCCAGGGCGTGTTCGCGTGGAATTCGTAGGCCTCGGCCAGCGCCGGTACTACCGACCGCTTGAGGTGGCCCGACGGCTCCCCCCAGGGAAGGATCACCCCTTCGAGGATCGAGATCGAGTCGTCTCCCAGGAGGAGATCGGCGCTGACTTCGCGGCGCGTGCCCAGGCCATCGCATCCCTCGCACGCCCCGTAGGGAGAGTTGAAGGAGAACTGCCGCGGCTCGAGTTCGGGAAGCGAGGTCCCGCAGTGAGCGCAGGCGTAGTGCTCCGAAAAGAGGTGCGGCTCGGGATCCGTCCCCTTCCCGTACTCAAGCACCTCGAGAATCCCCTCGGCCGTGGTCAGTGCGGTCTCGACCGAGTCCGCGAGGCGCGCCCGATCCGAAGCCCGGATCACCAGCCGGTCGACCACGACCGAAACGTCATGATTCTCATACCGATTCAGCGCAGGTGGCTCGGAAAGATCCCAGGTCTCGCCATCGACCCGGACCCGGACGAAGCCATCCTTGCGTGCCTTCTCGAAGAGCTCGCGAAACTCCCCCTTTCGACCGCGCACCAACGGAGCCAGGATTTCGACCCGGGTCCCCTCGTCGAGCGTGAGGAGGCGATCGACGATCTGCGATGACGACTGCCGAAGGACCGGTCGTTCGCAGCTGGGGCAGTGCGGGGTCCCGACCCGTGCCCAGAGGAGGCGGAGGTAGTCGTAGATCTCGGTGACCGTCCCGACGGTGGAGCGGGGATTGCGCGAGATCGTCTTCTGTTCGATCGAGATCGCGGGCGACAGTCCTTCGATGGCGTCCACATCGGGCTTTTCCATCAACCCCAGGAACTGCCGGGCATACGCCGAGAGCGACTCGACGTAGCGGCGCTGCCCCTCGGCGTAGATCGTGTCGAAGGCCAGCGAGGACTTGCCCGATCCGGAGATGCCCGTGATGACCACGAGGGCTTCTCTCGGGATCTCGAGGGAGATGTCGTTCAGGTTGTGTTCGCGGGCCCCCCGCACCACGAGGGTGTCACGGACCATCTAGAAGGTCCCCCGCAACTCCCTGAGCGCCGCGATCCGATCCTCGGTGGGGGGATGAGTCCGGAAGAGCTTCGTCATCCCGCTCATGGCCCCGCCTCGCAGCGGGTTCACGATCGCGAGCTGGGCTCCGGCGGCATTGACATCCATCGGGATCTGGTTCGCCGCGCTCTCGAGGCGCCGAAGGGCGTTGGCGAGACCATCGGGGGAGCCCGCGATCCGGGCCCCCGTCTCGTCGGCCTGGAACTCGTTGGTCCGCGAGATCGCCATCTGGATGATGATCGCCGCCAGCGGGCCGAGGATCATGATCAGGATCATGACGATCGGATTCCGGTTCTCACCCCCGCCGAAGAAGATCCCCCACCGGGCGATCATCGTGATCGCACCCGCCATGACCGCCCCGATCGTGGAGACGAGCATGTGGCGGTGCTTGATGTGCGCCAGCTCATGTGCGATCACCCCGGCGAGCTCGTCCCGGCTCATCAGCTGCATGAGCCCTGCGGTCACGCACACCACGGCGTGCGAATGGCTGCGGCCGGTGGCGAAGGCGTTCGGCTGCTGCTTCGGAGCGATCGCCACGATCGGCATTGGAAGATCCGCACGGCGCCGGAGTTCGTCGACCATGTCGAAGAGCTCGGGGGCGTCCTCGCGTTCGATGATCTTCGCCTTGTACATGCGCAGAACCAGGCGATCGCTGAACCAGAACATTCCGACGTTCATGACCACGGCCCCACCGAAGAACCAGAGCGCCATGCTCGGTCCTCCGATCTGTCCTCCGAGGAGGACCAGGAAGACCGTCATCACCGCCATGAGGAGGAAAACTTTCAATTGATTCATTCTAGCTCACTCTTGTCGTTCTATTGTGTTCATCATAGAGGGTTCGTGCGCACTTCACCCGCAGCTGCACGCCGCCCGGATTCCGGCCGGGGATGCCCCCGATCGCGGGCGATCTTCCTTTACACCGCAGGGGGCTTTCGGTGCCCCTTCGCACCGCTCCCGCCCCTTCCCCCTCAGTACCCCCACTCGCGGTAGAGTTCGAGGCCGAAGATTCGGGTGAGTTGAAGCCCCGCGTCACCGAACGAATAGACCCCTTCACGTCCGAAGCGGTCCTCGACGAAGGCCTCGAAGGTCCAGGTATCGGTGAAGCGCCACTCGAGGCGGGCACCGGGGATCTGAGCCTGTCCGCCCCCCATCCCTCCGAGGGGTCGCAGGACCATCGCGAGGAAGAGATCCTGCGCCAGGTACTGCCCCACCTCGATCTGGGTGTCGGCAAAGGCACTCCCGAACCCTCCCATCGCAGCGCCCCCCGCATCCCGGGTCTGCGTGATCGCGAAGTAGTCGATTCCGATCTGCTGGGCGACCACGGACGAGAGCTGTCCCGCGAGCGTTCCGATTCCCACACTCACCCCCGCCCCGGCGGCCCCCTGCAGGGCGGACGCCTCTCCCGATCCGAGGGCGAACGAGGGTCGACCGAACAGGAGGTAGCTGATCAGATCGGATTCCGCGATCGGTGGCTGCGCCTCGGACTCCAGCCCGATCCGAAGGGCGAGCAGGGGTCCTTCGACCACCGCGATGATATTCAGCGGCTCCTGGCCCTCCCGCCTCAGGCGATGGACCGCCCGGAAGTCGAGTGTCGGATTGATCCCGGGGGTTCCAACGAATTCTACGTTCCCCTCCTGGACCTGAAACTGCCGACCGAGGACGTTGTAGTTGCCCCGGATCGCCTCGAGTGACCCGACCAGGAGGATCTCCCGCTTCGGGCGATCGAAGGTGACGATCAGATCCCCACCGATCTCGACGTTCATCTCGCGACTTCGCAGCCAGAAGTCACGCTGGATCGTCAGGTCGACATTCACGACCAGGTTGTTGAGGAAGGGATTCTGCGCCGCTTCGACCGCCGGACGATCGGCGACCAGCGTCGTGTCGACCACATCGAAGATCGCCGGGTCGGTGAGGTCGACGACCTCTGCGGTCCGCGCGAACTCCTCGAGAAACATCACCCCCTGCTCCACCCGGACCCGCCCCCCGATGCGCGGTGCCTGGAAGCGACCGGTGAGGGTGACCTCTCCCCCGACCCGCGCCTCGAGGTCCCGCCGCTCGGTGGCCTGGAACCCCGACGCGGTGATCCGCAGATCGAACCCCGGATCCGTGATGTCATTCAGGTCGATCGTGCCACGCACCTGCGCGAGCCCGCGGGACCGGGCCTGCGCCGAGACCGTGACCACCCCGTCGGTCGTCAGTTCGAAGTCCGCCTCGATCTCGCGGGGACGAAGCCCGATCTCGGGGAGTGACATGGCCCCTCCGGCCAGGTGGAGTGAACCGGAGGGACGGAGGTCCCGGGGTTGTCCGCTCAACTGGATGCGCCCGTCGAATACTCCCTCGATCTCCTCGAGGCCCTCGACGAACCCGAGAAGGGTCGCGGCCGGGAGCGCGTCGATCTCGAGGGTCACATCGACGCTCCGATCGGGAAAGCGATCCTCGACCTCTCGGAAGGAGAGATCGACCGGGTACCTTCCGTCCGCAGTCAGGAGACGCTGGCCCTCGTGTTCCACATCGAGGCGCGCACGCGCGATCTGCTCTCCATAGGCGAACGTCCCCTCGACCCGATCCAGCTCGGTACCACCGACGTTCAGGTCCTGCGCGAGAATCTCGCCTTCCATGAGCGGCGCCCCGGCGGGCCCTTCGACCCGCAGGACCAGGTCGAGCAGGCCCGAGGGCGGATTCTCGATCCTGGCGAGGTGCCCGAGGCGGTTGAGATCGAGTCGTTCGGTCTCGAGGGTGAAATCCGTCATCCCATCGAGGTCCACGACGCCATCGGCACGAATCCGAACGGGCGCGTCCTCCGGGTCGTCCGGCGCCGCAGCCCCTTCCGGTCTGCGAATCTCGAGATCGACCACCTCGTAGCGTCGGTCCCCGACATGCAGTCGGGCGGGCCGGGCAAGGCTCCATTCCACCGGGTCCATCTCGAGGACCAGGGAGCGGAGTTCGATGTCGACGCCCGTGGAGTCCTGACGAAAGAGGGCGTCGGCCCGATAGGACTCCCCGGGTTCCCGGAGGAGGTCCAGGTCGACCTCGCCCTCGCCGCCGGCCCATCGGGCCTCGGCCACGCCCTGCTCGAAGGTCCACTCCCGCCACCCCCAGTCCGCCAGCTCCGCAACCCCTTCGATCGAGGTGAGCTCGAACTCGTCGAGCTGCGCGATCACGTCGATCCGACCGCCCTCCACCATCGCCTCGGACCACCGGAACCGTTCCACATCGGCGAACCCGCGGAGTTCGAATGCCCGCAGGGCACCTCGCAGTTCGAGCTCCCCCGACGCGGTTCCATCGAGGAGCCGGCCATTCATGGCAGCGAGGGTGTCGGGGTCGATCCCGTCCCACCGGAGGGTTTCCAGTTCGAGCGCACTCAGGGTGTCGGCCTGGATGATCGTGTCCCCCATGAGGAGCGGACGAAGCTCGCTCAGTTCGGGAACCGACCACGTGAAGCTCATCTCTCCGGCACTCGCGGCGTCGCTGAGCCCCAGCGTCCCGGATCCGGCCGCCTCGCCGGCCGGCGAGCTCACGAACAGGCGGTGCAGCTGAAGCTCCCCGTCCAACGCCTCGATGTCGAGCTCCGCCAGGTCGAAGAGGACATGGCCGGACCGACTGTCTTCGAGGTGAACCCGTGCGGTGCCTTCGATCGTCTCGAGATCGAGCCCGCGTCCCTCCACCTCGACCCTGCCGCGAATCACCGTGGGCTCGGGAAGATCGGTGAGAAAGGCCGTCAGGTCGAGTTCGCTCGACGACGCCGTGAAGGTGTACCCCCGCCCGAGATCGGTGGCGTCTCCGCGTGCATCGATGGTGAGCGTTCCACCCCCGGTATTCAGGCGGGTCGACAGCTCCAGGTCGGAGAGAAATCCGTTGACCCGGTACTGCCCACTCACCGGCCCCTCGATCGGCAGGTCCAGATCCAGCGCAGCGGCCAGGCCGGTCAGATTCATCGGGTCGAGCCCTCCGTCCAGCGAGAGCCGGAGCTGTTCGTTGACGAGCTGGATCGTCCCGGCCCCGAGCACTCGGCTCTCCTCGCCTCCCGGCGCTCGATGGCGGAGATCGGCACTCAGCTGAAGTCCGTTCGCGAGCCGGCCCGAGGCCTCGACCGACAGGGAACCGGTCCCGAGAACCGTGAACTCGGGGAGAAAGGCAGAGAGCGTCCCGAAGTCCAGCGGGTCGATCCGCGCCGACATTCCCCGAACGCCCGGCTCGCCCCCGTCGAGCAGGAGGGTCCCCCGGGCTTCGATCATCGAGGGCGGGATCCCGGCCTCGGTGTCCTCGTACTCGAGTCGTGCGTCGATCCCGAGCTCCTCGAAACTCCCCGTGAGCCGCACGGGACCCTGCACCCGTCCCCCCAGCGGCAGGGGCTCTTCGAGCCATGGCTCGGCAATCGACAGGTAAACCGGATCGGCGACAAGATCGGTTTCGACAAAACGCAGTCCTCCCGCCAACTCCAGCCCCAGTCGCCCCCGGATCCGGCTCTCGCCACTCCGAAGGTCGGCATCGGTGACCCGCCAGCTTCCGGAGGTGACCGGCCCCGCGGCCGAAAGGGTCAGGCGACCCCCACCGTCGGGGATCCGAGGCTCGAGCCATCGGAAGTCGGCCAACTCCAGGGGATCGGCCGTGAGCAGGAGGTCCAGCTCCAGCTCGTCGCCGCCGAACTCGAGGGCGATCTGCCCCCGCAGGGTACTCGCGGGAAGCTCGAGTCGCTCGGCTCCGATCAGGAGTTCGGTTCCGGTCCGGCGGAGATGTCCCTGAAAGTCCCCTACGTGGAAGGGTTCTTCGAAAACCTGTCCGGTCATGGAAAGGGATTCGAACTCGATGAACTCCCCGGGCTCGTCGAGATCCACGAGCCGGGCGTTGCCGAGCCGGGCGTCGATCCCGCTGAAGCGGATCACCTGGTGGAGACCGTCGAATCCCGGGACGGTCTCGACGATGCCTCGGGCGGGCGGGTCCCCCTCCAGGGGGGTTCGAATGATGAGGTCGCCCCCGTGCACCCCGAGACCGTCGAGGACCACGCGGAGCTGTGAGGCGGGAGCGACCACCTCCTCGTCGGAGGGATCGGGCTCCAGGAGCTCGGGGTCTTCGGGCTCGGGCTCGGCCGCAGGAATCCGGAAGATGCGAGCCAGGTTCCCGACCTCGTCCCCGTGCAGCGTCTCGATGACGATCCGGGGTCCCCACAGCTCCGTGGGAACGAGTTCGATGTTTCGTCGGAGGAGGGCGCGGGCCGAGTAGCCGACTCTCAGGGAGTCCACCTCGGCGAACGGGCGCCCGCGATCATCCAGGATCGAGACGTCGTGGAGGATGAAGCCTCGCAGGAGTCCATCGGAGCGAATCGCCCCCACGCGGACCTCCCCATCGATGAATCGGTCCGATTGGCCGACGGCCGTACGCAGGAGGAAGGCATGGCCGGGCTGGGTCTGGAGCGCGAACCAGGCGAGCAGACCCACCGCGAGCAGAAGGATTCCGACGCCGGCCGCGAACCAGAGAAGGATTCTCCCGGGGGTATTCATCGGCATCTCAGAACGCCTGTCCGATCGAGACCTGAATCTGCAGGCGTCGGAAGGAGAAGCCCCGGTCCTCCTGAAGGAGGAAGGGGGTGTCGAGCCGGGCCAGTTCGTCCTGCAGCACCCAGGGGATCCGATCACCGTCGGGACCGACGATCCGTCGCGTGGGCGAATCCTGCCCCTCGCGATACGGTCGAATCGACGACGTGATCACCGGGAGCTCCTGCGTGGTGGCCGGACGATAGGCCACATCCATACGGATCGGGCCGATCGGGGTTGAATACCGCACGCCCAGCCCCGGAGTCGCGACGAGTCCGCTGGCACCGATCGACGATGGCTCGGCCCAGACCTGTCCGAAATCCACGAACGCCACGCCCCCGATCGCCTCCCATACGGGGAATCGAAGTTCGACGCTGCCCTCGATG
Source organism: Gemmatimonadales bacterium (assembly GCA_007692605.1). Lineage (GTDB taxonomy): Bacteria > Gemmatimonadota > Gemmatimonadetes > Longimicrobiales > Gaopeijiaceae > SLBA01. The sequence goes on from REBS01000113.1 coordinate 47,244, forward strand.
ACCGCACTGCCTCCGGCGGGGCGCGAGTCGAACGCCCCCTCGGCCAGGGGCGATGCGTCGCAGGTCAGCTCGTGAACCTCGACGGGGTCGCAGATCGCGAACTCGTCCCCCTCCCGGGGGAAGAGGAGATCCTGCACCGGTACGGTGACGACCCGAGGGCCCATCTGATTCTGGGCGTATCCTCGAACCGAGTTCGCGCCACCGGCGAAGAACCGCTTCTGGGGGTGCGCGATTCGCACGGCTTCCCGGCCCTGCGCCCTCAGGTCCCGGAAGGGAGCCGCATTCAGCCAGCCGGCCCGAAGCCGGCCGGCGAGGACGCTGCCCCCGAGCTCCCGGAACATCGTGGTCTCCGCCGTAGCCCGCTCGTAGTCGAAATCCGACCCGGTGAAACGGGACGCGTGTTCGAAGTCGGCCGATACGGTATACCCGCGGGTGGGCGAGACCGACCGATTGGTCTCGTCACGAATCCCTCTCAACCCGATGGGAGCCAGCACATTCGCCGACTGCAGGATGTCGATCTCCTGAGGGTTGCAGACCAGGAAGCTGCTGCAGAAGAACACCTCGGCCGCACTGAGCCGGGACAGCTGCGGCTGGTACGAGACCGTCACCGGATTCGATCGACCGAGCGTCCGGGTGAGGGCGAGGTTCAGTCCCAGCGATTCGCGAATGTAGATGTCCGGCACACTCTGGCGTTCCGAAAAGATCGCTCCGGTGAAGGTGTTCCGAGGGGAGAAGATCCAGGGCTGTGTGAACTCCGCGGATGCGAGCCAGTTCAGTCGGGCGAACTCTCCGGTTCCGGCTCCCCGACAGATCGAGTCCTCGAAGGTCGAGGTGAGCACACCCGCGAGGCGCCCCCGCAGGACCAGCCGCCTCGCACCTCCCATGAAGTTGCGGGCCGACCATCGGGTCTCACCGGTGAAACAATCGGCGGTCGTCCACCCTGCACCCGAGCGTACACGGTGCGCATCCCCTTCGGCGACGGTGACCCGGATCGGCACGATCGAGTCGGGCTCGTGCTCAAGGTCGTCCACGAGCGAAGCATGACGAAAAATGGCGAGGCTGTAGAGTTGACGCTGCGCATCGAAGATGCCGTCCTGCGAGTAGAATCCTCCCTCCTGAAAGGGAATCATCCGCCGGATCACGGCTTCGCCGACCTGTTCGTTGCCCTCGATCTGGATCTCGCCGAAACGGGCGCGCGGCCCGGTGAACACATCGAAGGCGAGCTCGGCCTCCCTGGGCGCGTCGTCGGGGAGAAACTGGTCCCGGAAGACCTCGGCGTGAGGGTAGCCCCGATTGTGCAGGCGTCGGGTGATCGTGTCGCGCGCCGCATTGACCTGCGTCATGTCGAGCCGGTCACCGACTCCGATGGGCAGGTTCCGGTCGATCGGGTCTCCGGGAAGCTGTCCGATTCCCAGGACCTCGAAGGAGGCGACCCGGATCGGCTCCCCTTCCTCGATCGTGAAGGTCAGGTCGACCTGGGTCGGGGTCCGGCGAACGATCGTGGTGTCGACCTGAACCTCACGGTACCCACGCAGCCGGTAGAACTGGGCGATTCGCACGAAATCGAGGTCGAACACCCGCTGGTTGTAGAACGCGGGGTCTACGGCGAAGCCCCGGTCCAGCCAGCAGAAGGGTTTCACGATGAAGGAGCGACAGGTCGTCTGTCGAGTCACGATGCTGTTGGCCAGCGTCCGGTCGGGAAAGGTCTCGTTACCCTCGAACTTGAGGGAGAGGATTTCCGGACGAAGCTGAGTCTGTGCCTCGACGCCTGCCGCAGTCGCTCCGAGTCCCACGGTCACCAGAATCATACCCACGAGCAACCGCGCGACCCGTCTCCTGCTCATGACTGCGGCCGCTGAAACCATCGATTCGGAGCTCTGGGGAATGCGTGGGTGGAGAACGGGGCGAATCGCCCGAGAACTCCGAAATGCATGAAATGGGTGACGTCCACCCTCTCTTCTGCTACCCGGATGACGTTGAATGAGTTCTTCGCGGCCTCTCGGGCGCGGCCCCGGCGCGAGGTGGTCGTGCCACTCTGCACGATGGTGATCCCCCGGTCCCGCTCCGCTCCCGGATACACATCGAGAGAGTTGCCGATATAGGCGCGGTGCAGGTGTCCCCCGAGGACCAGGTCCACCCTCATCGCCTCGAGCGCGTCGAGGATATGGCGGGCTCCGGGCAGCGGACGATCGCCCTCGTAGTCCGGTGCCGGCGCGAGGTGATGATGCGCCACCACCACTCGGACCGTCCCCTCCGCGGCTCCTTCGAAGGCGCGCCGGGCGAACTCGATCTGCTCGGCGTCGATGCGTCCGTTCACGATCGCTCGGCGGGGGGCGCTCGAGTTCAGCGAGACGACCACCACCCCGGGGATTCGGGTCACCGTGTCGAGATCCGGCGCAATGAACCGCCGGTAGTTCCGATACGGGTCCGTGAGCCGCTCCCATACACGGTAGAGCGGCACATCGTGGTTTCCGGGGGTCACCACCAGCGGCACCTCGGGCAGTCGATCCAACCATGAGCGTGCCGCTTCGTACTCGGCCACCTTGGCGCGCTGGGTGAAGTCGCCCGAGATCACGACCAGGTCGGGAGCCTCTTCATGGACCGACTCCAGGAAACGCTCCGCGACCTCGGGGTCGTGGGGCTTTCCGAAGTGGAGATCGGAGCCGTGGACGATCGTGATCATCGAGGTACGGGACCAGGAGAGGCATTGGGAACCAGCGAGCTTCCACCGGGGATACCGGCAGGAGTACAGCTTTTAAAACTAACGTCAGCTCGTGCGTTCCCGTAGTCCAGGAAAGGCCAATGCGGCATCTGCTCCCAGCTCCGGAGGAGCAACCCGCCCCGCGGAGAGGTGAAAGAGCCCGGCACGAGCGATCATCGCACCGTTGTCGAGAGAGAGGCGTGGCGACGCGCACAGGACCCGGCCCGCCGGCCCGAGCCGCTCCGACATCTCGGTCTTCAAACGCCGGTTCGCCGAGACCCCGCCTCCGAGAAGGACCCGATCGACCCCCGCAAAGGCCGTCGCCCGCAGGGTCTTCGAGACCAGGGTATCCACGACCGCCGCCTGAAACCCGGCCGCCACATGCGCCCGTTCCGCGTCGAGCTGGCCGGCCGACTCCAGCTCCGCGACACGGATCGAGACCGCGGTCTTCAGCCCCGAAAAGGAGAAGTCGAAGTAGTCGGAGCTCTCGGGCTGCTGATTTCCCCGAAGCATCGGACGAGGGAAGCGGTATCGCGCCGGATCCCCATCGCGCGCCAGTCGCTCGATCTCGGGCCCGCCCGGGTAGGGGAGCCCCAGGAGCTTGGCGACCTTGTCAAAGGCTTCGCCGGCGGCATCGTCGCGGGTCCGTCCAAGCAGTCGGTAGTCCCCCCAGGCGCGGACATCGAGCAGGAGGGTGTGACCGCCGGAAACGAGGAGTGCGACGAACGGAGGCTCGGCATCGGGATCCTCGAGTCGTGGGGCGAACAGGTGCCCCTCCATGTGATGCACATCGACGAGTGGTCGGTCGAGCGCGAACGAGACCGCCTTCGCCCAGCTCACGCCGACAAGGAGGGCCCCGATCAGGCCCGGCCCGGCGGTGACGGCGAGCGCGTCGAGATCGGACAGGGTGGCCCCGGCCTCGGCGAGCGCCGCGTCGACCACGTCGTCGAGCACCGCAAGGTGGGCTCGGGCGGCCAGTTCCGGCACGACCCCTCCCCAGACCCGGTGGATGTCCTGAGACAGGATGACGTGCCCGAGAATTTCACCCTCGCCGGAGAGGACCGCGGCCGAGGTTTCGTCGCACGAGGTTTCGAGTCCGAGGATCATCGAGGTCGAGGTCACGACGCTCCGCCAGCCTCGCCATCCGGGACGTCCGGATCCTCCTCGTCTTCGCTGCGTCGGGTCAGGACCACCTCGTCCTCGTCGAGAGTGGCGCCGACCCAGTCGGGCAGCCCCCGGACCCGAAGTGGGAGTGTGACCTGCTCGCCGGGCTCCGGAAGTGCATCGGGATCGACCTCGATCACGATCTCGAGCTGCGCGGCGTCGACGCGCTCGACCAGGGAGCGGGCCCCCGTCAGTCGCAGGACACCCGCGGCCGGGAGGCTCTCGAATTCATCGGCCAGCTCGGGGTCCGAGAGCACGTAGGGGACCTCCTCGACGATCCGCTCTTCGCTGTCCTCGATCCGCACGTCGACCTCGACCTGGGGCGGCTGGACCTGCAGGCCCTGAACGGCCGCGGAGTCCACGCGCAGCATCACGGTCCCGGTTTCGGTGATCGCCGAGAGGTCCAGGGGCCGAAAGCGGACCGAGTCCATCTCGGCAATCCGGCTTCGGGGCCCCGACACGCGGACCTCCTGGGCTGCCGGGAGTGGGGGGCCCGAGAGCGCCAGGCCCTCGGGAAGCTCGCTCTCGAGCGAGAAGGCCAGCGGAATCGACCGGCGCTCCACCGGCTCGAAGGTGAAGCGAACGGTCGACGGCTGGATGTCTTCGACCCCGACCCCCGGCCGATCCTGGACCCGCACCCACTGGCTGCGCAGCACCACCGTGGTGTCGCCCGTGGTGACCTCGTCCATCGGGACCAGGATCGTCGGGCGACCCGTGCGGGAAAGGTCGCCGGCCGCACCCTGGAGCGACACCGTGACCACTGCCGGTTGCGGGTCCCCGACCAGCACCCAATCGGGATCACTCAGGTCCACCCGCACCGGCACGTCCTCGAACTGGAAGCGGCCCGGTGCCTCCCACTGCACCGACAGCCACAGGAGGAGGGCTACCGCGAAGGCCGAGACCTTCAGCCGCACGTTGCGGGTGAAAAACCCCGAAAAGTTCGGCAAGGGATCAGACCTCCCCGTCGAGCAGTCGACGAATGAAGTCGACGTACTGAGGCCGGTCCCACTCGGTGGCGCCCGCGACCTTCCGATAGATCTGCCCGTCCCGACCGATCACGAAGGACTCGGGCAACGCCCGGGTCTGGTAGGCCCGCCGGATGCGGCCCTGCGGGTCGTGCAGGATCGGGAAGGTCAGCGACAGGGAGTCCGAAAACGCCCGGATGTCACCGCCGGGCATCCCGTCGACATCGCGTTGACCCACCCGAGCGTCGACACTGACCGCAACGATTTCGAAATCCTCGCCCTCGAGTTCCTCGTAGAGCCGCTGCATCGAGGGCATCTCGTACCGGCAGGGGGGGCACCAGGTCGCCCAGATGTTCAGGAGCACGACCTGACCCCGATAGTCGTCGAGCGAGGCCGGCTCCCCCTCGAGGGTGACCGCTTCGAAGTACGGGGCCTGCACCCCCGGACCCACGGCGTGTAGCCGATCCTGGTTCACCCACGCAAAGGTGATCACGGCCAGCGCGAGTGCGGCGGTGATGTAGTACGGCAGGTTGGAAGCCTTCGGGCGTTCACTCATCGGTCACTCGTCCTCTCCATCATCTTGAAAGACCCCCCTGGTCCCGACCTCGAGGTTCACCTCGCCACCCCGGGGGATGAGTTCGCCCGCGGCCGGGGTGGTCGCCAGCACCTCGCCCCGGCGGAACCCGAACTGGAACCGGGTCTCGACCTCGCCCACCGTGAGTCCAAGCTCCTCGAGCGCCTCCCGCGCCTCGTCCACCTGACGGCCCACGAGATCGGGCAATTCCACCATCGGGGGACCCAGGGAGACCAGCAGGCGGACGTCGGAGGGGAGCGTCGCATGCGTGCCGACCTCGGGCTCGGTGGCGACCACTCGTCCCGCCGGATCGTCATGATCGATCGAATCGACGGCAACCTCGAAGCCCGTCGTCCTCAGGACGGTGACGGCTCGATCGACCCGAAGCCTCGTGACATCGGGGATCGGCCGGCGTTCCGGACCGAGGCTGACCGTGATCTCCACCCGCCCCCCCTGAACCACGAACTGGCCCGGAAAGGGCGTCTGCCCGACCACCTGGCCTTCGGAGATCGTGGGGTGCCGGATCGAATCGACCCGACCCACCTCGAGATTTCGTGCGCGAAGGGCGTCGCTGGCTTCGGCCTCGCTCCCGCCTCTCAGGTCGGGCACCTCGAGGAGCGCCGCGACGGAATCCTCCTCGCCGGGAAAGGACACCTGGGTGGCGTAGAGATATCCGGTCGTCGTCCCCACGAGAAGGGTGACAAACGCCACCAGGAGAATCCGGCCGAGGGGCCACCCGCTGGAACGGGACCGGGCTGAGGACCGGGAATTTTTTCCGGCACCCTTCCCCCCGTTCTTCGAGCCCGCCCGGCGGCGGCGAAGTGACTTACCCAGATCCATGTTTCCCGTCTCTCCTTGGCCTTCGCGAGTTGCTCATCGTCGCCTGAGTCGGGCGGCGAATGCCCCATCGGTTTCCGTGCGGTGGGGAAGCGCCCGAAGAAACGCCCCATCCATCGCATCCCCCGGAGGCCGCTCTCCGGAATCCGGCGCCTCCTCCAGGATAAATTCGGGGTGCTCCCGCAGGAACACCTCGACCCGGTCCTCGTTCTCCTCCGGCTCCAGCGAACAGGTCGAGTAGAGAAGCAGTCCTCCCGACCGTACGGCCGTTGCCGCCCCCTCGAGGATCCGGTCCTGAACCCGGGCCATGACCTCGATGTCGCCGGGACCGAGCCTCCAGCGTGCGTCCGGATGCCGCGCCAGTGTACCGGTTCCCGTGCAGGGCGCGTCGACCAGGATCAGATCCCGGGGTCGAAGCGGCACCGACTCGGCCGCGGCGACCACCGAGGGGATCCGGGCACGCAGCCGTCGCGAGGTCTCGCCGACCCGCGCCAGCCGCGGCGCGGAGCGGTCGAGCGCGACCACCCGGGCCCCTTCACTCCACAGCCCCATGGTCTTACCTCCCGGGGCCGCGCAGAGGTCCGCGGCCTCCAGTCCGCTCACCGGGCCCGCGTGCGCGACGACCCATGCCGCGGCGGGGTCCTGAACGATCGAGGGCAGCGCCCCCAGCGCCCGAAGGGGGTCGGTCCCCGCCTCGAGTCGCACCGTCCGGCTCCCCGGCGGACCCGGCCGGGCCTCGATCCCCACCCCGGCCAGACGCGAGACGGCGCTGGAGGTGGTCTCACCCCCGGCCATCAGTCGGAGATACAGCCCCGGGATCGTATTGTTGAACTCGACGAGCCGCCGAACCTCGTCGGGACCCCACCGTTCGACCCAGCGGTCGATCAGCCACCGCGGGTGCGACCCCCACGATGTCAGATATCCCCGGGGATCCTCGTCGAACGAGGGAAACCGCGCCTCGTCCGCGCCCTCCCGCCCCAGGGAGCGGAGCACCCCGTTGGTCATCCCGGCCAGCCCCTTCCCGGCGAGTGCCTGTACCTGGTCGACGGTCTCGGAGACGGCCGCATACCCCGGCACGCTTCCCATGTGGAAGAGCTGGTAGGCCCCCATCCGGAGGAGATTCGTGACCCCGGACCTCAGGCTCCCGAGTCCGTCGCGCAGATGCAGGTCGAGCAGGTAGTCCAGGCGTCCGCGAAACCGGACCACCCCGTACGTCAGCTCCTGAACCCAGGGGCGGTCCTCGGGGGCCAGGGTCTCCAGCGAGGCCTCCCATGCCCGATCGAGCCTCCGGTTCCGGGAGACCTCTTCGAGGATCCGAAAGGCGACCTCGCGAGGCCCCCCCTTCTTCGTCGGGCGGTTCAGTCGAGCATCCCGGTGGTGGGCGACGAGGGAACGGCCACCTCGCGACGAGGCATACGGCCCGCGAGCCAGGCCAGCCGGCCGGCGCGGGTGGCGAGACGCATCGCGTCGGCCATCGCGATCGGGTCATCGGCCACGGCGACCGCGGTGTTCATGAGCAGGCCGTCGACCCCCTGCTCCATCGTCAGGCAGGCGTCCGAGGCGGTTCCCACTCCGGCGTCGACGATCACGGGCACCGAGAGGCGGGACTTGATCTCGCGGATGTAGAAGGGGTTGATCAGGCCGAGCCCGCTCCCGATCGGACTGGCCAGCGGCATCACCGAGACGCATCCGGCGTCCTCGAGCCGGAGCGCCGAGATCAGATCGTCGTTGGTGTAGGCCATCACCTTGAAGCCCTCGTCGCACAGGACCTTCGCGGCCTCGAGCGTCGCCTGAACGTCGGGCAGGAGGGTCGCCTCGTCGCCGATCACCTCGAGCTTGATCCACTCGTTGAAGCCGGCGGCGCGGGCGAGCCGTGCGTACCGGATCGCCTCGTCGGCGGTGTAGCATCCCGCGGTGTTGGCGAGAAGGAAGAACTCGTCGGGGTCGAGATGATTCAGGATCGCTTCGTCGCTCGACCGGTCCAGGTCGACGCGGCGCACCGCCACCGTCACCATCTCGGTGCCGCTGGCGCGCAGGGCGGCCATCATCGTCTCGTTGTCCCGGTACTTTCCGGTCCCGAGAATCAGGCGCGAGGTGAACTCGCGGCCTCCCATCTCGAGGGGGCGGTCGGTGCCGGCCAGTGGGGTTTCGGTCTGGGTGCGTTCACTCATGACGTCGGTCGAGTCTCCTGTGGCAGTCGAGTACGGTCGAAAATCGGGTGCGGTGACGAATCAGCCGCCACCGACGAAGTGGACGAGTTCGAGCTGGTCGCCCTCTGCGAGGGTGACCTCGGCGTGCGCCTCGCGGGGGACGATCTCGCGGTTGCGCTCGACCACCACGGTGCCGGGAACGAGCTCCAGCGCCTCGAGAAGGCCGGCGACCGTGAGTCCCTGTGGGAGCTCACGCTCGTCTCCATTCACGACCAGCGTCATCGTCCGGGCCGAGGGGTCGGTCTTCGAGCTCATCGGAGGTCCTCCCTTGAATCGGTTTCGAGCGCAGTCAGGTACCGGTCCAGCGCGTGGGCGGGATCCGGCGCGCCCCAGATGCCGCGGATCACCGCGACCCCGTGGGCTCCGGCACTCCGAAGCTCGCCCACCCGCTCCGGCGTCACGCCGCCCACTGCGAGGAGCGGGATCCCTTGGGCCCCGGCCAGGCGCTCCACCCGTCCGGGGCCGGCCGGTTCGCGTCCGGGGTGCGACCCGGAGCGGTAGATCGTGCCCACCATAAGGTAGTCGAGATCCTCCCCCGTCGTCTCCCCCTCACCGTGGATCGACTGTCCGAGGAGGACCTCGTCGCCGAGCATTGCCCGGGCCTCGGCCGGGGGGAGGCTCCGTCCTCCCAGATGGACGCCGGGGGCCGATCGCCCACCTCCGGACACCGACCGCCGCAGCGCCAGCGCGACGTCGACGCGGTCGTTCACCATCAGCTGCGCGCCCGAGGCATCGGCCAGATCGGCGAGTGCGACCCCCAGGTCATGGAGGTGCCTGCCCGATGTCCGGGGGCCCCGGAGGTGAAAGGCGAGTCGACTCCCGCCCCGTGCCAGCAGAGCCGCAGCCCGTCGGGCGAGCCCCTCATCGGCCAGCAGCTCGTCGTTCGTGAGCAGGTGAAGGCGCGGAATCATGGCGGGTCCGGTCAGTCGAAGCGGTCCCCGACACTCGGCCCGCCCCCTCGCAGCCAGTCGGCGCTCTTCATCCGCCGCTTGCCCGGAGGCTGGACCTCGACGAGGCGGAGCGCGCCCTCGCCGGCCGCCACCACGAGCCCGACCTCGGGATCGGCGCCCAGGACGGTGCCCGGCGGGGCCGCGGGACCGGACTCCCCCTGCTCGTCGACGACCCGGGGCTGAAAGAGTTTCACGGGCTCACCGGCGAGGGTGGACCAGGCACCGGGGACCCTATCCATCCCGCGGATGAGGTTCGCCACCTCCCGGGCGGGGCCCGACCAGTCGATCCGGGCCGTCTGTCGGTCGATCTTCGGCGCCAGCGTCGCCCGCTCGTGATCCTGTTCGCGCGGCTCGAGCAAGCCGACCTCGAGCAGCGCCAGCGCCTCGAGCAGCGCCTCGGCGCCCAGCTCGGCCAGACGCAGATAGACGCCGGTCGCCGTGTCCCGGGGCTCGATCGGAAGGCGCCGCTGCAGGAGCACCGGGCCCTCGTCCATCCCCTCGGTCATCTGCATGACCGAGATCCCCGTCTCCGTCAGCCCCCGGATCAGCGCCCAGTTCACCGGGGCCGCGCCCCGCAGCTCCGGAAGCAGCGAGGCGTGCACGTTGACCGAGCCGTGCGTGGGGAGCTCCAGGACGCGGGGCACGAGGATATGCCCGTACGCCACGACGACCGAGAGATCGGGAGCGAGCGCCGCCAGCTCGGCGACGAAGGCGTCTCCCCGGGGACGCTCAGGGGTCAGGACTGGAAGCCCTTCGGCCTCGGCGACCCTTTTTACGGGCGACGCCCTCAGCTTCCGTCCGCGCCCCGCCGGTCGATCGGGCTGGGTGATCACACCAACCACCTGGAATCCCTCTCCCGTCAGCGCCCGCAGCGACGGCACCGCGAAGTCCGGAGTCCCCCAGAAGACGATCCTCACCCCGGGGCCTCCTCGGCCTGGAGCTTCCGGTACTTCTTGAGGAGCATCCGGCGCTTCAGCGCCGAGAGATGATCGATGAAGAGCACTCCTTCGAGATGGTCCACCTCGTGCTGCAGTGCACGGGCGAAGAGCCCCTCGGCCTCGACCTCGATTGGCTCCCCTTCGGGATCAAATCCCTCGAGCCGAACCCGGGCGGGCCGCCGCACGACCTCGGTGACCCCGGGAATGCTGAGACACCCCTCGGGCTCCTTCTCGGTCTCGTCGGAGCTCTCGACGATGCGGGGATTGATCAGGGCGACGCGCCCCTCCTCTCCGCCGGCGCTCACATCGACCACGAGCACCTGCCGCGAGATTCCGATCTGGGGTGCGGCGAGTCCCGCGCCCTCCTCGTAGACCATGGTCTGAAACATGTCGTCGACGAGCCGACGCAACTCGTCGTCGAAGGTATCGACCGGTGCTGCGGATTCCCGCAGCACCGGATCGCCGAGATATCGAAGTTCGCGGATCGCCATCGTGCTCAGCTGTCCCGGGTCTCGAACTCGTCTTCGACCTTGCGGGCCACCTTCGAGCGTTCGACCACCATCCGGGTGTTCTCGCCCGTCTTGATGGTGATCCGGTCCTCGCTCAGGTGGACGATCGAGCCGATCACTCCCCCGACGGTGACCACCTCGTCCCCCTTGCGCAGCGCCTGGATCATCTCGCGGTGACGCTCCTGCTCCTTCCTCTGGGGACGGATCAGGAGCCAGTAGAAGATCGCGAAGATCAATGCGATCTGAACGAGAATGACGGTCATGCCGCCCCCACCCTCGGCGGGGGCCATCAGAAGTCCGGAAACCGGTGAAATCACCTTGTGCTCCATGGTTTGTAGTCAGGTCGCCGGGCCCCTGCCCGGTCGAGGGTGTCGCCGCGCTCGTCGCTCATGTCGCTCGTCGGGCTCGCGCCGCCCGATACCGCTCCAGCCAGTCGGAACTCCACGCCGTGAAGCTCCCCTCGTCGATCCGCCGGCGCGACTCCTCGGCGATCCGATGGAGGAACCGGATATTGTGCATGGAAATCAGTCGATGGGCAAAGGCCTCGCCCGCCACGACCATGTGTCGCAGGTACGCCCGGTCGAAGCGGGAGCAGGCGTAGCAGTCGCAGCTCGAATCGAGGGGGCGCGTCGATCCGCGATGGCGCGCCGCCTTCATATTCACCTGTCCGTCATCGAGGGTCCAGGCGGTCCCGTGTCGGGCGTTGCGAGTGGGCGCCACGCAGTCGAACAGATCGCAGCCGCGCGCGATCGCCTCGAGCAGATCGTCGGGATAGCCGACACCCATCAGGTAGCGGGGCCGGTCCGCGGGCAGCTCCGGATCGAGCACCTCGAGCGTCTCCCACATCTTCGGCTTCGGCTCGCCCACCGAGAGCCCCCCGATCGCGACGCCGTCCCAGTCCCCCAGGGCCAGCACCGCCCTGGCGTGTTCCCGACGCAGGTCGGGGTAGACGTTCCCCTGCACGATCGGGAAAAGGCTCTGTTCGGGGAGGTCGATCTCGGCGATCCGACCCATCTCGTCGAAGTGAGCCCGGCAGCGCTCCAGCCAGCGCAGGGTCCGCTCGTTGGCGCGGGCGGCCACTGCCCGCTCGCACCCCCCGGGAGGACACTCGTCGAAGGCCATGATGACATCGGCCCCCAGCGTCCGCTGGATCTCGATCACGGACTCGGGAGTGAACTCGTGCGTCGAGCCGTCGATGTGGCTCTGAAAGATGACCCCGTCGTCGTGAATCTCGCGGATGTCCGAGAGCGAGAAGACCTGGAAGCCCCCCGAGTCGGTCAGGATCGGTCCGTCCCAGCGCATGAAGGCGTGCAGGCCGCCGAGCTCGCTCACCTCGAGGTGACCGGGTCGCAGGTAGAGGTGATAGGTGTTCGCGAGAATCATCGTGGAGCCGATCTGGGCGACTTCTTCGGGCGAGAGGGTCTTGACCGCCCCGAGAGTCCCGACGGGCATGAACGCCGGCGTCTCGACGGGACCGTGCGGGGTCCGGAAGGTGCCCTTTCGGGCGGAGCCCTCGGTGGCCTCGAGCGCGAACGAGAAGGATCGGCTCATCCGGGCTCTCCCGTCGGGGCGCGACGCACGATCGCCATCGCGTCGCCGTAGGAATAGAAGCGGTAGCCTTCGCGGATCGCTTCGGCGTAGGCGGCCATCGTCGCCCGGTAGCCGGCGAACGCGCCCACCAGCATCAGGAGCGTGGAGCGCGGCAGGTGGAAGTTCGTGATCAGGGCGTCGACGACCCGGAACTCGAAGCCGGGGGCGATGAACAGCTCGGTCTCGCCGCGGCCCCCGTCCAGCACGCCTTCGAGCGCGGCCGCCTCCAGGGTCCGGACCACCGTCGTGCCCACCGCCCAGACCCGCCCGCCATGCTCCCGCGTCCTGCGAATCGCCGCAGCGGTCTCTGCAGGAATCTCCCACCGTTCGCTGTGCATGGCATGGTCCGCCACCCGCTCCACCTCGACGGGTCGGAAGGTGCCGGGACCCACGTGCAGGGTGACGCGGGCGACCTCGACCCCCCGCTCTTCGATCGCCCGGATAAGCGCCGGGGTGAAGTGCAGGCCGGCGGTGGGTGCGGCCACCGAGCCGGGCACGCGGGCGTAGACGGTCTGGTAGCGCTCGCGATCGAGCGGCTCCTCCTCGCGCTCCATGTAGGGGGGAAGGGGAAGCCGGCCCCATCGCTCGAGCGCCGCCTCGACCGGCAGCTCCGACTCGAGTCGGACCACCCGCCCGCCGTCCCCGGTGCCGTCTTCGATCACGACCTCGAACCCCTCGTCGACCACGACCCGCCGCCCGGGCTTGAGCTTCGATCCGGGGCGGACCAGCGCCTCCCAGCGCCGCTCGTCGCCATCGTCGGTGGGACGCAGCAGGAGCACCTCGCAGCGCGCACCGGTCGGCTTGTACCCCAGGAGCCGGACGGGGAGCACGCGGCTCTCGTTGAGCACGAGGAGGTCTCCGGGCTCCAGGAGCGACGGAAGCTCCGCGAAGGTTCGGTGCTCGGGCTCGGCCTCCCCGACCACCAGGAGGCGGCTGGCGTCGCGGCGCTCGGTCGGGTAGCGGGCGATCCGACCCTCGGGGAGCTCGTAGTCCCAGGACGAAATCCGCGTCAGATCGACGGGCACGGCCGATTCAGGACTCAAAGAGGGACGCCTGATCAGTCAGACCGTCGGGGGGCGTGTAGCCGAACCGTCGGTAGCACCGGGGGGTGGCCATCCGTCCGCGGGGGGTCCGCATCAGGAAGCCCTCCTGGATCAGAAAGGGCTCGTAGACCTCTTCCAGCGTGCCCTGGTCCTCGCCGATCGCCACGGCGAGCGACGAGAGCCCCACCGGTCCCCCATCGAACTTCTCGAGGATCGTCTGCAGGATCCGGCCGTCCATCTCGTCGAGGCCGTACTCGTCCACATCGAGCATCTCGAGGGCGGCGGCGGCGACCTCGGTGTCGATCACCCCGTCCGCCCGCACCTGGGCATAGTCCCGAACGCGGCGCAGGAGCCGGTTCGCGACCCGGGGGGTGCCCCGCGAGCGTTTGGCCAGCTCGGCGGCGCCCTCGGTCGTGGCTTCGATTCCCAGGAGCTGTGCGCTGCGGGCCACGATCCGGGCCAGCTCCTCGGGCGGGTAGAAGTTGAGCCGCTGCACGATTCCGAAGCGGGCACGCATCGGGGCCGTGAGGAGCCCGAAGCGGGTGGTGGCGCCGACGAGGGTGAAGCGCTCGACCCCCATCGTCATGGTCTGCGCGCGGGCTCCTTCCGAGAGCCGGATCTCGACCTTGTAGTCCTCCATCGCGGGATAGAGGAACTCCTCGAGGATCGGGCGGAGCCGGTGGATCTCGTCGATGAACAGGATGTCTCCCCGCTCCAGGTTGGTCAGGAGCCCGACCAGGTCCGCCGGCTTCTCGAGCACCGGACCCGAACTGGTGCGCAGCGACACCCCCATCTCTTCGGCCATGAGCGCGGCCAGGGTGGTCTTGCCCAGCCCCGGAGGGCCGTGGAAGAGGATGTGGTCCAGGGGCTCATCGCGCTGGCTGGCGGCCTCGATGGCGATGCGCAGCGACTCCTTCACCTTCTCCTGCCCCACGAACTCGTCGAGCTGCCGCGGCCGCAGGGTCGGCTCGGTGCGGGTGTCCTCTTCGAGCGCCTCGGGGGTCGTGACCTCGTGGCGGGCGCTCATCGGTTGGCCAGCGCCCGGCGGATGAGTTCGTCGGGGCCGTCCGCCTTCCCTTCCTTGAGCGCCGCCCGGACCAGGCCGTCGGCCTCGGCGAAGGGCATGCCGAGGGCGACCAGGGCGCGGACCGCGGCTTCGGCCATCCCCTCCTTCACCTCTTCGGTGCCGTCCCCGCTGACGACCCGAAGGGTCTGGAGGTCATCGAGCCGGTCGGCGAGCTCCAGCATGATCTTCTCGGCCTTCTTCTTCCCGATCCCGCTGACCTGCACGAGCGCCGGGATGTCACGGCCCGCGATGATCTGGACCAGTCGCCGCCCGGAGTAGGTCGACAGCATGGCCAGCGCCAGCTTCCCCCCCACCCCCGAGGCGTTGAGGAGCCGGCTGAAGAGGGTGCGCTCGAGCGGTTCGATGAAGCCGTAGAGCGCCGAGAGGTCCTCGCGGACCAGGTGGACGGTCCGCAGCTCGATCTCGTCGCCGGGCGCCGGGAGGCGCTGCGCCACGGTCAGGGGGACCTCGACCTCATAGACGACGCCCCCCGGGGTCGAGATCTCGACGCGGTCCTCGTCGATCGAGAGGAGGGTCCCGCAGATTCGGGAGATCATGACGGGCTCCGGGCGAAGCGGTGCGGGAGGGCACCCGGAAGCCGACCGTCGACCCCGAGCACGAGATGGCAGAGCGCGCAGGCCACGCCGTCGGCGGCGTCGGAGGGGCGTGGGGGTTCCTTGAGGCGGAGCTGCTCCTGGACCAGGAGCCCGACCTGATCCTTGGTCGCGCTCCCATGCCCGACGACCGCCTTCTTGATCGCGACCGGCGTGTATTCGGCGACCTCGATCTCGAGGCGGGCACCGGCGACCAGGATGGCGCCGCGCGCATGCCCCAGGATGAGGGCGCTCCGGGCGTTCTTCCCCTGAAAGACGCTCTCGACCGCCACCGTGTCGGGCCGGAAGCGCTCCAGGATCTCGGTGACCCCCTCGAAGATCTCGAGGATCCGGACGGCGAGTTCCGCCTTCCGGGTGGGACGGATCACCCCGCATTCGAGGAGCCTCATGGTCCCCCCGCGCCGCCTGGCGACGACGCCGTAGCCGGTGGCGATCGAGCCGGGATCGATCCCCACCACGACGAGCTCTTCGGGATCCCGGTCTCCCCCGGCCGTCACGACATGGCCTCGGCCATGACCGCCTCGTCGATGTCGGCGTTCGACGAGACCTCCTGCACGTCGTCGTGGTCGTCGAGGGCGTCCAGGAGCTTCAGGAGTCGCTCGGCGTCGGAGCCGGTCACCGCCATCAGGTTCTTCGGGATCATCGCCAGCTCGGCGCGCTCGAACTCGACCCCCGCCTCTCGCAGCTGGTTCTGGACGTCGTGGAAGGAGGCGACCTCGGTCGTGACCACGAACTCACCCGCCGACTCCGAGACATCTTCGGCGCCGGCCAGGAGGGCCGCCTCGAAGACGGCCTCCTCGTGGTAGCGCGAGGCATCGACGAAGATCTGGCCCTTCCGATCGAACTGCCACGCCACCGAGCCCGCGGTACCCAGGTTTCCCCCGTGCTTGTCGAGGATGTGCCGGAGCTCGGCTACGGTCCGGTTCTGGTTGTCGGTGGTGGTCTGGATGAAGAGCGCCACCCCCGAAGGACCGTAGCCCTCGTAGGAGAGTTCCTCGTAATTGACACCCTCGAGTTCGCCGGTGCCCCGCTTGATCGCGCGCTCGATGTTCTCGAGCGGCATGTTCTCCTGCTTGGCCGTGTCGACCGCGAGCCGAAGCCGCGGGTTGTAGTCCGGGTCGCCCCCACCGTCGCGGGCCGCCACGGTAATCTCGCGGATGAGCTTGGTGAACATCTTGCCGCGCTTCTGGTCGTTGACGGCCTTCTTCCGCTTGATCTGCGACCATTTGTTGTGTCCGGCCACGGGGACCTCCGGCTCGCCGGGATTGGGTGTCGTCCATCGGCGCATTCCCGGCGAAGCTCTGCCGCGTCGATGGTGGGATCGGGTGAGTCGCGCCCGACCGGCTCGGTTCGATTCGGAATATAGGTCGGTTCGGGGAGGGGCGTCACCCCGGGGTCGTCGCGTTTTCGTCGGACGCCGGGTAGTTTGCGGGCAGCCTCCCCACATCTCCCGAACCCGTCGACCGCCCATGCCGATCCTCGTCCGCCGACCGACCCGTGCCCTGGTGGTTCTCCTTCTCCTCCCTCTACTCCCCCCGCTTCCGATGGCGACTCCGACCTCTCCGTTCACCGCCGCGCACCTCGAGGCGCAGGAGCCCGTCCCCACGACCGTGGCGGGCCGGTCCACCGTATACGCGCCGCGCGGAATGATCGCAACCAGCCAGCCGCTCGCGACGAGCGCCGGGCTGCGCGTGCTCGAAGACGGGGGCAACGCGGTCGACGCGGCGATCACCGCCGCCGCCGTGCTCACCGTGGTCGAGCCGCACATGACCGGGATCGGGGGCGACATGTTCGCCCTGTATTGGTCGGCCGCCGAGGCGCGACTGATCGGGGTGAACGGACACGGCCGCGCGGGATCGCGCATGACCCGCGAGGCGATCCTCGAAGCCGGGCACGAGAGCATCCCGAGCCGGGGCGCGCTCTCGGTCACGGTGCCCGGCGCACTCCGGGGCTGGGCCGATCTGCTCGGGGCGCACGGCACGATCTCGCTGGCCGAAGCCCTCGCCCCCGCCATCCGTCTGGCCGAAGAGGGGTTTCCCGTCTCTCCGATCATCGCCCGCGACTGGGGCAACCAGGTGAACACCCTCCAGAGCGACGAGGGTGCGCGCACGACCTACCTGATCGACGGGGACCGGGCCCCCCGGGCCGGTGAGTGGTTTCGCAACCCGGACTACGCCGAAACACTCAGGCAGATCGCGACCGAGGGGATCGAGACCTTCTACGGAGGGTCTCTCGGCGCGAGGGTGATCGAGGGACTCGACGCGCTCGGCGGGTTTCTCACCCTCGACGACCTGCGCGAGCACCGCTCGCAGTGGGTGGAGCCGATCTCGGCCTCGTACCGGGGATACCGCCTCTGGGAGATCCCCCCGCCGAGCCAGGGGATCGCCGCCCTCCAGATGCTGCGGATCCTCGAGCCCTTCGAACTCGAGGCCATGGGACACAACTCGCCCGAGTACCTGCACCACCTGGTCGAGGCGAAGAAGCTGGCCTACGCCGACCTGGCCGGTCACATCGCGGACCCGAGCTTCATGCGGGTCGACAGCGAGCAGCTCCTCTCCGACCCATGGATCGAAGGGCGACGGTCGCTCATCGATCCGTACCGGGCGATGGAGGCTCCAGAGCCGGGCGAGGCGCTCACGAACAGCGAGACGATCTACCTGACGGCGGCCGACGAGGAGGGGAACATGATCTCCTTCATCAACTCCGTCTTTAACTATTTCGGGTCGGGAGTTGTCGTACCGGGTACGGGCTTCGACCTCCAGAACCGGGGCAGCGGATTTACCATGGAGGAGGGCCACCCGAACATGGTGGCGCCCGGGAAGGAACCGTTTCACACGATCATCCCCGCCTTCGTGACCCGGCAGAACGAGGCCGGCGACGAGGAGGCATGGATGAGCTTCGGGGTGATGGGTGGAGCCATGCAGCCGCAGGGTCACGTGCAGGTGCTGCTCAACATGATCCTCTTCGGCATGGACCCGCAGGAGGCGATCGACGCGCCTCGTTTCAGGCACTATTCCGGCCTGGACCTGGGCCTCGAAGCCCCGATCCCGCACGCGGTGAGAGCGGGTCTCGGGGCGCGCGGACACGAAGTTCGCACGATCGGCCCGCTGGCCGTCGGGGGCGCGCAGGCCATCGTCCGCCTCGAGCGCGGCTGGGCCGCGGGGTCCGACCCCCGAAAGGACGGCCAGGCCGCCGGCCATTAGTCAATTCGTCCCCATGCTCTCTTGCTTTCCAATAACATTGCCTCTACCCTCCAAGTTTCCCCTCCATCCCACCCCCGAGTTCATGCGCCCCTCCCTCGTCCGATCGATTCGTACCGCCGTGCTCGCAATCCTCCCCACACTCCTCCTCCTGGTCGCACCGATCGGTTCCGGGCACCTCACCGCTCAGGATACCGAGCCGCCTGCCCTCTTCGGAGAGATTCTCTCGCAGCGCGGCGCCCCGATCGCGGTCGCCGAAGTGGAGCTCATCGAGGTCGGCCCCGAGCTCTCGCGGACCTCGCTCACCGATTCCCAGGGGCGATACGAGTTCACCGACCTGGAGCCGGGTGCCTCGTATCGGCTGATCGTCCGGTCGGCGGGCTACTCCACGGCGGAGCGCGACGTGGTCGAGATGAATGCCTTCGAGCGCCGCAGGGTCAATGTGGTCTTGATTCCCCCCGAGTTCGCCCTGGCGGGGATCGACGTGGCCGTGGACCGACGGTTCGATCCGGGGCTCTCGGGCCCCCAGATTTCGGTGACCCGGGAACAGGTCCTCGCGCATCCGACCACCGAGCGCAACTTCCTCGAGCTGGCCACCCTGTCGCCGGTCGCGGTCCAGACGAGCGACGGGGGCGAGGTCTCGATCTCGGGACAGAACGAGCGGCACAACGCGATCCTGGTCGACGGCGCCCTGAACCAGGACGTCTTCGGAGCCTCGCCGAGCGGGATCCCGGGCGCGGCGGCCCGGGCCAAGCCCATCCCCTTCGACGCAATCCAGCAGTTCAGCATCGAGGCCGCCCCCTTCGACGTAGGGGTGAGCGGCTTCACCGGCGGGGTCATGGATGCCTCGACCCGCTCCGGCACCAACCAGTGGGAGGGCTCCCTCTTCTCGCAGTTCCGGAACCAGCACTTCTTCGGGAGCCTGGAGCTCGACGGGGCCCAGGTCGCTCCCGAAGAGTTCTCGAAGTACGTGTGGGGCTTCAATGTGGGCGGGCCCATCCGGCTCGACGAGGCGCACTTCTTCATCGCCGCGGAGTTCGAGGACCGGAGCGAGCCCTCGCTGGGATTCATCGAGGGGACGCATGATGCCCTGCGCACCCGGGTCGCCCCCGACTCGCTGGCGCGGATGACCGAGATCCTGCGAAACCAGTACGGCATGGATCCCGGGACGTCGGGCCAGGTCTCGCTGGGCAACCCCCTGTCGAACATCTTCGCCCGACTGGACTGGCAGCTTTCCGAGGCGCACCGACTGGTTCTGCGACACAACTTCTCGGGAGCGGCCCGGGACTCGACCCCGAATCGCGCTCCGGTCGGCCCCTACGAGTATTCCTCGGCGGGATTCCGGGCCCAGAGCAGCAGCCACGCCTTCAGCAGCCGGATCCTCTCGGAGTTCGGTGCAGGCCACGCGAACCAGCTCTCCTTCAACGTGCAGCGGATCAGTGAAGAGGCCCTTCCCGCCTCCTTCGCCCCGATGCTCGATGTCACGCTCCGCAGCAGCCAGGACGGGGTGGGGCTGCGCCGGGAGGCGCGGGCGGGATCCCGATACTACTCGCAGCAGAGCGCACTCGACCAGACGATCGTGCAGCTCACCAACCGGATGGTTCTGGCGCACGGGGATGTGAACACCACGCTCGGCCTCGGGCTGGACTACTTCCGTTTCGACCATGACTTCCGCCCGGGGTCGAGGGGCTACTACCAGTTCGACGACCTGGGAGCGCTTGAGGCGAATCAGGCGAGCTATTACGAAGTGAATGTCCGAAACCCCGAGTTCTCGGATCCGACCGTGCAGTTCTCGGTCGCCCAGCCCCACCTCTATGTGCAGAACGAGCACGAATTTCCCGACGGCCTGGTGATGAACTACGGCATGCGGGTGGACATTCCGATGTTCCTGGGATCCCCCCTCTACAACGAGGCGATCGATGACGCCTTCGGCCTGCGCACCGACAACCTGCCTTCGAATCGGGTCACCTTCACCCCCCGACTCGGCTTCAACTGGCAGCCGCTGACCCGCCTGCGCACACAGTTTCGCGGAAGCATCGGCATCTTCACGGCGAACCTCCCCTATACCTGGATGGCCGATGCGGTGCGGCACACCGGCCTGGGCAACGCGATCCTCACCTGCTCGGGAGAGAACACCCCCGCATACGACGCCGCTTCACCCGCCCCGGTGACCTGCGCGGACGGATCCGGTGTCGAGACGGCCGCCCAGGGACGCGTGGTCGGCTTCCGCGACGATTTCGCGCTTCCCAGGGAGCTGAAGATCACCACCTCGCTCGACCAGGAGCTTCCCGGAAACATCGTCATGACGGTCGAGACGCTCATGATCCCGACCTTCTCGCGTACCGCGGTCCGTGACCTGAACCTGCCCCCCGTGGGGGTGGCCGGAGACGCCGAGTACAACGAGGCCTTCGGCGAGCGGGCGCACTACGGGTCCGCGACCGCGACGGGGTACTCCTCGGGACGCCGCCTGCCCCAATTCTCCCAGGTCCTGCAGATCGAGAACGAGAAGCGGGCCGCGATCGCCTTCGGAGCGACACTCCAGCTGGAGCGGGAGATGGCCGAGTGGCTCACCCTGACCGGCTCCCTGAGCCTCAGCCGCACCACCGACGAGCAGAGCCTGACCTTCGGGGACATGGCGACGAGTCTGGCGGCCACCCCGATCGGGGCGATCGCGAACCAGTACACGGCCCGACCCGCCAACTTCGACCGTCCCCGCAAGTACCTTCTGAACGCCCGGGCCCGGGTGCCCGAGCGGTGGGGCGGAGCCCAGGTTTCGGTCCTCTACGTGGGGCAGTCGGGGCAGCCGTACTCGTACGTGTACGGCTCCGACATCAATGGAGACGGCTTTCCGGGTGCCGGGATCCCGCTCGATGCGAGCAACGACCTGATCTTCATCCCGGAAGATCCCGCCCGCATTCCGGGTTCGCTGCTCGCCCGGCAGCTCTTCACGCAGTTCGTGGACGGGGTCGAACCGTGCCTGGCCGACGTGCGCAACCAGATCACGACGCGAAACAGCTGCCGCACTCCGATGACGCACATGGTCGACCTGAGCGTCTCGCAGCCCTTCAGCGTCGGAGGGGCCCGCTTCGAGGTCTCGGGAGACATGCTCAACGTCCTGAACCTCTTCAACTCGGGGTGGGGGCAGGTATGGGAGGTCGATCCGGTGGTCCCGATCCTCGACTTCGCCCGTCGCACCGAGGAGGACATGCAGGGCAATCCGCTACCGAACTCCCCGGCCCAGCTCGGGTTCACCGGCCCGGTCGTGCGGGACCAGGAGTCGGGGGCACTTCGCCCGGTGCTGCCGCACAACCTTGTCGTTCCCGCGTCGCAGTGGCAGGCTCAGGTCGGACTCCGGGTCTACTTCTGACCGAGGCGAAACCGGCCGTGCAACCCCATCCCCGGGGGTAAGACCCCCGGGCAACCGAGAAACGGACCATGAACGCTTCGGGACGGGCCACCTCGCCCTTGTCCACGAGGAGTGGGCGGCCCGGCGCCCTCCTCCTCGTCCTTGGCAGCGGCATGGCCCTTTGGGGCCTCCTGGCGTGGTTCGGCGCCCCGTTCCCATCGGACTCGTCGGCGTCCGAGCCGGTCGCCGTTTGTCCGGGTTCGGAGCCCACGGGCACCGTTCCGATCCGGGGGGTGTCTCTCGTCACCCCCCGGTCGTGGCTCCAGGCAGAGCAACTCGATGCGCTCGATCGGATCGGGGCCGAGTGGATCGCAGTGCTCCCCTACGCCCGGCTCGACTCGAACGGCGGGATTCAGCATCGCTCGGGGCCGGAGGACGGACGCGGCTTCTCGAGTGGGCGCCTCGACCTCGCCGCGCACACGATCCGTCTGGCGCATGAGAAGGGCCTGGGTGTCATGCTCAAACCACACCTCTGGAGCGGAGCGGACTGGGTCGGACACTTCGCGCCCACCTCCGAAGAGGATTGGATGCGGTTCGAGTCGGACTACCGGACGTTGATCTTCGAGTTCGCAGCCCTGGCGGACTCCCTGGAGGTCGAGATCTTCGTGATCGGCACCGAGCTGGACCAGACCGTGCGGGAGCGCCCGGCGTTCTGGATCGACCTGATCGGTGAGGTTCGCCAGCGGTTCGGGGGAAAGCTGACCTACGCGGCCAACTGGGATGGATTCCAGGACGTTCCCTTCTGGTCCGAGCTGGACTACATCGGGGTCGACGCCTTCTTCCCTCTCTCCTCGCAAGCCACTCCCACGTCCGATGCGCTCGTGAGCGAATGGGAGCCCATCGTCGAGGCGTTGAGGGCTGAATGCCGTTCGGCCGACCGGCCCGTCCTCCTGACGGAGTATGGGTACCGGAGCATCGACGCCTCCGCCGGGCCTCAGTGGGAGATGCCGCGGGAGGGCGACTCCTCGACCCCCGTGAACCTGACGGCTCAGATGAACGCGTACGAAGCTCTCTTCCGGGCGGTCTGGGACGAGCCGTGGGTGGCAGGCGGATTCCTCTGGAAGTGGTTTCCCGACGACGATCGACTCCGAACGGGTCGGCGTGCGGACTATAC
Source organism: Gemmatimonadales bacterium (assembly GCA_007692605.1). Taxonomy (GTDB): domain Bacteria; phylum Gemmatimonadota; class Gemmatimonadetes; order Longimicrobiales; family Gaopeijiaceae; genus SLBA01. The sequence continues at coordinate 70,125 of REBS01000113.1, forward strand.
TCCGCAGCACAAGCCCGTCGAGGAGGTCATCCTCGACTGGTACTCCCGGCCGTAGCCGAGGAATCGGTCCCGCTCTCCTCCGGGACGGGCAGGAGCACCGTGAAGGTGGTTCCCCGGTCCGGCACACTGTCGACGAGAATCGTCCCCCCGGCCTGCCGCACCGTTCCGAACGAAGACGCGAGCCCCAGCCCCGTCCCCTTCCCCAGCTCCTTGGTCGTGAAGAAGGGTTCGAACACCCGCTCCACGATGCCTGCGTCCATCCCGCACCCGTTGTCGCTCACGCGGATTCGGACGAGCTCGGTTCTTCCGCGACCCGGGAGCCACTCCCGAAGCGCCGGATCGGCCAGCACTCCCGAGGAATCGGGCTCCCAGCGATCCACGGCGATCCGGACGGTCCCCCGTCTTCCGGCGGAATGAATCGCATCCCGGGCGTTCAGCCCCAGGTTCAGCACCACCTGTTGAAGGCGTGCGGGATTCGAGCGCACCCGGGGGAGGTCCCCCGACACCTCCACCTGGAGTTCGACGCCGTCGTCGATCGTTCGCCGCAGCAGACTCTCGGTCTCTTCGAGGAGCTCGGGAATGTCGACCGTTCGCAGGGGAGCCATCTCACCGCTCGAGAATTCGAGCAGATGGCGCGTGAGCTCACCCGCGCGGCGTACCGCTCGGCTGATCTCCTCGACCTCGTCGCGAAGCGGATGTTCGGGGTCGAGGCCACTGCGGACCATCTCGGTGTTGCCCGAGATCACGGTGAGCAGATTGTTGAAGTCGTGCGCCACCCCCCCGGCCAGTCGCGCCACCGACTCGAGGTGGCGGAGCTGACGAAGCTTCTCCCGGCTGGCCCGAAGCGTGTCTTCCATGCGCTTGCGCTCGGTCACGTCGCGGCATGCCAGCTGCACCTCGACCCCACCCGACGCCGTGTGGGTGGATGGAATCACACGACCGTGCGTCTCGACCCATACCCGGATCCTCCCCTCTCCGACGAGCTCCATCGGGGGCAGGGTCAGGGAGCCTTCTTCGACCACCCCGCTCGAAGCCCCACAGGGGGGAAGGGTCTCGCAGACCATCCGATGATACGGTGCGTCGACCAGGTCTAGAAAGGACCGTCCATCGAGTGCCTGCGGGTCTCGACCCAGCATCGGCCGGGCGGCGGGAGACGTGTAGAGAATTCGACAGTTCGGGTCGATCCGAAGGATCAGGTCCGTCGAATGCTCGGCCAGAAGACGAAAGCGGAATTCGCTCTCCTCGAGGAGCGCCCGGGCCCGATCGCGCTCGACCTTCGCTCTACGGGCCTCGATGACCGCCTCGATCGTCTGCGGCAATCGGCGGATATGACTGGGCTGCTTGATCACGTAGTCGTCGGCCCCGGCCTTCAGCGCATCGACCGCGATCTCTTCCGAACCGGTGCCGGTCACGATGATGATCGGCACGTCGGGCATGACCTCCCGGACTCTCTTCAGGACATCCAGGCCGGTCATCCCCAGAATGTTGAAGTCGCTCAACACGAGATCGAAGTTCGTGGATTCGGAGAGGATCGATGCCAGCTCCTCGTCGGTGGCCGCCTCGGTCAGCCGGTAGGCGTCACTCTCGATTTCGAGGGCATCGCGCACGAGGGCGCGATCGAAGGAGGAGTCGTCGACATACAGGATCTCCTTGACGGTGGGTGGCGGGGGGCTGCCTGGTTCGACCATGTACGTGAGGCCCTTGCTGATGGGGGAGTCCAGGTGTCAGACCCGGGGGGGGCGGGCGTTCCAGGCCAGCCAGAAATCTCCGATGGAGCGCACGACATCGAGAAAGCCCTGGAAGGTCCGAGGCTTCACGAGGTAGCCGTTGGCGCCACCGTCGTAGGATCCCGCCCGGTCATCGACGTGATCGGAGGACGAGAAGATCAGGATCGGAATCCTGGACCACGGCCGCGCCCCCTTCACTCTGCGCAGAATTTCCTGACCCGACATTCCGGGCAATTTGAGGTCGAGCAGGATGAGATCCGGAAGCGAGCCGTCCTCGGAGCACTGCTCCAGGTATCGCAGCGCCTCTTCTCCTGTGAATACCGAGTGTAGTGCCGTTCCCGGCCACACCGTTCGAAAGGCGTCCTCGGTGAGGTCCACATCGAGCCGGTTGTCCTCGACCAGAAGGACCGTCGCCGGCAGGCTCCGGGTCCGCGCGCTCGCTTCGGCCATCATCATCGCTCCACCTCGACCATCTCCAGAGGTTCGTGTTCGGACTCCGCCGTCCTGAAGGTGAGGACGAAGGTCGCTCCCTCGAGTGTCGCCGACTCCTTTGGGTCATCGTCGCCAATCGCGACCGTCCCTCCCATCAACTCCATCAATCGCTTGACCACCGCGAGGCCGAGTCCGGCCCCCGCCACATCTTCCTGGGAGTGCAACCGCTCGAAGAGCTCGAAAACCCGCTCTCGGTGCCCTTCGGCAATCCCCGGTCCGTTGTCGGACACGCGCAGCACGACCCGGGCTCCCTCGACCGCTCCCGAAATCCGTACCCGCCAGTCTCGGTCGGGAGCGCGGTATTTCCACGCATTGCCCAGAAGGTTCTGGACCACCCGCCGGACGCCCTGCAGGTCCGCGGTCACGAGAGGGATCGCACCGACCACCTCGACCCCCTCCGGGTCCAACTCCCGGGCTACCCGAAGTTCCTCGACCACCTCGTCGATGACGAGCCTCGGATCGACGATCTCCCGCGAGACCTTTTCGGAATCCAGCTTCCCATACTCCAGAAGTCCGTCGATGAGCCGGTCCATCTGTTCTCCGGCCGTCAGGATGTTGCCGATGTACCGGCGGCCCTCTTCCGGCAGGTCCTCGGCATGTCGCCTCCGGATGATCTCGCCGAAGCCCAGGATCGCCCGCACCGGCGCCCTCAGGTCATGCGAAATCGAATAGCTGAGCGCCCTGAGATCGGCGTTGGCCTGCGCCAGTTCCTCGGTCCGGCGATGCACCCGCGCCTCGAGATCCCGGTTCAGACGGCGCACCTCCCGGGTGGCCTCGAGCTCGTCGGTGACGTCGTGGGCAAGGGACATCATCGAGGTCGGCTTGCCGTCGGCGCCCCGCAGCCACGAGTTGTACCACTCGCACCAGATGATCTGCCCGTCCCTGCGCAGGTTCCGGTTCACCGAGAAGGATCCCGACTCTCCCGCCTCGAGGCTCTCGTTGATGATGCGCTCGACCTCGGGCAGATCCTCGGGAGGTACGAATCCCCAGTCGGACCAGCGCTTTCCGAGCACATCGGCCTCGCTCCACCCGAAGATGTCCTCCGCCCGCTTCGACCACCGCGAGACCCGAAACTCCTGATCGAACTCGATGAGCGCCAGCGGGGTGTTTTCGACATGAGAGGTGAGTCGCTCGTTCGCCGCCTTCAATTCACCCGTCGCCCGGGCCCGGCGGGCGAACTGGAACCTCAGGAGGATGAAGAGGAATCCGGCCGTGACGAGCACGAAGAGGGTGCCCTTCCACGTCTGCAGAGTGGCGAACGCTTCGGGGCCGGGGCTCAGCTGGAAGAGGACCCAGTCCGAGGCCACGATCCAGAGGATCCCGACGGCGGCGTACAACCCGGCTGCGACCGCGGCCGAGCGACCGGGGGATGGCGGTGCCGGGAGGAGGCCGGCCTGTTGCGGCATTTACGGAGCCTTCGGGCCGGAGGTCGTCGAGGGCGGTGCTGCGTGCCGCAAGGTAGTCGCCGCGACGGATCCCGGTCAAATCGAACGGATCACTCCGCTCCGCCGGACTCCCGGCTCGAGAGCCATCGGGACAACCGTCGCCGATACACGAGAAGCACGAGCAGGGGGAGGACCGCCGAGGTCACGACCCCCACCAGCACCCACCCGGTCGCCTCGATCGCGGTGGCTCCGATCACGGAGTAGAAGATGGTGCTCGGCACGGCTCCTGCGCCCACCGCGAGAAGGAACGCGGGCCAGCGGATCCCGGTGACCCCTGCCGCGTAGCTCACCAGGTCGGGATTGATGAACGGAATCACGCGACCCACGAATACCGTCAGCACTCCCCTGCGCTGCATGAACCCGTCGACCCGGGCCAGGCGGTCTTCGGACACGAGCCGCACCACCCCGGGTCGACCCACGGCCCGCGCGATCCCGAAGCAGATGGCGGCGGCCAGGATCTGCGTCCCCAGGGTCAGAAGTCCCCCGAGGACGATCCCGAAGAGCATCGCATTCACGATCCCGAGGAGAAACGACGGTCCGGGCGGGAAGATCGAGGTGGCGATCTGGAGGAGTCCCGAGATCACGGGTGCCCACGCCCCGAACTGCAGGAGCCACACCCGCAGTCCCTCGGGTTCGCCCTCGCGAAGGATCTCCCACGCCACGCCCAGCTCCGCCCTGAACGCGGGGCTGAAGCCGACGAGCGCCGCGCCGGCCATGACCAGGATCAACGCCGGCAGGAGCGAAAGAGCGATCGGAACCGCTCGGTCGCCGCGTCCTTCCTCCGTAGAGGGCTCTCGCGCCGGGTCAGGAGTCATGGCCGTGAAACCTCCATCGGGGACCGGAGGTTCCGAACACTCCACCCGTTGCGGCATTCGGCACCTTCGCCCTACCCTGCATATCACTCGGCGAATCACCCAAACTCCGGAGATCCATGAAGACGTCCTCGAGCCTCGCCCGGCGCATTGCCGGCCCGTTCCTGGTCCTCATCCTGTTGTCAGGCTGTGAGCAGACCCCCGACACCGTGCCCGGCGAGGCGGTGACCGAACCGGCCGCCCCGGCGGATCCGGAAGGGACCCCGCCCGAAATCGAGGGGAGCTACGTCGAGGAGATGGAGAGGCTCGCATCGGATCCGCGGATCGAAGCGGCCTTCCGCATCATCGAGGAGATCGAGCCCCGCACGATGGAGGACCTGGTCACCATCACCGAGATCCCGGCCCCTCCCTTCATGGAGGACGAACGGGCCGAAGCCTACGTGGAGATGCTGCGTGACGCGGGCCTGGACGACGTGTCGCGCGACGACGAGGGCAATGTCATCGGAGTTCGCCCGGGCACCGTCGGAGATCGGGTCATCGTGGTCTCGGCGCACCTGGATACCGTGTTCCCCGAAGGCACCGACGTGACCGTGGAGTTTCGGGGCGACACCCTCTTCGCGCCCGGGGTCGGCGACGACTCCCGTGGACTCGCCATGCTCCTGGCCGTGGTCCGTGCGATGGAGCAGGCAGAGATCGAGACCGAGCAGGATGTGTGGTTCGTGGGCACCGTGGGCGAGGAGGGGCTCGGGGATCTTCGAGGCGTGAAGCACCTCTTCCGGGAGGGCGGACCGCAGATCGACGCATTCCTCTCGGTCGACGGTCCGGGCGACGACCGAGTCATCAACCAGGCGCTCGGGTCCCTTCGGTACCGGGTCACCTTCTCGGGCCCCGGAGGCCATTCATGGGGTGACTTCGGGATGGTCAATCCCGCGCATGCCCAGGGACTCGCCGTCCAGCTCTTCACCGATCGGGCGCGCGAGTTCGTGGCCTCGGGCCCGCGTACGAGCTACAACGTCGGGCGTCAGGGTGGCGGCACATCGGTCAACTCGGTGCCGGTCGATGTCTGGATGGAGGTCGACATGCGCTCGATCGATCCCGACCGCCTCCAGGGCATCGGGGAGCTGTTTCGGGAAACGATGCACGAGGCGCTCGATCGGTACAACGCGCGGCATGAAGAGGGCCCCCACCTGACAGTCGAGCTCGACCGCGTCGGAGACCGCCCCAGCGGAGAGATCGCTCCGGACGAGCCCCTGGTCCAGCGCGCCATGGCTGCCGCCGCATGGTTCGGGGGCGAGCCGAGCCTCGAGCGCTCCTCGACGGACTCGAACGTGCCGATCTCGCTCGGGATTCCGGCGGCGACGGTGGGACGAGGGGGCGTGGGCGGGGGCGCGCATTCGCTGGACGAATGGTGGCTGAACGAAGATGGGCACATCGCGATCCAGCGCACCCTCCTCCTGGTCGTGGCCGAAGCCGGGCTCGCCTCGGAGTCCGACTGACCCTCAGCGCCTCGATTCGAGGAGCCAGCGGGGCGCTCCCGGTGGGGCGCTGCGTGCCTCGTCGAGGCTGGGCGGGGCGCATTCGGCCCCCTCGTAGAGGTCGATGAGCGCCCCGAGGCCCCGGGCGATCTCGTCGGCCGCCGGGTCCTCATCGCCCCGCTTCTCGACCTCGGTCAGGAAGCGCTTCAGATACCACTCCACCCGGTTCGGGTAGGGCAGAACCCGGTCGGCGACCCAGCGGAGGGCGACGGCGGCACCCAGAAGGATCGGTGACATCCACCACCACTCGAAGAGCAGGATCAGCGCCCCCAGGAAGGGCAGGAGCCAGAGATCGGCGTTCAGCAGGGCATACCATCCTCCCATCACCAGCCGGCTGGCACGGCGCGCGATTCCTTCCGATCCCGGCGGAGCGAGGGTCCGGACCGCCCAGACCCCCGCCGCGTCCACCCTCCGCCCCAGGGGCACCGCCACCGCATAGATCACGGCCAGGGTCCAGGCCACGCCGAGCGCCATCATGGGGTAGGCCCCACCCGGAGTCTGTCGATCGACGCACGCGGGGGGTCGAGCGCGTCGGGGAAGGACCGAATCCGGGATCGAATGGAGGATCGAAGCATCGCGCAGTGGATTCAGGGTGAGCGTCAGCGGGAGTCGCAATGTATCGGGCGCTCGCGATTTCGTCAGGAGGGGACGGTCGACCTTCCGGGAGAGGCAGGGGTACCAAGGAGCGGATCCGGGAGGCCCGATCGCCTCGAGCCCCCGGTGCGACTCCCATTCGGCCTGCGGCCCGAAGACACGAGGTGACCCCGATGTACCTTCCGATTCTGCTCGCGATCTGGAGTACCCTCCCCGCTCCGGTGTGCGACACGCCCATCGCGTGGAAGATCGACCAGATCGACGAGCGCTTCGGGATGACGCTCGAAGAGGCGCAAACCGCAGTCACCGAAGCCGCGGGTCTGTGGGAGACCGCTGCGGGCCGCCCCCTCTTCGAGCACGACCCCGAGGACGGCTTTCCCATCACCTTCGTCTGGGATTCCCGGCACCAGATGATGCAGGACCGGATCACCCGCGAGTCCCAACTGGCGGAGCGAAGCACCGCGATCCAGGACCGCCGGAACGCACTGGATGAGGCCCGCGAAGCGCTTCGACTCGAGCGAGCTCTCTACGATCAGAGGCTGGAGGCTCTCGAGGGACGACAGGCGGAGCACCGACGGGCGATCGAATACTGGGAGAGCCGGGGAGGGCCTCCACCGGCCGAGGCCCGCGAGCTCGACCGGGTCCGCGACGAACTCGAGCGCGAGCGGATGCGGTTGCAGGAGAAGGCCGAGGGGATCAACACGCTCGTGGCCCGGGTCAACGAGGACACCGAGGCCCTGAACGAGGCGATCTCGGAGTACAACGCCGCCCAGGCGCGTCTCCGGGGCGGAGTCGACGACGGGATGCTCACCGGCTTCTACCGCGAGTCCTCGCGCGCGCTCGGCTCCTGGGTCCTCTCGATGAGCCGCGAGATCGAGATCTACCAGTTCGACGACCCCGACCACCTGATCCGTGCGATCGCCCACGAGCTCGGGCACGCGCTCGGGCTCGGCTACACCTCGAACCCGAGCGCGATCATGTACGAGCACGCCCGATCCGCCCGCGCCGGACAGCGGGGGCTGGGGGGCGCCCAGCTCCACCCCGCCGACGTCGAGCTGGTCAGGAGCCGCTGTCCCCTCCCATCGCCCTGAGCAGTAGGGGCCAGGTCGCCGAGGACTGCCCGCGGTAATCCGGCTGGAAGCCGAAGAGGATCAGCTCGCCCTCGCCGATCACGACGCGGAGCATGGCGGCGCCTTCGGCCACGAATTCCGGCCCCATGAGCCACCCCGACAGGAGCGGATCACCCGATCCGTAGCGGGCCAGCACCTCGACCCTCGGGTCGTCGACGGTGAAGGCGCGCGAGCCGCCACCCCCGCCCCCACCCTGGAACCAGGCGATCGACTCCTCCTCGAGCCCGGCCACGAAGGGGTGAGCCTCGAGCTCCAGCCGCAGGATCGAGCCCGGGACGTAGAAGCTCTGCGAGCTCTCGCCCTGCCCGCTCCGGCCGACCTCGATGTCGAAGAGGTCGATGAACAGGTCGGCCGCGGATTCCACCGCGACGACGCGCCCCCCGCCCTCGACGAAGGCCCGGAGGTGGTCGAGGCCCTCCTCGCCGATCCCGCCGGCATAGGGCTCGGCGATCTGGTTCGGCGAGATCCCGCTCACGATCGAGCCCGCTCCCCGCGACTGGAAGAGCACCACGTCGACCCGCTCCCGGAAGCTCCCGTCCCGCATGTCGACCTGCATGAGGGTGTCGTAGTCGAGCTGGTGCTGGTCCAGAACCCATCGGGTCCACCCGGAAGGCTGCGACTCGCCCCACCCCTTGAAGACGCCCACCCGGGGTGCCGCGGGACCGGTGAGTTCCGCGGGAAGCGGATACTCGATCCGGTCGGGAACCGGGATCACCTCCGACAGCTGGGCGTCGAAGGCCTCCTCGATCGCGGTGACTTCGACTCCCATCAGCAGGGGCAGGGTGTGGGCCGTCACATCGTAGGGCACCTGGGGAGGCCCTCCGGGATACTGCCGCAGGTCCGGGTACTCCTGCCGCTCGAGGAGCGCCTGCGCGAACGAGGCGAAGGGCTGGTCCATCGGGATCACGTAGCTTCCCGCGGGCCAGCTGCGGCCCTGCGCGGTGAAGGGCGCGGTGGCCTCGTGCACCTCGACATCTCCCACGCGCAGAATCCGGATCATGTCGGTCATCCGCACGGGATCGGTCTGCTCGGGGGGGATCACCCAGGCCGCCGGCCACCGGTCCCAGCGCTCCACTGCGCGCTCCTGGATCCCGTGGAAGTTGCGCACCCAGTACTCGCGGTTGCGGGCCGCATGCCGGAGCACGGCCATCGAGGCGGACTCCATGTACTCGACGATGTCGCCGATCCCCCACTCACCCCCGGGCCAGGGCGCTGGATGGTTCCAGCTGGAGGTGTGAGGGTCGGCGCCCCGGCGAGCACTCAGATCCTCGGGGGCCAGCTGCACCGGCGCGGCCCAGTCGGCGCGGGCGACCTCGACCAGGATCCGTGCGCCCCCGTGGTGGTGCTGGTAGGCGCGGGCGGGTGTGAAGGCGTCGAAGATCGAGTAGGTGCCGACGCCGGTCTTCCCCTCGGCCAGGAGTTCGGCCGCCACGTAGGATCCGAGCTGATTGACCGCTCCGATCAGCGAGGGGTCGATGTTGGGCTCCCACGGATCCTGGTACGGCGGCACCCAGATCCGGAGGTTGTCGGCCCAGAGCTGATGATGATCCTGCACGATGTGCGGCCGCCAGGCGTTGTGCGCGTGACGCACGGTCAACTCGGTCTCGACCTGCCGGATCGCGTACCAGTCCCGGTTGTTGTCGTGCCCCACGTACCAGTGATAGAGCCAGGGGAGCGGGGCGCTCTGGAACTCGGTGTCCTTCCACTCGTTCCACCAGTCCGCCACGTACTGGGTGCCGTCGGGATTCAGCGAGGGCACGCTGAGGAGCACCACGTTCTCGAGGATCTCGAGCACCTCGGGGTCATCGGAGGTCGCCAGGCGGTAGAGGAGCGAGGGGGGCATCTGGCCCGACCCGACCTCGAAGGAGTGGATGTGGTTCGTGATCAGCACCACCGCCTTCCCCTCGCGGAGGAGCTCGTCGCGGTGCGCATCGTCTCGAATCCGCCGGGGATCGGCGAGCGTCTGGTTGATCTCGCGCAGCTCCTCCTTGCGCTCGAGGTTCCCGGGCGCCGAGACCGTGAGCATCACGAAGTGCCGGTCGCGCGTGGTCATCCCGAGGGTGTCGATCTGGATCCGGGGACTCGCGGCCGCCAGCCGATCGTAGTAGGAAAGAAGGCTCTCCCAGTCCGCCAGCTCCCGGTCGGTGCCCATCTCGAACCCGAAGTGTTCGAGCGGGGTGGGGACCTGGGCCTCGAGCGTGTTCGAGACCAGGAGCAGGGCGAGAAGGGGTGTCAGGGCCGCCGCGAGGGAGATCGAGGGGCGCGCGAAGGTTACGGGACGTGTGGATCGAGACATGGCGTTCCGGAGACGTCGGGGAATGGTGTCGGGTGGATGCGCCCATGGTAACGCCCCACCGCCCGTCAGTCCATCTGTCGACGCCTCGAAACCTCGTCCAGGACCTTCCGCTCCTCGGAGGTGAGGGAGCTGATCCCCGAGGCCGAGATCTTGTCGAGGATGCGGTCCACCTCGTCGAGGAGCTCCTTCTCGGGGCGATCCTCGCGACCCTCCCGACCCCCGGCCCGCATCAGCCGACGATGGATCGGCTCCCGCTTGCGTGCGTCGGGCTCGGCACTCCCCGAGTCCTTTCGCGGGACGATCGCCACCTGCTGGCCGAACCCCGCCGTCCCCGCGAACCGGTTGCTCGTCCCCCCGGGGGGGGCGAAGCGGAGATAGAGGAAGGCCGCGGCCAGCCCTCCGAGGTGCGCGAAGTGGGCGATGTTGTCCTGCGGCCCGCCGAAGCTCGAGATGAAGGCCATCACGAAGAGGAAGGCGACGAGCCACTTGGCCTTCACGGGGAAGATTCCGAACACGTAGATGGGAGCGTTCGGCCAGTTCCAGGCGAAGGCCAGCATCAGCCCGTAGACGGCGGCCGAGGCACCGATGATCGAGGCGGAATGGGCGAAGATGAAGCTGAGCAGCGCCCCACCGATCCCGCAGGCGACGTAGAACTTGAGGAAGTCCGCCGATCCCCACTTCTGCTCGAGAGGGGCTCCGAAGAAGAAGAGGATCAGCATGTTCAACGCCACGTGCAGGAAATTGCCGTGGATGAACATGTAGGTGATGATGCCCCAGGGGCGCGTCAGCGCCTCGGCCGGGGTGAATCCGAACCAGTGGTAGAAGAAGGTCGGACTCGTGACGGTCCCCACCAGGAAGATCACCGCATTGGCAATGATCAGCCGTTTCACCCAGGGAGTCAGGGTGAATCCGAAGCCGAAGCCCGAGGAAGCGGTGGTGGATCCGAACGACATGGTGCTGGGGCCGAAGTCTGGAGGGGCGGAGAAGGAGCAGAGTAGCCCTCCTCTGCCCGGGATTCAACCCGCCGACGCTTCGCGGGTTCCGATGCGGGCCGCCTCGATCCGCGCGAGGGCGGTGCGCGCGATCCGGTCGCACAGGTGCGAAAAGGGGATCCCGGCAGCGCGGGCCGCACGCGGCAGGAGCGAATTCGCCGTCATCCCGGGCAGCGCGTTCGCCTCGAGGCACCAGAGCTCGCCGGCATCATCCAAGATGAAATCCACCCGCGAGAAGTCCCGCAGGAAGAGGGCTTCGTGGACCTGCAGCGCCCGCTCTCGGGCCCGCTCGGCGACCGCGTTGGGGATGTGCGCCGGGAAGACCTCGCGGGCGAGCCCCGGCTGATACTTGCACTCGTAATCGAAGATCTCGTGATCGGGAATGATCTCGCCCACGGGCAGGGCATCGCCGCCCACGACCCCGACCGTGAGTTCCCGTCCGGGGATGTAGGCCTCGTAGAGCACCCGGTCCTCGTACTGCAGCGCCTGCTCCACCGCACCTTCGATGGCCTCCCTCTCCTTGACCAGCGAGAGACCCAGGGTGGACCCGCCCGACGGCGGCTTCACGATCAGGGGGAGCCCGAGCCGCTCCACGACCTCGTCGGGGGTGGCGGGGTGCGGGAGCCAGTCGGGGGTGGGGATCCCCGCGTCCCGAAAGAGCCGCTTGGAGACCTCCTTGTCCATCGAGAGGGTGCACCCGAGCCGACCGCTCCCCGCGTAGGGGAGCCCGGTCAGGTCGAGGAGCGCCTGCAGGGTGCCGTCTTCGCCGGTCCCCCCGTGCAGGATCGGGAGCACGACGTCGACCCCCTCCATCTCCGGGGCACGTGTGAGCGACGTGATGTCTCCCGACTCGAGAAGATCCACCGAACCCGGCGGCGGTGGCGCGATCCCCACCCCCGCCGCGACGAGCCGGGCCTGATCCTCACGCGAAAGGACCCCCCGGGCGGTATCGAAGGCCACCACCTCGTGGCCGCCCTCGCGCAGCGCCTTCGCGACCTGCGCGCCCGATGCGAGCGAAACGTCCCGCTCCCCCGACGTGCCCCCCATGAGGACCGCGATGCGCAGGCGGCTCACGGGTCGAGGCCCCCCGTGCCCCCGACGGAATGCCCGTGCTCGGTCATCCATTCGTCGTTGAACAGCTTGCTCAGATAGTGCTCGCCCCAGTCGCAGAGCACCGCGACGACGAATCCCTCGGGGTCGTCGATCTCGCGGGCGCGCTGGAGGGCGGCGTGGACGATGAGCCCCGCGGATCCGCCCACGAACAGCCCCTCCTCGCGGGTGAGCCGGTGAGCCATCGCAAAGGCGGAGCGGTCGTCGACGCTGACGTAGTCGTCGACCACCTCCAGGTCCAGCGCTCCAGGGATCTTGTCGTTGCCGAGCCCCTCGACCTGGTAGACCTCGCCCTCGGGCATCTCGCCGGTGTGGAAGAAGGGGGCGATTACCGAGCCCACCGGATCCACCCCCACGATCTGCACATCGGGATTCCGCTCCTTCAGGAAGCGACCGGTCCCCGAGATCGTGCCTCCGGTCCCGGCTCCGGCGAAGAAGTGCGTGATCCGTCCCTGGCTCTGCTCCCAGAGCTCCGGTCCGGTGCTCTCGTAGTGGGCCTGGGGGTTCGCGGGATTGTAGAACTGGTCGGCCAGCACGGCCCCCGGCGTCTCGCGGGCGATGCGGGCCGCCCACTGGGTGTAGTGGCGCGGGTCGTCGTTCGGCACATCGGTGGGGGTGATGATCACCTCGGCCCCGAAGGCGCGCAGCAGGCGCACCTTCTCGGTGCTCATCTTGTCGGGCATCGTGAAGATGCATCGATAGCCCCGCGACGCGGCGGCCATCGCCAGCGCCAGTCCGGTGTTCCCGCTCGTGGCCTCGACCACGGTCCCTCCCGGCCCCAGCGAGCCCTCGGCCTCGGCGGCCTCGACGATCGCCTGGCCGATCCGGTCCTTCACCGACCCCCCCGGATTCATGAACTCGCACTTACCGTAGACGGGGGTTCGAATCCCCTCGGCGACCCGGTTCAGCCGCACCAGGGGGGTCCAGCCCACCAGATCGAGGGCCGAGGCGACCGGTCGGCGCAGACGGTCGGGAGGGGTGATGTGGCCGGGCTCAGGAGTCGTCATTCACTCGGGGTCGTTTCGAGAAGTGCACGGGCAGGGAGGCCCACATCCGGATTCGTTTTCCATCCTTGCGCCCCGGCTGGAAGCGGAGCTCGCGCGCGCCGGTGAGCGCAGCCGCGTCCAGCCCCTCGTGCCCCGACGACTCGAGGACCTCGACGGAGTCGACCACCCCGGTCTCGTTCACCCGGACCCGCAGGAGGGTCGTCCCCTCGGCGCCCTCGTCCCAAAGCTCCACGGGGTAGGCGATCGGCTCCTCGCCGTAGAGGGGAGTCGGCTGTTCCAGCTCGCTCTCGCCCCCGCAACCGACCAGGAGCAGGAGCGTCAGGGTCGCGGCCAGTCGGCGCAGCGGTGCGGGCACCTCGCGAGGCACGGTGGACCATCGGTCCTGAGGGGTCGTCGTATTCACTCGTCGTCGGATGGGTCTGAAGGGGTACCGAGGGCCTCGGCCCTGAGCCTGGCCAGAACGTTCATCGCCTCGAGCGGCGTCATCGCCTCGAGCTCCACACGCCGGAGCCGGGCCACCACCGGATGCTCCCCCGCAAAGAGGGAAAGCTGGTCCGGCGACGGGGTGGAGTCGGGCCGGTGTGCGCCGAAGCGCCCGAGACCCTCTCCCCCTCCCGAGTGTGTACCCTCGAGTTCGGCAAGAAGCTCACCCGCCCGTGCGATCACGGGGGCGGGCAGTCCGGCGAGACGGGCCACCTGGATCCCGTAGGACCGGTCGGCGCCCCCGGCTTCGAGGCGGCGCAGAAAGACGATGTCGTCGCCCGTCTCCCGCACCGACACGTTCATATTCTTGACCCCGCCCAGAAGATCCCCGAGCTGCGTGAGCTCGTGGTAGTGGGTCGCGAAGATCGACTTGCTTCCAAGGTGTTCATGGAGGTGTTCGGTGACCGCCCAGGCGATCGATACGCCGTCGTACGTCGAGGTCCCCCGACCGATCTCGTCGAGCAGCACCAGGCTGCGATCGGTGGCACCGTGGATGATCGAAGCGGTCTCGTTCATCTCGACCATGAAGGTGGACTGGCCCCGGGCCAGGTTGTCCGAGGCCCCGACGCGGGTGAAGATGCGGTCGCACAGCGGAAGGCGCGCCACATTCGCCGGCACGAAGGAGCCCATCTGGCCCAGGAGCTGGATGAGTCCCACCTGCCTGAGGATCGTGCTCTTTCCCGCCATGTTCGGGCCCGTCAGGATCACGATTCGCCCGGCTTCGTCGAGGCGCAGGTCGTTCGGGATGAACTCCTCGCGCGGCATCATGGTCTCGACCACCGGGTGGCGACCGGCCTC
>REBS01000086.1 GCA_007692605.1 Gemmatimonadales bacterium
CTCCTCCGAGGTCCTCGAGCAGATGCGGCAGAACATGGGGCTCGACCAGCCGGTGCACGTGCGCTACGTGCGCTGGATGGGCTCGATGATCCAGGGCGACTTCGGGGTCTCGTTCGCCCGGAACCAGCCGGTGCGCGAGATCGTCCAGCAGATCCTGCCCAACACCCTGATCCTTTCCCTCAGCGCGATCACCCTGGCCTTCCTGGCCGGGATCCTCATCGGGGTCTTCCAGGCGGTCCGCCAGAACTCCCTGGTCGACAACTCGCTGAGCGTCGTCGCCCTCTTCTTCTATTCGATGCCCTCGTTCTGGCTCGCGCTCATGCTGATCCTGATCTTCAGCCTGACCGCCCGCAACGTGTGGGACTGGCCCTTCTATTTCCCGGCGTCGGGCATGACCAGCGTCGGGCACGAATTCATGTCCCCTCTGGAGCAGGTGGGCGATCGACTCCGTCACCTGGCCCTCCCCTCGATCTCGCTCGCGCTGGTGCTCGCCGCGGGCATCGCCCGCTACATGCGCGGAAGCCTCCTCGAGGTGATTCGACAGGACTACGTCCGGACGGCGCGCGCCAAGGGCCTCCCCGAACGGACGGTCATCTTCAAGCACGCGCTCCGCAACGCGCTGATCCCGGTGGTGACCCTGCTCGGTCTCTACCTGCCCTTCCTGTTCAGCGGCACGGTCTTTATCGAGACCGTCTTCGCCTGGCCGGGGATGGGCAAGCTCGTGGTCGACGCGATCGGGCAGCGCGACTACCCGGTGGTCATGGCCGGCGCCTTCATCTTCGCCGTCATGGTGATCATCGGAAACCTGGTCGCCGACCTCCTCTATTCGGTGATCGATCCCCGGATCCGCTATGAGTGAGGTGTGGACCGAAGCCCGGAGCGACGCGCGGAGCCGAGCGTCGAGGGGCGTCCGGTTTCGGGGAGGCCGGGCACTGGGGATCGTCCTTCCCGGGCTTCCCCAGCTCCTGGCCGGCCGGCTCGCGGCCGGGGGCTACGTCACCGCCCTCTGGGTGGGCCTCGTCACCCTTCTGGTGTACAGGTGGGAGCGGGTATGGGGTGCCCCGACCGGGGCGCTCGACGAGCAGATCGCCTTCGCCACCCTGGCGCTGGGGATCGCGGGGGCGCTGATCTGGTCGATTCGCGATCTGCGGAAGGGGCGCGATCCCCTTCCGATGTCCAGGTCGCAGTGGGGGCTGGCCTCTCGCTCCTTCCGGAAGAACCGGGTGGCGGTACTGGCGGTCGGGATGGTGGCCTTCTTCTACCTGGTGGCGCTCCTGACCCCCTTCATCGCCCCCTTCGACCCGACCTTTCAGGGAGACCTTCTGGCCGATCGCCTTTCCGGGCCGTCGGCCACCCATCTTCTGGGGACCGATCACTTCGCCCGGGACATCTTCTCGCGACTCCTGTACGGTGCCCGGATCTCCCTCAGCATCGGCTTCGTGGCGGTCTCGATCTCGATCACCATCGGGACCCTCCTGGGGGCCGTTTCCGGATACCTCGGGGGGGCGGTCGACTCGGTGATCATGCGCGGGGTCGACATGGTGATCTCCTTTCCCCGCCTCGTGCTCCTGATCACGATCATCGCGCTGTTCGAGCCCTCGATCACCCTGATCGTGGTGATCCTGGGGCTTACCCAGTGGCCCCAGGTCACGAGGATCGTCCGCGGCGAGGTGCTGAGTCTGAGGGAGCGGGAATTCGTCCAGGCCGGTGCCGCGCTCGGCTTCTCGCGCGTGCGCATCGTCCTTCGCCACGTGATCCCGAACATCCTGGCCCCGGTGATCGTGGCCGCCTCGCTGGGGATCGGCGACACCATCGTGCTCGAGGCCGGGCTCTCCTTCCTGGGGCTCGGGGTGCAGCCACCGACCCCCTCGTGGGGTACCATGGTCGCCGATGGACGAAACAACCTTCTGGGCGCCTGGTGGATCTCGACCTTCCCGGGGCTCGCCATCGTCTTCGTGGTGCTCTCCTTCAATCTGGCGGGCGATGGGCTTCGCGATGCCCTCGACCCCCGCCTCCGGAGCTGAGGAAGTCCGCATGAGCCTCCTTCAGGTCGACAACCTGCGAACCTGGTTCGACACCGACTCGGGCACGGCCCGCGCCGTCGACGGGGTGAGCTTCCGGCTCCGCAAGGGGGAGACGCTCGGAATCGTGGGTGAATCCGGGTGCGGAAAGACGGTCACCGCGCTTTCCATCATGGGGCTCGTGCCCGATCCCCCGGGGCGCATCGTCGAGGGGAGTTCGGTGCGCCTCGACGGGCGCGAGCTCGTTGGGATGTCGGCCGGCGATCTCCGGCGGCTCCGCGGCAACGAGATGGCGATGATCTTCCAGGAGCCCATGACGTCGCTGAACCCCGTGTACACGGTGGGCGATCAGATTGGAGAGGCCCTGCGCCTGCACCGGGGGCTTGGAAGGGCCGAGGCCCGCAGGGTGGGCGTCGAACTGTTGCGGGAGGTGGGCATTTCCGATCCCGAACAACGCTTCGACGAGCACCCGCATCAACTCTCCGGCGGAATGCGCCAGCGGGTCATGATCGCCATGGCGCTCTCCTGTGAACCCGAACTGCTCATTGCCGACGAACCCACGACCGCCCTCGATGTCACGATCCAGGCGCAGATCCTGGAGCTCCTGGCCGACGCGCAGTCGGTCAGGGGAATGGCGATGCTGCTGATCACCCATGACCTGGGGGTGGTGGCCGAGGTCTGCGACCGGATGCTGGTAATGTACGCCGGCCAGGTGGTCGAGGCCGGCACGGTGCGGCAGGTATTCGGAGAGCCGAGACACCCGTACACGCGGGGGCTGCTCGATTCCCTTCCCGGACGCGCCGAGGGGGCCCGCAGGCTGCGGCCGATCGAGGGGACCGTGCCGTCGGCCACCGAGTGGCCCGAGGGTTGCCGCTTCCGTGACCGGTGTCCGCACGCCTGGGACCGATGCGCCGAAAGCCCTCCTCCCCTTCTCGTCGTCGATGGGGAGGCATCGGGTCGAGCCTCTCGATGCTGGCTCGAAGAGGAACCGGAGCGCAGGGTCACACCGCGCCCCTCGCCGACGGGATCGGCTTCGCAACACCCGGGACTTCCACGATGACGCACCGGGACCCGAATCCCCCCCTGCTCTCGGTGCGGGGGCTGCGCAAGCACTTCCCCCTGGGGGGAAAGCTCCTGGGGCGGGGGCCGGCGGTGAAGGCGGTGGACGGGATCTCGTTCGACCTGTTCGCCGGTGAGACCCTGGGGCTCGTGGGCGAGTCGGGGTGCGGCAAGTCCACGACCGGGCGGGCGATTCTGCGCCTGATCGAGCCGACCGAAGGCGAGGTCCAGTTTCGCGGCGAAGATGTTCTCACGATGGATCGCCGACGCCTGCGGGCGCTGAGACGCCAGGTCCAGATCGTCTTTCAGGATCCCTACTCTTCGCTCAACCCCCGCATGAGTGTGGGCGACATGCTCACCGAGGTCCTCCGCGTGCACCAACTGGGTGGCGATAGAACCGGACGACGGACGCGGGTCCATGAACTGCTCGAGGTGGTGGGGCTCGCGCCGGAGCACGCGGACCGCTATCCGCACGAGTTCAGTGGGGGGCAGCGCCAGCGCCTCGGCATCGCCCGTGCGCTTTCGGTCGAGCCTGAACTGATTGTCCTGGACGAGCCGGTATCTGCGCTGGACGTGAGCGTTCAGGCCCAGGTGCTGAACCTCCTCGAGGACCTCCAGGAGGCCTTCGGGCTCAGCTACCTGTTCATCGCGCACGACCTTTCGGTGGTGGAGCACGTCAGCGACCGGGTGGCGGTCATGTACCTCGGCCGCATCGTCGAGATCGGCGCAGCGGTCGACATCTACCGGAATCCGCAGCACCCATACACCCGTGCACTCCTCTCGGCGGTTCCCCGGCCGGACCCCTCGGCGGCGGAAAAATCCCACCGGATCGTCCTCGAAGGAGACGTGCCCAGTCCGGTCTCGGTGCCCTCCGGTTGTCCCTTCCATCCACGGTGCTGGTACCCTGCGAAGGACGCTCACTGCAGCCGTGTCGTGCCCACCCTCGATCCGTGCGGAGATGGAACGACTCACCGCGCGGCATGTATCAAGCTCGAAACTTCACCCGAAAATTCTACTTGACAGGTTGGAACGGGGCACTCATAATGCCACCTTCCAATTCCAGCGGCGGTTTGTCCGGATCCGACCCGGACGCCCACAAATCCTTGACCTACAACCCTAATATGTCGGGAGGTCCTCTTGGTCGGTCTCACGCAGATCCAAAGCACGCTTCTTCAAATTCAGCAGGCGTCGTTCGATGATCCTGATCTCACCGTCACCGAGTGGGCCGCAGCGGTCTGGGGCGACATGGGGTTCATGCGATGGCCGCTGGGGGCGTGTCTGGTCCTCGGAATTATCGTCATCATCTGGAAGTTCTTCGATCTTCTGGCCAAGACGAGCCGGACTCGCAAGATCCTCGGCGAGGTGAACCAGCTTCTCGCCGAGCAGCGGATCGATGACGCCATGGCCGTCTGCAAGGAGTCGGATTCTCCGGCTTCGAACATTCTGTACGCGGGCCTCGAGCGGCGGCACGAGGGAACCGACCGGGTGATGAAGGCGATCGAGAACCAGGGCCTCCTGGAGTTGTCGAAGCTCGAGAAGGGGTTGGTGATTCTGGCCACCCTCATGAACGTGGCTCCGCTCCTCGGCTTCCTTGGAACGGTGATCGGTATGATCATCGCGTTCAACTCGATCGAGGCGGCCGGTGAAGTCGAGGCGACGCTCGTCGCCGGCGGAATCAAGGTGGCGCTGCTCACCACCGCGGCCGGTCTGACGATCGCGATTCCGGTGAGCATCGCGCACAACTACTTCATCTCGCGGATCGATGCGCTGGTGATCGACATGGAGGAGTCGGCTCAGAAGATGATCGACACCATCCATGCCCTGGACACCAAGGCGGTCCGCTGACGTCCGAAGCGACTCCATCCCGATGGGTGTGAGGTCCCACCGTCGGCGGTGAGGTGAACGAAGGGGGGCGTCCCGAAGCCGGGGCGCCCCCCTTATCCTTTGGGGTGCAGGGAGGCCCTCCCTCCCGCACCGATCGCACCCGAGCCAGGAACCGGCAGAGCTATGGTGGACCTTCCGAAAAAGACCCGTCCGCGCCTCTTCCTCATCGATGGCTACGCGCTGATCTATCGGGCATTCTTCGCGTTCATCAATCGACCCCTCACGAACGCGAAGGGCGAGAACACCTCGGCGCCCTGGGGGTTCGCCAACTTTCTCCTGCGGATCCGCGAGGAGCACGAGCCCGACTACCTGGCCGTCGTCTTCGACGCCGGAATGAGTGAGCGAGAGGTGCTCTATCCCGAGTACAAGGCCACCCGCGAGAAGATGCCCGAGGAGCTCGAGGCTTCTCTCCCCCGGATCCGCGAGCTGGTCGCGGGATTCAACGACCGTGTGGTCGAGCTCGAGGGCTACGAGGCCGACGATGTCATCGGGACGCTCGCGCGAAAAGCCGTCGAGGAGGGCCTCGAGGCCGTCATCGTCTCCGGCGACAAGGACTTCTATCAGCTCATCGGGCCCGGGGTCTCGCTGCTCAACCCCGGCCGCGGAGGGCCTGCGGGGGTCGCGGAGGAGTGGGTCGACGAGGCGAGGGCCCCCGAGCGGATGGGAGTGCCACCGACGCAGGTGGTCGACTACCTGGCGCTGATCGGGGACTCCTCGGACAACGTTCCCGGCGCACCCGGGATCGGCCCCAAGACGGCGGTCAAGCTCCTGGGCGAGTATGGTTCGCTCGACGCCCTCCTCGAGGCGGCCGACGAGGTCTCGGGGAAGCGGGCCCGCACGGCCCTTACGGAGCACGCCGAGCAGATTCGGCTCTCCCGCCGTCTCGTGACGATCCAGCGGGATCTCGATGTGGAGCTGGACCTGGACGCCTTCCGGGTCCAGGAGCCCGACCGGCCGCGCCTGAGGGAGCTCTTCCTGGAGCTGGGCTTCCGTTCGCTCATCGAGCGGTTCTCGGACGGGATGGAGGGACCCGAGGCGCCCGATGGGGGCGAGGTCGAATACCGGGCGGTGACCGACCCATCCGAGATCTCCGGTCTCGTAGAGACGATCCGGGCGGCCGGGATCGTGGCGGTCGACACCGAGACGACGTCGATCGAGCCGATGCGGGCCGATCTCGTCGGGATCTCCCTTTCATGGGAGGCGGGGACGGGGGTCTATCTCCCCCTTGCCCACGAGGTGCCCGAGGGGGACCTCCTCGACCAGCAACCCGCAGGACCACCCCCGAACCTGCCTGGACTCGCGCACGAGGCCCTGGAGCCCCTGGTGAAGCTCCTGGAGGATCCCGAGGTCCCCAAGGTCGGCCAGAACCTGAAGTACGACCTGCTCGTGCTCCGCCGTGCCGGGGTCGAGCTCAGGGGGGTGGCCTTCGACACGATGGTGGCCTCGTACGTGCTCGACCCGGGTCGCCGGACGCACGGCCTCGACGCCCTCAGCACCGACCTGCTCGGGTACGCTCCCATCGCCTATTCGGACGTGGTCGGAAAGGGACGCAAGGAGATCTCCTTTGCGCGGGTTCCCCTCGACCAGGCGGTGCCCTACGCATGCGAGGACGCCGACCTGACCCTTCGGCTGCGGGAGCGATTTCTGCCGGAGCTGAAGGAACATCGACTCGAGCACCTCTTCCGTGAGCTCGAGATGCCCCTGGTGTCGGTGCTCGCCCGGATGGAGTGGGAGGGGGTACGGATCGACGCCGCCTTCTTCCGCGAGATGAGCGAGCGGCTGAGCCGGGAGCTGCATGCGATCCAGGAGGAGATCTGGTAGGAGGCCGGCGAGGAGTTCAACATCAACTCCAACCCCCAGCTGCGCGAGATCCTCTTCGAGAAGCTCGACCTCCCGGTGATCAAGCGTACCAAGACGGGCCCCTCGACCGACGCCTCGGTCCTCGAGGAGCTGGCCGAACAGGGGCATCGCATTCCGACCCAGCTGCTCGAGTACCGCCAGCTCGAGAAGCTCCGCTCCACCTACGTCGACTCCCTGCCGAAGCTCGTGCACCCTTCGACCGGCCGGATCCACGCCTCCTTCAACCAGACGGTGGCGGCCACGGGACGCCTCTCCTCGTCCGACCCCAACCTCCAGAACATCCCCATCCGCACTGACCTCGGGCGCCAGATCCGCAAGGGCTTCGTGCCCGGCCCCGGCAACCGGTTCCTCACCGCCGATTACTCCCAGATCGAGCTGCGAATCCTGGCGCACTTCTCGAACGACGAGGCCTTCGTCACCGCCTTTCGGGAGGGGCGCGACGTCCACCGCCAGACGGCGTCGGTGATCTTCGAGGTGCCGCTCGACGAGGTCACGTCGGAGCAGCGGGCGCGAGCCAAGACGATCAACTTCGGCACGCTGTACGGCCAGGGTGCCTTTTCCCTGGGTCGCCAGCTGGGGATCCCCCGCGAAGAGGCGCAGGACTTCATCGACGCCTACTTCGAGCGCTTCGCCGGGGTGCGACGCTTTCTCGACGAGCAGGTGGAGATGGCGCGGGAACGGGGCTACGTGGAGACCCTCTCGGGCCGCCGCCGCTACGTGCCCGAGCTCGAGTCGCGAAACTACAATGTGCGCCAGTTCGGCGAGAGGGTCGCGCAGAACACGCCCATTCAGGGCACTGCCGCCGATCTCATCAAGGAGGCCATGCTCCGGATCTCGGCGGGACTCGACGACCGGCTTCCGACGGCCCGAATGCTGATCCAGGTGCATGACGAACTCGTCTTCGAGGTCGCCGAAGCCGAGCTCGAGGCACTCGAGTCCTTCGTTGTCACGACGATGGAGGGTGCCATGCAGCTCGACGTGCCGCTACGCGTGGATGTGGGCGTCGGGGAGACCTGGTTCGACTGCAAGTAGCCGGTGGTCGGCCTTCCTGGGGCCGGGGTGTCGGCGCCCCGATGAAAGTCGCGTTCGGCCATGGGTCCGCCCCGGGTGATCCCCGAGACTTCCTTCGCAAACCATGGGTCACTCGACTTGTCGGGCCCGTTCATGTCCGGGTCGGCGGGAGGGAGGCCCCAGACCATTCCCGAGCGAAGGAGGAAAGGATGAGCCGTTCCGTGAACAAGATCATTCTCGTGGGGCATGTGGGTCGGGACCCCGAGGTCCGAACGACCCAGAACGGCACCCGGGTCGCGAATCTCTCTCTCGCGACCAACTACCGATCCGGTGCGGGAACCGAGGAGATGGAAGAGAAGACCGACTGGCACCGGATCGTGCTCTGGAACCGACTGGCCCTGTTCGCCCGGGAATACGTAGCGAAGGGGGACCGGGTCTACCTCGAGGGGCGGCTCGGATATGACGAGTACGAGCGCGACGGCGTCACGATCCCGACGGCCGAGATTCATGTCCGCGAGCTGGTTCTGCTTTCCCCCCGGAGGACCGGGGCTATGGACGAGTCGACAAGCGAGGTGACCAGCGAGGCGGCCTGAAACAGCGCCCTCCCCTCTCCCATGAAACGTCGGAGGGTGGGAGGGTGCGGGCGGCTCGGGTCAGTTGGCGGTCCAGAAGGCCGAGAGGGAGTCCCCATGGGGGCTGTCGCGGAGCTTTTCGAAGGCACGGTTCCGAATCTGACGAATCCGCTCGCGGGTCACCCCCAGGAGGGTGCCGATCTCTTCGAGGGTCCGCTCTTCGCCGTCGTCGAGCCCGTAGTAGAGGTAGAGAATCTTCCGCTCGCGCTCGGTCAGGTAGTTCTCGAACATCGTCTCGAGGAAATCCCGCCGCGCCGCCGCCTCGACGTCTTCTTCGATGTCGTCGGATTCCATCCCGGCGAAGCGTTCTCCGAAGGAAGCGCTGTCCCGGTCGCCTCGGTCGATCGGTGCGTCCAGAGAAAGCTCACTTGCGGCGACTCGACGGAGTGCCCGGACGGTATCGACCGGCTCCTCCATCTCCTCCGCGATCTCCTGTACCGTGGGAGATCGGCCGAGGGACTGCGTGAGCGCCGTGTCAGTGCGCGCCAGACGGGCGAGGTTGGAGTTCTGGTTCAGGGGGATTCGGACGGACCGGGTCTGCTCGGCGAGTGCCTGCAGGACCGTCTGGCGAATCCACCAGACGGCGTAGGAGATGAATTTCACCCCCTTGTCGGGATCGAACTTCTTGACCGCCTTGAGCAGCCCCTCGTTCCCGATGCACACGAGTTCGGCGAGCCCGAGGCCCCGACCCTGATACTTCTTCACGTACGAGATGACGAAACGGAGGTTCGCCGTCACGAGTCGTTCCGCAGCTTCCTTGTCCCCCGCACGTGCCCTGCGGGCCAGAGCCCGCTCTTCCTCGGGGTCCTGGATTAGGGGGTATTTTTCAACATCTTGCAGATACTGATCGAAGGAATCCAGACCGCGAGAGGACGAGAACATTCGTTCCGAAGAACCTCGCTGGAGGGTGGGAAGAGTACCCGTGGAACCGGGCTGAGCACAGCGTATATTTTCTCAGACCGAGAGCATGGTTGGGCCTGAGGCTGAACGAACGGTACGTGTTCGCATCTATAGGAAGCGGTTCCAAAAGCTATAAACAGCCTTGGGCCGAGTCAAAGGTGGACCCCGTTTTCTTCGGACGGTTCCCGGGGGTTGTGGGAGCCGGACGCCGGATTCCCGCTCGCTGAGTCCGGGACGCCATTCTCCCCGATGTCCTCAGAGGGGGCCGGAGCGAAGCGCGGGAGGAGGAGGAGGTGCCGATTCCCCTCGAGCGTCATCGGTACTCGAAGGCCCCACAGGGGCGAATCCGTGTCCTCCGGACGCAGGGTCGCCGAAACGAGGTCGACCTCCCACGTTCGAAGCGGGGATCGATAGAAGAAGGCAGGTCCGTCCGGGCCCGTAACGAACCACCCGTCCTGAAACTCTTCGACGGACTCGCTCGAACCCCAGCCCGCGGGGGCACCTCGAAGGGGTGCCTTCTCTCCGTCAAGCGAGGGGCGCGGGATCCAGTCGGGGATGACGCGCCCGGTCCTCCAGCCGGATTCACCGGCGAGATGGCGGGCGACCCCGCGGACCAGGGCTGCGCCGAACCGGCAGGCCCGCAGACGGGACCTCAGACGTATCATTCCTGCCGTCCAGAGAAGGAGCGCCGGGATCACGAAGAGCCAGGGGCTGGTCCAGGTACCGAGGACCAGAAGAACCGCGAGAGCGACTCCCGCGAGGGTCTCCCGGCGGGGGGGCACTCTGTGGGGCTGCGTCCGGTCATCGGCCGGGGCCGATTTCCACGAATGAAGGAGTTCGCCTCCCACTCGAAGGCTCTGCGTGGAGCCCGCCAGGAGGACGGCCAGCACGGCGGCGGCGATGAAGGCCCAGCCGCTCCGATCGGGGTCCAGGGCGATGACGGGCAGAATCACCGCCGCCGGCAGGACAGAGAGCGCGAGGACTCCCCGCCAGACCTGACGAACCCCCGGGGCGCCTCTCACGAGAAGGCTGGTGAGCAGGAGCAGGGTCCCGAGCGCTGCCGGGGCGGGAGTGGCCAGAAGCGCGATCCCTCCATCGGACGGAGCCAGCGATAGGGTCAGGGTCAGCGCCAGAGGCACGACGAGAAGGAGAGGCAGGCTCAGGCCCGCGGCGAGCGACAGGAGAACCAGGGTGGCCCAGTCGGCGGGGATTCCCGTCATGCTGAGGACGTCGAGTGGGTGGAGGGCGAGGGGTCTCCGGAGCTTCCCCACGCCCCATCACTCCAGGCGGATGGGGTGAGCAGCGCCCGAGGCGGGAGGCGGTCACCGGTGATTCCCACCAGGGTGTCGGCGCCGGCCGGACGACGACTCAGGATCCCGACGCCGAACCGGCGCAGCCGTGGGGACTCGAGAGCCCGGTCCAGAATCCTCTGAATCCTCCGGCCCGGGGTGAAGGCACGCCGGATCGATCGGTCGTACTGTTGCATCATCGCGGGCAGGCTGCCCGGAGAGTTCAGTCCTCGCCGAAGCAGGGGGGCGGCGAGTTCGGCGCTGCGAAGTGCCCTGTAGATGCCCTGCCCCGTGAGGGGATCGTAATAACCGGCTGCGTCTCCGACGAGAACGACCCGTCCTCGGCCGGCCCAGCGGACCGGAGAATCGAAAGGGCCGCTGGCCCGAGGAGGACCGAGGGGCGCGAATCGATCGGCGTGTTCGGGCAGCAGTGCGTTCAACGCGTCCCGCCCGAGTCCTTCCGCATCCGATCGGAGGCGGGCCGCGTAGTGGCGGGGGTCCACCACCACGGTGTGGCTCCAGGTCGACCCCTCGGACACCGAGCCATCGGTCGCGTGGATGACCGAATTCGCGACCGGGGCGAGTCCCGACGTGAAGGGCCCGCCGAGAAGGAGTCGGCCGAGGGGTTCGTCGGGGTATGGGCCCTCGAGGTGCCATGAAAGCGAAGCCTTGACACGCCGTGCGGGCCGGGCCCGAGCGCCGGCCAGTCGGGCAACCATCGATCGGAGCCCGTCGGCCCCCACCACGATTCGGGGTCGCATCTCCCAGACGTTGCCGGACCCCACCTCCCGACCACGCACGACCGGAAGGCCGGCGCCGAGCTCCAGGCCCTGGAGCTGAAAACCTTCCAGGACCGTAACCCCACCGGCGCGCGCCCGGTCGAGCAGGGCATGATCGAAGGCTCCCCGTCGGATGCCGAGCGCGTGGCCCACCCCCGGGCCGAACCGACCGACCGCGCTCGGACCCTCCGGGGTGCGCAGTCGCCAGCCCCGAAGTTCAACCGGTTGGGTGCCGAGTACGGTCTCGAGCAGCCCGAGGCGCTCGAGTGCCGCGACCCCGCCCGGGTTCAGGCACTCTCCACAGGCCTTTTCCCTCGGGAAGCGGGCTC
>REBS01000088.1 GCA_007692605.1 Gemmatimonadales bacterium
CGCGGCATCGTGCCGGACTGGAGCACGGCCGGGGCCCGCTACGAGCGGGAATCGGCCATCCCGAAGGCCAAGCTGCTCACGGCGCTCGAGGCCATGGATTGAAAAATATGGTGCTTGGTCGGGCGGTGCTCCGGACGACCAATGGCCTGAGCTGTCGTCGGCGGGACTGGGTGATGGGATCAGCGCCCCGGCATGGAAGGGTCTGGGTGATGGGGTAAGCGCCGGGGCACGGAAGGGTCAACGTAATGGGGCGAGCGTTTCGATTCGGGCCCGGGGAGGCGACGGATGGAGCGGAGAACCATCACAAATACGCATGGCGCCGGGGACAACCGGGATGACTATCATGAATACGCATATTGCAAGGGGACAGTCGGGGAGAGCCATCATGAATACGCATAACGCGCTCGGGGCAGCCCGCGAGTTATCATGACTTCGCATACTCATGCGCCGGTCATGTGACTTCTGGTCCGGGGCCGTGCATTCCGGACCGACCTCGTGCTTTCGGCTCCGAGGCCTATCTTACGACTCACCCTCAGCCCAAGGAATCGCGCCCCATGGCCATTCGCGTCGCCCTCATGACCGGACCGGACGAGCCGATCCGGATCACCGACCTGCCCGACCCGGAGCCGGGACCCGGCGAGGTCGTCCTCGACACCGTCGCCAGCGAGGTCTGCGGCACCGACGTGCACCTCTGGCATGGCCACCTGGCGGGGATTCCCTGGCCGATCATTCCCGGGCACGTCAGCATCGGCAGGATCGCCGAGGCGCGCGGTGTCGAACACGATGCACTCGGCGAGCGGCTCGATCCGGGCGACCTGGTCACCTTTCTGGACGTACACGGCACCTGTCACGCCTGCTACCAGTGCACGGTGGCGGGCCAGCCCAACCGCTGCCCCTCGCGCCGCGTGTACGGGATCACCTTCCCGGCCTCCGACGGCCTGCTCGGCGGCTGGAGCGAGCAGATCCTCCTCAAGGCCGGGGTCCGGATCCTGAAGCTGCCCCCCGGGATCGACGCCGACCGCTTCATCGGCGGAGGCTGCGGCCTCTTCACCGGCTTCGCGACCGTGGAGCGCAGCGGCATGCGAATGGGCGACACGGTGCTCGTCCAGGGCTCCGGTCCCGTCGGGCTCGCGGCCGCCGCCTTCGCCCACCTGCGCGGGGCGGGTCGCGTGCTCATGATCGGAGCCCCCGAGGCCCGCCTCGAGCTGGCCGAGGCCTTCGGTGTCGACCTCTGCCTGGACCTGGAGCGGGCGGACCGGGCGGAGCGTCGGGCCGCAATCATGGAGGCCACGCGCGGCCGGGGAGCCGATGTGGTCCTCGAAGCCTCGGGGAACCCGAACGCCCTCCCCGAAGGCCTCGATCTATTGCGGGACGGCGGATGCTACATCGTGGCGGGCCACTACACCGACGTGGGGCCCGTCGAGCTGAATCCCCACCTCGATTTCAACCGCAAGCATGTCGATCTGAGAGGGCAGTGGGGCACCGATTTCCGCCACCTGGCGGGAGCGCTGCAGATGCTCTCCCGCCACGGCGACCGGCTGCCCTTCGAGCGGGTGATCGGCGCCCGCTATCCTCTCGAGAAGGCCGAGGAGGCCCTCCGGGACGTCGAAGCCCTGCGGGTCACGAAAGCGGTTATGGTTCCCTGAGGAACATGCCACTTGGCGGATCAGCGGCGCGTCAGAGCTCGTTGAATCGGATCATCCGGCCGCGGTCCTCATCCCATAGCGTGAGCCGAAAGAGTCGGGCGGAATCCTTCAGCGTGACCCGGGTCGCTTCCTGCAACGCGGGGTTCGCGTCCAGGCACTCCTGCAGGCGGTAGCTCGGAATGCGGCTGCTCAGGTGATGCACGTGGTGCAGGCCGATGCTCGCCGTCAGCCACTGCAGGGGCTTGGGCAGGACCAGGTGCGAGCTCCCGTACACGGCGGCCTCGAAGAAATCCCAGTCGGGAGCTCGGTCCCAATAGGTCTCTTCGAACTGATGCTGAACGTAGAAGAGGAGGATGCCCGTGGCTCCCGCCATGAGGGTCACGGGGGCCTGAACCATCAGGAAGGGGACCAGCCCGATCGTGAAGGTGGCCAGGATCAGGATCCCGGCCAGGCAGGCGTTCGTGGCCCAGATGCTCCTCCAGGCCTGCTTCCATTCGCGGGGCACCTCGCGGGGATACCGATGCTTGAGCACGAAGTGGAAGATCGGCCCCAGAAGGAGGAGGGTCACGGGGTTCCGATAGATCCGGTACCCCAGCCGCCCCCGCTTCGAGAGCGCCTGGTACTCGCGGACCGTCAGGGTCTCGACATCGCCGAAGCCCCGCAGGTCGAGGTCGCCGGTATGCGCGTGGTGATGCGCGTGGGTCCGCCGCCAGTACTGGTACGGGGTCAGGGTGAGCACCCCGATGCAGAAGCCCACCAGGTCGCGGGCCGTTCGCGAGCGGAAGTAGGAGCCGTGCCCGCAGTCGTGCTGGATCATGAAGAGCCGGACCAGGAACGCCGCGGTCGGCACCGTCAGGAGCAGGGTGAGCAGATAGCTGACCTCGAGCGCCAGGAAGGCGGCGACCCAGAACACGGTAAACCCGATCAGCGACACGGCCAGCCCCGACACGCTCCGCACGGGATCCGGATCCATATAGGGGCGCGTCATCTTCAGCCATTCACGCGACGGCCCGTCCTCGGGGGAGTTCCCGTCGGGGAGATTGTCGTTGGGGGCATCACCGTCGGAAGAAGGGCCGGCGGCGGAATCGAAGATGCGGTCGGGAGCCGGTTCGGGAGCCGACACTGATGTCGAAGACTGATTCAGGGGAGGACTCCCAATAGAACTGAAGGATGGAGGGGATTCGGTCGCTCGTACCCGGCCGAACGTTCAATTTCGTCGATTTCGGGCTCGGCCGCCATGGCGGCGGGGTTTTCGGGGAGGCGCTTACCGCACGCGAAAGAGCCCGGTCTCGATCGTCAGTCCGGGCCCGAATGCCATGGCCAGGACGGGGTCGTCGCGCTGGAGGTCACCACTCTCGAGGATCTGCTTGAGCACGAAGAGCACCGTCGCGCTGCTCATGTTGCCGTACCGGCGCAGCACCTCTCGCGAGGCTTCGAGCGCCTCAGGCCGGAGCGCCATCGACTCCTCGACCCGGTCCAGGATCGCCCGACCTCCCGGGTGAATCCCCCACCAGGGGATCTCGTCGGCCCGCACCCCGGCCCTTTCGAGCAGGGCACCGACCACCGGCTCGAGGTTGCTCTCGATGATCTGCGGCACATAGGTCGAAAGCTTCATCCGGAAGCCGTCGTCGCCGATCGTCCATGCCATGTCCTCCTCACCCTCCTCGGTCAGGTCGGTGTGGAAGGACCCGAACTCGAGCACGCGCCCCCGGGCCGGCGCATGGTCCGGCGCATGGGCCGACGCATGGTCCGACGCATGGTCCGACGCTTGGGCCGACGCTTGGGCCGACGCATGGGCCGACGCATCCGGGGCACGCGCACTCACCAGGGCACCCGCGCCTCCATCGGCAAAGACCGCCCCCGCGATCAGGTCGTCGGTGTTTTCGGTGAAGCGCAGGTGCAGCGTGCAGAGCTCGACGCACAACACGAGCACGACGGCCCGGGGATCATTGCGGCAGAAGGCCTCGGCCATCCTCAGCCCCTGGAAGGCGGCGTAGCAGCCCATAAACCCCAGGTGATAGCGCTGGGTGCTCCCCGAAAGCCCCAGGGCCCGCACCACGTGATAGTCGGGCCCCGGCGCGAAGAACCCCGTGCACGAGACCGTGATCACGTGGGTGACGTCGCTCGGCTGCACCCCCGGCGTCTTCTCGACCAGTCCTCTCGCCAGCGCCTCGAAGTGCCTCTTCGCCTCGCGCGTGTAGACCTCGTTTCGGGTGTGCGTGCCGGGAGTCGGAAGGAGCGTCTCGGGGTCGGCGAAGAAGAGGGG
Source organism: Gemmatimonadales bacterium (assembly GCA_007692605.1). Taxonomy (GTDB): domain Bacteria; phylum Gemmatimonadota; class Gemmatimonadetes; order Longimicrobiales; family Gaopeijiaceae; genus SLBA01. The sequence continues at coordinate 3,913 of REBS01000088.1, forward strand.
CGACTGCGCATCCTCGTCGAAGTCGTCGATGACGCTGTGGCGCGTCTCGATCCCCGAGTTCCGGTAGATGCTCCGGATGATCCGGCGCACGCCCTTTCGCTCGGAGCAGTGCCGCTGCATCAGCTCGCAGGCCCACTCCTGAGAATAGCTCGAGTCGGGCACCGAGGTTTCGAGGGCGTGCAGATAGACCGGCATCGGGGCCGTTATCCCTCCCCTTCCGCCGGCGCTTCCGGGTCCTTGCGGATCGTTCCGATCCGGACCCCCGCCTCCAGGGTGCGGTGGACCGGGCAGCGCGAGGCGATCTCGACCAGACGTGCGCGCTGGCCGTCGGAGAGCGGCCCCTCGACGGTCACCTCCCGGCTGATGTAGTCGACCCGGGGGTCATCGCCGTCGCGTCGCTTCTCGTGCCGCAGCGATGTCCGCACCTCCTTGACCGGCCATCCTTTTCGGTCGGCATACATGCGGACCGTCATGGTGGTGCAGGTGCCGAGTGCGGCGGCGAGCAGTTCGTACGGGGTCGGCCCCTGGTCCTCGCCCCCGACCGAAGCCGGCTCGTCGGCCAGGAGGTGGTGCTGCCGCGCCCGGATCTCGGTCTGGAAGCCCGACTCCCCGGTCCGGACCATCACCTGATCCCCTTTGGCCTTGTCTTCGACGGGAGACTCCTCATCGGACGCATGGTCTCCCGTGGGCGGGTCGGTCGAAGGCTCCTCGCCTTGCCCCACCCCTTCCGAGGCGGCGACGCGAGCATGCTGCGTGCCCTCCCCCGATTCCGGGTCGTCCCTGATCTCGACGTAGCGTCCCACCCATCCGGCGATCGCACGTGCCGCGTAGCGGGAATCCCGCTGATCGGTGAGCAGGTGATCGGCGCCATCGAGCGCAATGAAGCTGCGCGGATGCCTCGCCATGGTGAACAGGGTGCCGGCATGGTCGATCGAGACCACTTCGTCCACCGGGGAATGCAGGATCAGGAGCGCCCGGTCGAGATCGCGGACCACCTCCTTCATTCGGGCCTCACGAATATCCTCGACGAACTGCTGCTTCACCTTGAAGGGCCGGCCGGCCAGGTGCACGGTGGCCATCCCCTCGGCCTCGATCTCGTCGAAGGAGTCCTCCATGTGCTGGAGCACGTGTGCCGGATCCGACGGGGCCCCGATCGTCACCACCGCCCGGCAGCTCGGAACCTGATGCGCCGCATGAAGCACGGCCGCTCCACCCAGCGAGTGCCCGATGAGGATCTCGGGGGGCCCCCATTCGGCTTCCATGTAGGACGCCGCGGCCACGAGATCCTCGATGTTCGACGAGAAGTTCGTGTCGGCGAAGTCGCCTTCGCTCTCGCCCAGCCCCGTGAAGTCGAAGCGCAGGACCGCGATCCCCTCCAGATTGAGCGACCGGGCCACGTTCACGACCGCGTTCAGGTTCTTCGAGCATGTGAAGCAGTGTGCGAACAGGGCCCAGGCACGCGGGGTCCCCTCGACGGGGAGGTCGACGCGGGCGGCGAGCTGATCGCCGGAAGCGCCCTCGAAGGTCACTCTCTGAGTGGCCATGGATGGCCTCGCTCTGAATGGGAGAAGAAAACGAACTCGATGTCGTCAGGGGCCTTCGAGACGATCCTTCAGGCCCCGAAGCCAGGCGGCGCGCGATGCCCGCAGCGTCTTGCGCAGCGTCCTGCGCAGCACGAAGGGGAAGAACCCCCACCAGCTCTCTTCGGTCCGAACCCGGGTCCGCCCCCCGGTCATGGGCTCGATCGTCCACCGCTGGTACCCCCGGGCACCGAGGGTCCGCAGGGTCCAGCTCAGGCGAGCTCCGGGCTCAACCTCGTGGAGGATCGAGGAGATCCTCATCCCGTCGGCCCGCCATTGGAGGCGGACGCCGGGACGGGCCTCCTCGGCCTTCAGAACCGCGAAATCGACCCCGCGATGCCAGAGCGGCCAACGTTCCACGGCGACCAGCAGGTCCCAGATGGCCTCGGGCGACGCGGCCACCTCGGCCTCGAAGCGCACCAGGACGGGAGCGTCGGCACGCAACTCCAGGAGCTCCGGACCGGGTGGGGTGCCGTCTCGCGGAGACACGGCGACGGTCACTCCGAGCCGCCGGACCCCGGGCGGTTTCCGCGTCCGACCAGGTAGCCGGCGAGTCCCCCGGCGAAGAAGGCCACCCCCAGCAGTACGAAGCGCGGCATGGACAGCCTCCACATGAACACGTTCGTGACCACGACTTCCTGATTCTGGACAACCAGGACGAAGACCAGCAGCACCAGAATCACGATGATCGAAAGCCGCAGCTTCTGCATTTTCATGGAGGTTCTCCGGAAAAGGAGTGAGTCTGTCGGTTATGGTCACCAGGATCGGGAGTTTCGACCGTCCGGACCGGGAGTTTCGATCTCTAGTGTAGTGTCTCGAAAGTCCCGTTTAGCACCGAGACTGACGATGCGCCGCTCTGGCAAGGCGCACCGACGAGGAATAGCACCGCTATTCCGAGCGAGGTGCAACGCGGCCAGGGTGGATGCAGCGGCGGTCGAATGCCACGGGACTTTCGAGACACTACACTAGGATCGGGAATCGAGCGTTCTCACACAAGGATTCGGGGACCCGGCAGGGGGAATCCACGGTTGCCCGCCTCGGATCCGACTTCATACCTTCGAGGGTGGGGAGGCCTCGTGTGCCGTGCTTTCGTGCGCCCGGCTCCGGAGGGCCGCACGTTCGTGCCCCAGGCCCCGGGTGCCCCGCCCTCGAGCCCGAGGCCGCGCGAATTCACGGATCGCACACTCCGATCCCGACAGGAGCCGCACACCCATGACCGCTCGATCCCCCGCTGCCCCGGCCCGCTTCCTCCGCCTTCCCCTCGTGAGCCTTGCGATCTTCCTGGGATTCGTGATTCCCGTGAAATCCCCGGTCGGCCCCGCTCCCGCGATCGCACAGGAAGCCCTCCGTCCCTTCATCGCCGAGGCCCGGCCCATCCTCGATGCCCGGCTGCGCTTCGAGCACGTCGACCAAGTGGGGTTCGAGCACAATGCGCGGGCATTGACCGTCCGGGGTCGCATGGGCGCGGAATCGGGTGCGGTGGGCGGCTTCCGGCTGCTCCTCGAGGGCGACATGACCCGCGCACTCGGTGTCGAGGACTTCAACAGCACGGTGAACGGGCGGGTCAGCCGGCCCGTCGTTGCCGACCCCGACTCCGAGCGGATCAACCGTGCACAGCTCAGTTGGCAGGGACGGGGGTGGACCGCGGTCGTCGGGCGTCAGCGGGTGGTCCACGATCAGGCTCGGTTCATCGGGAATGTGGGATTCCGGCAGAACGAGCAGACCTTCGATGCGGTCCGGCTGCAGGGATCCGTCGGCCCCGCCCTCGCGGTCGAATACGCCCACCTGTGGCAGGCCAACCGGATCTTCGGAAGCAATTCCGCCTTCGGGGCCGAGCGCCTCTCCGGGCACCTCGTGCACGCCTCGCGGTCACTCCCCTTCGGCACCCTGAGCGCGCACGGCTACTGGCTCGACTTCGACGATGCCCTGGCCGGCGCCTCGAACCGCACGCTGGGACTCCGGCTCGTCGGAGACCGTCCGCTCGCTCCCGGGTGGACGGCGAACTGGGCGGCGGCTCACTCGCAGCAGCAGGATCACGGGAGCGCGTCCGACGACTTCTCTCTCGGCTACACCGAACTCCGGGCCGGCCTCGCCCATCGGGGGCTCTCCCTCAGCCTGGGCTTCGAGCGCCTGGAGGGCGATGGGAACCGGGGGTTCGCCACCCCCCTGGCCACCCTCCACGCCTTTCAGGGCTTTGCGGATGTATTCCTGACCACTCCTCCCGACGGCGTCGTCGACCGGCACCTCGTCGTCGCGTATCGCCGCGACAACCTCCCGGGCCTCGGTGGTCTGCGTCTGGCCGTCCGTCTCCACGACTTCGAAGTGCAGGGCAGCCCGACCGGATCGAACCCCACCGATCTGGGCCGGGAGTGGAACGCCACCGCCTGCATGCACCCCCGAGCCAACTGGGACATCGTCGCCGAGTACGCCGACCACTCGGGCTTTCGGATCTCGGACGCGCCCACCGGCCCGGGCGCCGTGAGCAAGTTCTGGCTCTCGACGGTCGTTCGGATCCCCTGACCCGCGGATTCCATCCGGAGAGCGACGCAGTCGAAGTGCGGTCGGTCCGCGCTCGGGATGGTCCGCGCCAGGGGGTGGTCACCCCTCCAGATCGGGCACCGCGTCGGCCATCTCGCGCCCCACCTCGTCGGCGGGTCTCATGGTCGAGAGGTCGAGCTCGAAATCGGGAGCGGAGCGCGGCTCCAGCTTCCCCCGCAGCTCCCGGATCTCGCGCGGGGAGAGGCCGGTCTCGGCCAGGGCGGCCGCATCGAGCTCCCCGGCGTCCGCACGCACCCCGATCCCCTCCTCGCCCGCCGGTTGCAGGAGTCGGGCGATCGCCGCGAGTTCCCCGCGGCTCATCGGGCTGCCCATCAGGTCGTAGTCGATCCAGGCCTCGTACGAGAGGGGGGCGACCCGCTTCACGATGCCCGCCATGATTTCGCCGAAGGCACGGATCTCCCACTGCGCGTGCGGATCGACCCGCAGGGTCAGAAAGTGCAGTAGGTTGTGCAGATCGATCTTCCAGTACCACTGGGTATAGGTCGAAAGGGGCAGGTCGATCCGGGCGATCTCGCGTGCCACATCTTCGCCCAGGAGCCACTCGTAGGTGTCGGCGGCCTCGGCTCGACCCCGGTCCCAGCGGGCCACCGCTTCGGTATGAAGCGCCCGGTCGGCGGCGCCGGTCTCGCGCCCCTGCTTGTTCGACGCACTCTGGTGCGCGAAGTGCTCGGCATCGGGGCTGTAGAAGAGGAGCGGCATGAGCGAGTAGCGGCCGCTGTATTCGTTCACCGAGGCGGTCCGGTGGCGAATCCACTGTCGGGCCACGAACATCGGCATGGCGCAGTGGAACTTGAACTCGACCATCTCCGACGGCGTGGTGTGGCGGTGCCGGCGCAGGTAGCGGACCAGCCCCCGGGTGGCCGACTGTTTCCGGGTCCCGTACCCGTAGCTCACGCGGGCCGCGCGCTCCACGTCTTCGTCGGAGCCCATGTAGTCGACCAGCGAGACGAAGCCGTGATCCAGGACGGGAAAGTAGCCTCCGAGGATCTCTTCGGCCGCGGGGTTGGTGGGGCGCTTGGTCTGCATGATGACGAGGTCGGGCTGGAGGGGCTCTGGGTGGAGTGGACCCGGCGGGACCGGGCCCGCAGAGAATTAAGCCCGGAAGGCGGATCGCTGCAACCGGGGCAGTCGGAGACACCGGTGGCGCGGCCGGAGCGGGCAGAGCGGGTGACGAGGCCGAGGCGGCGGGCGTGACGCCTCGCCTCCGGGATGGTACATTGCGGCCCTCACCGGCTCGGGGCCCGGCTTCACCTCCCCGAACCCATCGATTCCGGACTCCGACTCCTCAGGCCACCCGCCCCATGAACGATCTGCTCCTGCGCGCCGCCCGCCGTGAATCCGTCGACCGCACCCCCGTCTGGTTCATGCGCCAGGCCGGCCGCTCGCTTCCGCGCTACCACGACCTGAAGGGTGACCGCGACCTGCTCGAGGTGACCCGTGACCCCCGCCTCGCCGCCGACATCACGATGCTGCCCCTCGAGTACTTTCCCGTCGACGGCGCCGTCCTGTACGCCGACATCTCGACGATCTTCGTCGGGGCCGGGATCGACGTGACGATCGAGAAGGGGCTGGGGCCGGTACTCCCGCATCCCTACAACACCGCCGAGACGATCCGGGGCCTGAAGCCCTTCGACGCGAGGGACACCCTCGATTTCGTGATGCGGACCCTGCAGATCCTCAAGTCCGAGCTCGACATTCCGGTCCTGGGATTCCTGGGGGCTCCGTTCACCCTCATGACCTACATGGTCGAATCACCCCGCACGCGGGACCGGCACGGCACCAAGGCCTTCATGTGGCGGGAGCCCGAGCTCTGGGACCACCTCATGTCGTACTGGAGCGAGCAACTGATCGACTTCGGGGTGGCGCAGGTCGAGGCGGGGGCGAGTGTGATCCAGCTCTTCGATTCCTGGGCCGGTGCCCTGCACCCCGACGACTACGAGCGGCACGTGCTCCCCTATTCGGCCCGGATCCTCGAGGGGCTGAAGGCAGCCGGGATCCCGACGATCAACTTCGCGACCGGAAACCCCGCTCTGCTGCCGATGATGGCTCGGGCCGGGGGCGATGTGATCGGGCTCGACTGGCGGGTCCGGCTCGACGAGGCGTGGGAGATCGTGGGGCACGACCGCGGGGTTCAGGGCAATCTGGATCCCATCGTCCTGACCACCGACCCCGAAACGGCGATCGCTCGCGCCGACGAGGTGCTGAAGGCCGCGGGCGGGCGTCCGGGTCACATCTTCAATGTGGGGCACGGACTGACCCCGCAGGCGAAGCCCGAGGTGATCAGGGCGGTCGTCGATCACGTGCACGCGGCGGGGGGTACCCGGGCCGTGAAGGGCTGAACGGGCAGGCGGACCCGAGGGCCAGCGGACGGGTCGGGTCGAACCGGCGGACCCGACCCCGCGCTCGTGGGTACCCGCCGCCGTCCGCACGATCGCGCCGACGCCCTGCATCGGTGCTCCCTTCAGCCCCGCCCCTGATTCGAATGAAAAAGACCGCCGTCATCACCCTCAACTTCGGCGAGCCGACCCAGGCCACCCCCGATCACGTCGTTCCCTTCCTGGAGCGCATCTTCTACACGAACAGCTCGCTCGAGGCCCAGGAGACCGAGGCCGAGAAGCGGGCCCGGTCCCGCCAGCTGGCGGAGCGTCGCGCCCCCGGGTTGATCGAGGAATACAAGGAGATCGGGGGGTCGCCGCTCAACGAGCAGGCCGACACCCACGCCCGGGAGCTGGGACTCGAGTTCATCCGGCGAGAGTTGCCGGTTCACGTCTATTCGGCCTACCAGTACACGGCGCCCCTGATCGCCGACGTGGTGAAGCGGGCCCGGGCCGATGGGGTCGAGCGCCTGATCGGCCTCCCCGTGTATCCCCTCTGCGGACACTCGACCAATGTGGCCGCACTGAACGACGTGCAGGCCGCGATCGACGAGATCAGCTGGACCGAGGTGGAGTTCGAGGGGATCACCGGCTGGCATCGGCACCCCCTTTATCTCGAGATGCGGGCCGACGGGGTACGGCGCACGGCCAAGGAGGCCGGGGTCGACGTTTCGGCGAAGGGGACCCGGCTCGTCTTCTCGGCGCATGGGACCCCGAAGAAGTATCTCGACGCCGGAAGCGGCTATGCGAAGTATGTCGACGAGTTCTGCACCGAGATCGCCTCCCTCCTGGGGGTCACCGACTATGTCCTCGGCTTTCAGAACCACTCGAACCGCGGGGTGGAGTGGACCCAGCCCGACGTGGAGTCGGTGATCGAGACGATCGAGGCCGACACCGTGGTCGTCGACCCGGTCTCCTTCATGCGCGAGCAGTCCGAGACCCTCGCCGAACTCGACCACGACCTGCGCGAAGAGGCCGAGGCGCGCGGTCTCGCCTTCCACCGTGTGCCGGTGCCCCACGACGACCCCCGCTTCATCACGGTGCTGGCCGACTTGATGGAACCCTTCATCACGGGCGACGACAGCCCCGTGGGGCTCCGCTACGGGGCGTGCCGCTGCCGGCCGGAAGCGAATACCTTCTGCCTCAACTCCCTGCCCCGGGATCAGGCGGCGCCGAGGCCGTAGACCGCATCCCGGCCACAGCTCCCAGTCCGGAGCGGGTCCCGGTCCCACCGAAGATCCCAGCCGGCCCGGCCCCCACGACGAAGGGCGCCGGGCCGGGGAGGGTCCTCTCTCCCGCGGCACCGACGCCCCGCGTTCGGCCTGAGCGATCTCGGATCAGCTCAGTCGGAGCTCACGATCAGCTCCAAGATCCCGGTGACCCGGCCGGGCAGGCATCGCCCGACGACAGGTTGGGGTTGTTGTCCAGCTCGCGCTGCACGATCGGGAAGGCGATGTCGTCACCGCCCCCGATTCCCTCCTTCACGGGCGGGAAGAGGTCGATGTTCACCGTCGGGTCCAGGCGCAGACGGCGCGAGGTGACGTGCCGGTCTCCGGTGAGCCAGAGCTCCCGCGCCCGCTCGTCGGCGACGCGCTTGATGTCGGCCTCGAGCTCACCGGTCAGGGTGATCGGCTGCAGCAGATTCTCGGGCTCGGGCGGGTTCACCCCGAACTGGATCGTGGCCCGCGTGCTGAAGTCGCTGCGCAGGTCGTTGATGATCTCCTCGGCTGCCCCCGTCTGACCATCCCGAATCGCGACCTCGGCCTCGATCAGCCTGGCCTCGTATCCGGACGCCATGAAGACGTCGGCTTCGGGACGATTGTAGAGCTGCTGCAGGTTCACGGGGATCGACTGGTCGAAGGAGGTGAAGCCGGGGGGGCGAACGTCAATCAGGTTCAGTCGGACGAAGGTCTCGAAGTGCTCGAAGACCTCGTTGCCCCTGGACGCCTGGGATCCGTCCCCCACACTCCACCGGATCGTCTCGGTGTCTCCGTGCGTGAAGGTGTACATCTCGTTGAACTGGGCGGGATCGTTGTTCGAGTACTCCGCGAAGTACATGAAGTCCCTCGGTACCTGCCGTGCCAGATCCCGGGCCTGCGTGTAATTGCCCAGCCAGAGGTGGGCCCTGGCCTGTCCGAGGACCGCAGCGAGCCGCACATCGTTCAGCCCTTCCTGGGTGGCGAGCTGCTCGGCCTCTCCGAGGAAGGTGAGCGCGTCCTGAATCCGGTCATTCGGCATGAGGGGAGCCGACTCGTTCGCCATCCCGGTCAGGATGCTCCAGCAGTAGAGCTCACCGAGCCAGAGGCGACTGAATCCACCGTACAGCCGGGCCAGCGCGATCCCTTCCCTCAGGTCCGCCTGAACAGACTCGAAGTCGGGGTCGCCGAGCAGGTTGTCGAAGATGAAGGCCGTGGTATCGGCCTGCATCCGGGCCTGATGGAGGGGCACGTAGACCTCGACGGTCAGTGTCGCGTTGTTGGGTGAGATTCGGCGGGCATCCACCTGAGCCCGGGTTGGGAAGGTTCCGGCGAGCACCATCTCGTCGGTCAGCATCGCCGAGTAGCGGATGATGTCGTCGGTGGCCTCGTGGTAGTTTCCGACCAGACCGTTGATGAGGGTCGGGACCGCTGCGGGTCCGGCCGCATCGATGTCCTCGGGGGTGACGATCCCCCGGTCGTCGACATCGAGGATCCCGCCGTCGCATCCGGCCATGACCAGCACGGCCAGGGCCAGAAGCGACGCCGCCCCCCGGCGCACGATTGCGTTGATTGTAGTATTCATCGGTTTATCTCCGTATCTCTGAGGATGTCTGTAGCGATTCATCCCGACCTCCTCAGAAGGTGATTGAGAACTGACCCGTCACGCGCTTCGCGGGAGGCAGGGTGAGGAATTCGGCCCTCGTGGCCTGCGCGCCTCCGGCAAAGCTGATCTCCGGATCGAGCCCGGAGTAATTCGTGAAGGTGGCGAGGTTCTCGCCGGCAATGGTGAAGTGGCCTCGTGTGGCACCCAGGTGACCCAGCCAGGAATCGGGGAGCTGGATCCGCGCCGATACGGTGCGCAGGCGCAGGAAGTCCGCGTCCTCGACCCAGGGAGAGATCCCCTGGTCGGCCGAAGCCGCCTGCTTCAGGCGAGCCATGTCGGTGGGCTCCCCGTCGGCATCCCGCTCGAAGATCTGCGTGCAGGTGCCGCCGAACTCGCCACCCCCGAGGAACCCGCACATGAATTCCTCGGTGCTGTTGAACTGCTGGTGCCCCCCGGCGAAGCCGAGGTTGGCATGCAGGGTGAGTCGATCCCCGAGCGTCACATTGGTCGTGATCGACCCTTCCCACTCGGGCGTCGGATGCCCCAGGAAGACCGGATCATCGCTCACCTCCACCTCACCGTCGTCGCCGATCGTGTACAGATTTCCGAAGTACGACGCGAAGGGATGTCCCTCCTGGTGTCGCTGGCTGTTGCCGCCGAGTCCGAAGATGATCGGCTCGTCGAGCGAGGTGATCTCGCCCCGGTTCGTCGAGGCGGTGAACCGCCAGTCCCAGAAAAGGCCGGGACGATCCATCGTGATCAGGTCGAGGCCCAGCTCGACCCCGCTGTTCGTCATCTCACCCACATTGGTGAACTGCGCACCGGAGAATCCGGTCGACGGTGCCTGCGGCCGGGTGACGATCGCGTCCTCGGTCTGCTGGTTGTAGTACGTCATGTCGATCCCGAGTCGGCCTTCGAGGAGGTCGGTCTCGAAACCGAGCTCGATCTCGCGACCCGTCTCGGGCCGCAGGTCCGGGTTTCCGGGCCGGGTCAGGCGGATTCCCGCCAGATCCGAATCACGGAAGCTGACCCGCTCCGCGCTCAGCAGCTGCAGGGCGGCGAAGCTCGAAGGCTGCTTGCCCGAGGTTCCCCATGCCCCGCGCACGCGCAGGAAGTCGAGCGCGTCATACTCGGGGAACCAGTCCTCCTCGCTGAGCACCCACGACCCCATGATCCGGGGATAGGCCTGGCGACCCAGGTTCTCACCGAAGGCGCTGTTCTCGTCGACCCGAACCGCCGGAGTGATGAAGAGGCGGTCCCGGTACCCGAACTGCTGCTGGACGAACAGACCCAGCGTCCGGGTCTCGACCACATTCTCGAATCCCTGGGTCCGCACGGCGTTCGAGACCGTCGAGCTTCCCGTGGGCAGGAACTGGCCGAAGGATCCGGCCGACTCCGCCTGCTCGCGGAAGAACTGTCCGCCGAGCGTCGTGGTCGAACGCAGATCCGGGGTGAGGTCCGTCGTCAGCGTCGCACTCCCCTCGACGGTGAAGTTCCGGTTGATCACGTGGTTGACCGTCCGCTGACCCAGCGAAGCCGAGCCGAAGGGAAGGTCCGGGTCCACCGGAATCAGGGAGCCGAACTGGTCGGAGAACTCGTCGTACCCCACCGTGCCCCGCAGACGCAGGACGTCGAAGGGGTCGTAGTCGATGGTCGCACTCGAGGTGAACCGCTCCACCTTCTGCTGGTTGGAGAGCGTACTCACGTCGTTGAAGTCGCGGCCCCCGAAGAAGGGAAGCGCGGCGCATCCCTGCGTTCCGAGCGGTACTCCGAAGGCACGCGAGACCTCGAAGTCGATCGGGCAGGTCTGGACGTTCTCTTCACCCGTCACCGGGTCGTCGCGCGTGATCGGCTTCTCCCAGGGGAACCCGATCAATGCGATCCCGATGTAGCCGAACCCGTTGTTGTCGTTGTCGGGCAACTCCACATTGGTCGCCGCGAATCCGACCTGCGACGAGATCTGCACGTTCTCCGAGGGCTCCAGGCTGAAGTTCCCCCGCACGCTGTAGCGCTGCATTTCGTTGTTCGGCAGCGAGCCCTCGTTGTCGGTGATGTCCCCCGACAGGAAGTATCTCAGCGCTTCGGAGCCGCCACGCAGGCTGAGCCCGGTGGTCCGCTCCACGCCGGTCCGCCACGGGCTCAGATCGGTTCCGTCGCGCTCCAGAAGGTTCATCGTGTAGACCGTGTCCGGCGCGGCCTCACCGAAGAAGGCCCGCGGGTTGAAGGCGTTGGAGGGCCATTCGGTGTCATCCCAGACCCCGCCCATCTCCGTCCGGAAGGTCCACTCCCCCTCGCCGGTCTGTCCGCGTTTCGTGGTGATCCGGATCACACCCGCGGCCGCCTCGGTCCCGTACAGCGTCGCGGCCGAGGGACCCTTCACGATCTCGATCGACTCGATCTCGTTCGGGTTCAGGTCGTTCAGCCGGCTCGTGTTCTGCCCGCCCACACCGGGACCCGAGCTCACATCGTTCGAGACCCGGGCGCCATCGATATAGATCAGCGGGGTGTTGTTCAGACTGATCGAGCTGTTTCCGCGGATCCGGATCGTCGAGGCCGCTCCGGTCGTACCCGATCCGAGCTGGACCGTCACACCGGACGCCTGCCCCTGCAGCATGCTCGTGACATTCGTGGGCATGGCGCGTTCCATGAGCTGCAGCCCGCTCAACCGGGTGGCTGCATTTCCGAGCTCCCGTCGTCGCTGCTCGCCCGTGGCGGTCACCACGAGGCCTTCGAGGGCGATCGGAGAGATCTGGAGGTTGAAGTTCAGGGTGGCCGTCTCACCCGCCTGGACCTGGACGGTCCGGGTCTCGGACTGGAAGCCGAGTCTGCGGGCGCGCACCGTGGCCTCGCCGGCCGGTACGTTCGCGATGGAATATCGCCCCTCGGCATCCGTGAACGCGTTCAGATTCGTGTCCGGAACCGCCACTTCGACGGCCGACATCGGCTCGCCGGTCTGGGCGTTGGTCACCTGTCCCGAGACGGTCCCGGTCTGCTGGGCCGGAAGCCCGGCCGCGGTGAAGAGGAGAAATGCCGCGGCGACGAGCGTCGCGCGCACTCCTCCATGAAGTCGTGAAGGAAACATGAGGAAACTCCTTGCCAGAAAACCGCATGAAGGCGGTCGGGGCGAGGACTTCTCCCGGCGATGTTCGTGGCGTCCTGACCCGTCGCGCCCGAGTTGGTGGATCCCGGCCGGAGGGTGTCCGGACGAACGGGATCCGAGCGAACCAAAAAGAAGTGTGAGCGACAACCTCCTCTCTCCCGTTCGGCCATTCGTATCGAGCGCCCCGGATCGGTGGACGGTCCGGAAGGACCTGTCCCGAAACGGCAGAACTCCGCGGGAACCCGTCTCGGGGTTCACAGGCGAGCACGGCAACGGGATTGGCCATACTCGCTGTTAGGGGGAACAGGTTATGTCACCAAAAAGTTCCGAAGTTCCACGGAATCGTTTCGATGCCCCCTACCCCCAGGGGGTCAATGATGCCTGGCAGAAAGGGGGATTGGGCGGGTTCTGAGGGGTCAGCGCGTACCGGACGAGGCTGCCAGAACCTCTGCCATCGCCTCGGTTCGGGCCAATCGCCCGGGAATCCCGACACGCGATTCGTAGTTCGAGCAGAGGTGGATCCCGGCCGGGAGGCTCAGGTCCTCCATGGCGACCCAGCTTCGATCCCACGAGGGCACGCGGGTGCGGCTAACCTGAAGGACACGGGTGGAGCACCCGGTGATGTCTTCGAACTCCCCGCTCGCGATCGCCCCGATCTCGGCATCGTCGAGGGTGAGCAGTGCCGGATCGCGGGCCCCGCCCAGGAAGGCGGTGTAGATACCGTCCCGACCCAGTGCAGAGGCGTTCCAGGTGACGCCGCGGGTCCGACGTGGCTCGCCATAGGCCACCTGGTAGCCGAGGCCATGAAGGGAGCAGTCCCCGAGCAGGTGCACCACGGCCAGGCGGTTGTACCGCAGGCGGTCGAGCCGGGCCGCGGCGTCCGGTGCCACCGGGCCCAGGAGTCGCGAGGCGCCCTCGGCCGGCAGGGTGAGCACCACATCGGTGACTTCGAGGCGATCCCCTCCGGAGTGGCGCAGCACCCACCCTCCCGCCTCCAGGCGATCGATACCCTCCACGGGGGCTTCGAGTGCGACCCGCCCCTCAACCCGCCGATGCATCGCGCTCGTGAGCTCCCCCATCCCGTCCTCGAACGAGATCGCGGGAGGGGCGGCGCTCCGGTTGAAGGAGCCGCGCAGGAAGCCCCACAGGATGCTCCGCTGAACCCCGAAGCCCTCCATGGTCTCGGCCAGGGAATGGCGCACGAACATCTGGCCGGGATCGCTCCCGTAGAGTCCGCCGAAGAGGGGGCCCATCAGGTTCTCGTAGGCCTCGCGACCGAACTTCCGGACCAGGAAGCCCTCGACCGTCTCCTCTTCGTCATACCCGCCGGTCAACGGTTCGAGAAGGAGCCTCGCCTTTCCCCGCCAGCTCAGCAGATCGGTGCGCACCAGCCCTGCGGGCTCGAAGGGGACCCTGCGGATCCGTCCGCCCCGGAGCACGTACAGGGGAAGATCCACCGGAACCGAGACCGTCCGATCGGACAGCCCAAGCACCTTTACGAGACGGCCCACCGGAGGTGTCACCCGTGTCCGTTGCGGTCCGAAGTCGAGTACACGTCCCTCGTGTCGAACCGACCGGATCACCCCGCCCGGACGCGACGAAGCCTCGAACACCCGGTGCTCGATCCCCCTCTCCTCCAGATGTATGCTCAGCGAGAGTCCGGTGATTCCGGCTCCGACAATCCCGATCATGAAGGCGGTCTGAGGTCTCGAGGAGGGCGATGGCGCCGCCGCAGGCGTGGGTGGGCCCTCCAATTTCCCTCCTGCGCCCCTACTTATCAAGGAAGGGGGATGGATTCATGGTCGGGGAGGGAGCGTGGATCCATGGTCGGGAAGAGGGAGATCCGCGGAGGGGAAAGGGGTGGGCCCCGGATCCTGCGCGGTGGGGGCGAGGACCGCCTCGAGTCCGAATTCACGAGCCAGGGCGACCACCACCCACACGCTTCCGCGGTAGTTGGCGACCCCCTCGGGAATTCCGTGCGAGCGGAGCATGGCATCGTTGGCGCGCCGCGCGATCTCCCCGACCGGTCCTCGGCCCCGGAGCCAGTAGTCGCGGATCGCGTCGACATCGCGCTGCACCCCGGGAAGACGCGACTCGAGGAGCGCGACCGTGGTCTCCGGGTCGACCGCCGCAAGCTCCGAGAGCAGCTGCCGCTGAAGAAAGAGCGCGCCCGAGTAGCGCTGGTGCAGGTCCGGAGAGAGCGCCGTGACCAGGTACGCGAGGGTGTTCGCGTCCGATTCACGGGCGATCCCCCGCTGGTGCGCCATCTCGTGCGCCAGGTCCTTTCCGCGCGCCGGCCCCGGCAGGTCGCCCATGACCAGCGCCTCGCCCGTGTAGGGGAAGTACATGCCGGCGATCTGCACCCAGCGGACGATCGGGGTCAGAAGGAAGGCCTTGGGCGCTCCGTGCCGCTGGCCGAACCGATCGGGGAGATTCCATCGCTCGACCGACCGATCCCAGCCGGCTTCGAGCGCGGGCACCTGGGGGCGGATGGGGGGCGCGGGGGTCGGCACCCCCAGGTCGGCCTCTCCGTTCAGGGCCAGGTAGAGGGCGTTGGTTCGCTCGACCAGCGCCTCGGCCACCTGGGCGAGCTCCGCCCGGGGAATCGGGCCGCGCTCGGGCAGGCCCAGCGCGGCCTCGACCCCCGGGCGGGCGTACTGGAACCCCCAGAGCAGGTAGAAAAGGGCGATCAGGATCCCGGCGTCCTGCGCGAGCCGGAGCCCCCCGCGCAGCGCCGCGCGACCGGGTGGGTCCCGTCGGGCGCGGACGTCGGCGAGACCGCGCACGAGTCCGACCAGCTGCCGCAACAGGACTGCGCCGATAACCAGCTCGGCCAGCGCGAAGGGGATCCAGCCGGTGACCAGCGAGAGAAGGCGCGGCAGCTCGGCCAGCGGGCCCTGCCCGACCATCCGCTCCGCCAGATCGGGGTGGGCCGAGAGGCCCCGGTAGAGCATCCAGGCCAGGACCCCGGCCCCGATTCCGAGCAGCCGTCGCCCCAGCCGGAGCGGGGGGTGTCCGGCGGGAGACGACGTCATCGATTCGGAGCGATTCATGGACGCCGGGTGGGAGACGGGGTGCGGGAGGGGCGGGGCGGACGTACGTTGGTCCCTTCGGACCCCCTCCTCGGAGGGGAGTGTACTTCGGTCGAGACGGCGCTGTCCACCGGACGCACGAAGCCGCCCGTCATCGAACCCTTCCGCCTCCCACGAGGATCCATGAGCCCACGTTCACATCGCAGGGTCGGGCCTTCGCACCGTGCCGCCCTTCTCCCGACGTCCCTGTCGGCAGTCCTGACGGCGGTCCTTTCGGCACTTCTGCTGGCTTCGGCACCGGCACCGGCATCGGCGCAGGTCGCCGCCGAGGCCACCCGCATCGACGCCCAGCAGATGCTCGAGGACCTGGGGGCGCTCGCGCACGATTCCATGGAAGGGCGCCGCACCGGAACCCCGGGCAACGAACGCGCCCGACAGATGCTCTTGAGGGCCTTCGACGACCGAGGGATCGCGCCGGTCAACGGCGATCGCACTCATTCGTTCTCCTTCATCGGCCGCCAGGACGAGGCCACCTACGAGGGACTCAACATTCTCGGCATGATCGAGGGAACGGTGCACCCGGACCGCTACATCGTCCTCACGGCGCACTACGACCACCTGGGAGTCCAGGACGGCCAGATCTACAACGGGGCCGACGACAACGCCTCGGGAACCGCCGCGATTCTCGCGATCGGAGAGTGGCTGCGTCGGAACCCTCCCCGCCACTCGATCGTGCTCGCCGCCCTCGACGCCGAGGAGATGGGCCTGCAGGGGGCTCGAGCCTTCATCGCCGATCCCCCCGTGCCGCTCGACCGGATCGTGATGAACGTGAACCTCGACATGGTGAGCCGGAGCGAAGCCGAGGAACTATACGCAGCCGGCACCTACCACTACCCCTTCCTCACGCCACTCGTCGAAGAGGTCGCGGCACGCTCATCGATCACCCTGCTCATGGGCCACGACTCCCCCGCCCTGCCCCCCGGCGACGACTGGACGATGGCCTCGGACCACGGCCCCTTCCACCAGGTCGGCATCCCCTTCATCTACTTCGGGGTCGAGGACCACCCCGGCTACCACGACCCCTCGGACACGGTCGAGAACATCACCCCCGGCTTCTACGTGTCGGCGGTCGAGACCATCCTGGACTTCGTGATCCAGGCCGATCGTCGTGGCGAAAGGATCCTCGAGTCGCGCGGAACGAGTCCGTGACCCGGGACGGCCCCCCGGCGATCGAGATCCGTCCGGTCGTACGCGACGATGTCGAGATCTTCCTGGCGCTCATCGATGCGCACGCCGATTTCGAGCGCATGGAGCGGCCCGGCCCCGAAGCCCGCAAGCGGCTCATCGAGGACGCCCTCCGAAGCCCTCCCCGATACCGGGCCTACCTGGCCTCGATTCACGGCGAGGACGTCGGGTACGCCTTCACCTACGAGGCCTACTCCTCCTTCCTGGCGCGGCCTACCCTCTTTCTGGAGGACATCTTCGTCTTTTCGGAGTACCGGGGGCACGGCTTCGGTGGCGTGATGTTCGACTACCTCGTGCGCGAGGCGGTGCGGCTGGGGTGCGGCCGCATGGAGTGGATGGTCCAGGACTGGAACGAGGGGGCGATCCGGTTCTACGAGCGGCGCGGGGCGATCCAGCTGTCGGAGTGGCACACCTACCGGATCGACCAGGAGCAGCTCGAGCGGCTCGCGGCGGGAGAGTACCGACCGGGGCAGTCGCGCACGGAGTGATCGCGCCGGCGGACCGCACGCCGTGCGTGGCTCCCTTTCGTGGGCCCCGGGGGTTCCCGCACAGCGCCCGAGATACCATCTTCGAGGCGCGAACCGACACCGGATTTCGAACGCAGCGCGTGGAACCCCGCGCATCGACCGCAGCGCATCAAACCCAGCGCATCGACCCCAAGCACCAGGAGTTTCGACACCATGCTCGACGGCCATCCCCGCATCCCGACCCCGACCAACGAACCGATCCAGGGCTACGCCCCGGGCTCTCCGGAGCGCGCGAGTCTCGAGGCTCGCATCCGGACGATGTCGGCCGAGACCGCCGACTGCCCCATGGTGATCGGGGGCCGCGAGGTCCGCAGCGGCGAGACCTTCGTGCAGACCTCGCCCCACCGGCACTCCAACGAGCTGGCGACGGTCCATGGCGCCCGGCGCTCCGACGTCGAAGAGGCGATCGACTCCGCCCTCTCGGTGGCCGACGATTGGGCCTCGATGCCCTGGCGCGACCGCTCGGCGATCTTCCTGAAGTCCGCGGAGCTGATCGCGGGGCCCTACCGCGACGCGATCAACGCCTCGACGATCCTGGGCCAGTCGAAGTCGGTGCAGCAGGCCGAGATCGACGCCGCCTGTGAACTCGTCGACTTCCTGCGCTTCAATGTGCACTACGCCGAGCAGATCTATCGGGAGCAGCCGATGTACTCGCCCGGCGCCACCTGGAATCAGCTTGACTGGCGCCCTCTGGAGGGCTTCGTCCTGGCGATCACCCCCTTCAACTTCACCGCAATCGGCGGGAATCTCCCTACGGCTCCGGCCATGATGGGCAACGTGGTGCTCTGGAAGCCGTCGGAGAAGCAGGCGCTGAGCGCCCACTACACGATGGAGGCCTTCCGTGAGGCCGGGGTCCCCGACGGGGTGATCAACATGCTGCACGGCGACGGCGCGCGGGTCTCCGACGTGGCCATGGCGCACGAGAGCTTCGCGGGGCTCCACTTCACCGGATCGTCGACGGTCCTCAAATCGCTCTGGAAGAAGGCCGGGGACAACCTGGACCGCTACCGCACCTACCCGCGGATCGTGGGCGAGAGCGGAGGAAAGGACTTCGTGGCCGTGCACCCGTCGGCCGAGGCGGAGCCGGTGGTGATCGCGCTCGCCCGGGCCGCCTTCGAATACCAGGGGCAGAAGTGCTCCGCGGCCTCGCGCGCCTACATCCCGGAATCGCTCTGGCCCGAGATTCGCGATGGGATCCGCGAGGTGGTCGGCCAGATCACGATGGGCGACGTGGGCGAGGACCTCTCGACCTTCATGGGCGCGGTGATCGACGAGGGCGCCTTCAAAAAGCATCGCGACGCGATCGAGCAGGCGAAGGCCGACGGACTCGAGATCGTCTGCGGCGGGGGCACCGACGACTCGGTGGGCTGGTTCGTCGAGCCCACCGTCCTGCGCACCGACGACCCGCACTACGACACCATGGAGCGCGAGCTCTTCGGGCCGATCCTCACCGTGTACGTCTACGAGGATTCGAAGTGGGAGGAGACCCTCGACCTGGTCGACTCCACCAGCGCCTACGCCCTGACCGGCTCGGTCTTCGCGCACGAGCGCAAGACGCTCATGGAGGCCTCGCACCGCCTCCGGAACGCCGCGGGCAACTTCTACCTGAACGACAAGCCGACCGGATCGGTCGTGGGCCAGCAGCCCTTCGGTGGCGCCCGCGCCTCGGGTACGAACGACAAGGCCGGATCGTTCCTGAACCTGCTGCGCTGGGTCTCGCCCCGCTCGATCAAGGAGAACTTCGTGCCCGTGCTCGACTGGACGTACCCGCACATGGGCTGAGGGGAGGCGCGGGACCGAGGGCCTACAGACTCCACATCAGGTGACGGCTGTAGTCGTGCAGGAAATAGCGGATCAGGTCTTCCTTCGTCGAGTTCGTCACGTCCTGATGCAGGGGGCGGTCGCGTAGATGGATCTCGGCCCGGTAGGTCTGACCCTCGGGATCGCGCAGGGGCGCGACGGGAAAGGCGAAGCCCGTGGTCCGGTACGCCTTCACCTTGACCTCGTAGTAGAACTCCTCCTTTCCGTCCTTGAGCACGCGGATCGAGCCCATGCGGTCGCTGTGCTCCACCTCGACGTCGCGGCCGTACTCCTGCAGTTCGGTGGCGAGTTCCTCGAAGGCGGGCACCACGACCTGCGAGATGAAGCCCCGTACCCGCCCCGGACCCTCGGGCTTCGGTTGGCCCCCTCCCTCGGTCGCGGTGAGGAGCATCTTCAGATCTTCTCTCCAGTCACTCATGGTCTCCTCCGTTGAATTCCGCGTTGACGGGGCTTGCGTCTCCACGGCCCTTGGCCGGAAAAACCTTTCGGACCCGTCCCCGATCCCTGCTCTCGCTTCTCAGCGCCTTGAGCAGTGAAATGCACATCACCACGAGGACCGCGGCAAAGGGGAGTCCGGTCGCGATCGCGGCCGTCTGAAGCGCTGCGAGCCCTCCGGCCCAGAGGAGCACCCCGGCCACCGCACCCTCGAGGAGCGCCCAGAATACGCGCTGAACCTTGGGCGGATCCGGATTCCCACCCGAAGCGAGCATGTCGATCACCAGAGACCCCGAGTCCGACGAGGTCACGAAGAAGGCGATGATCACGATCATCGCGAGGATCGAGGTGACGGCCGAGAGCGGGAAGCCCTGCAGGAGCGCGAAGAGCATCTCTTCGGCCCCGACGCCAGCGATCCCCCCCTCGCCGAAGAGCTCCCGATGCAGGCCGCTGTTTCCGAAGGTGGTCAGCCAGAAGGTCGTGAAGGCCGCGGGCACCAGGAGGACCCCGCCGATGAACTCGCGAATCGTTCGCCCGCGCGAGACCCGGGCGATGAACATCCCGACGAAGGGCGACCAGGCGATCCACCATCCCCAATAGAAGAGGGTCCAGGTGCCGTGCCACTCCCCGTCGCCCCAGGCGTCGATCCAGAAGGTCGTCTCGACGATCGAAGACAGGTAGTTCCCGGTGTTCTCGACCCAGTTGTTCAGGAGGAACACCGTCGGCCCCACCGCGAAGACGAAGAGGACCAGGATCACGGCGACCGTCATGTTGAAGTTCGACAGTCGGCGGATCCCCTTGTCGAGCCCCGCGACCACGGAGCCGGTGGCGATCAGGGTGATGACCGTGATCAGCCCGAGCTGGAGGCCGGTCGCGTCCTCGAGCCCCAGGCCGAAGAGGTAGTCGATCCCGGCCGCCACCTGCATCACCCCGAGTCCGAGCGAGGTCGCCACCCCGAAGATGGTGCCGAAGATCGCGAGCACATCGATCGTGTGCCCGATCGGGCCATGGATCCGGTCGCCCAGGAGTGGATGAAAGGCGGAGCGGATCGACAGGGGCAGCCCCTTGCGAAACGAGAAGTAGGCGAGCGAGAGCCCCACGACGATGTAGATGGCCCAGGCGTGCACGCCCCAGTGAAAGAAGGTGAGCCGCATCGCCTCGGACGCCGCCTCGACGGTCTCGCTCTCGACGGTCGGCGAGCCCAGGTAGTAGAACATCGGCTCGGCGACCGACCAGAAGACGAGCCCGATCCCCATCCCCGCGCTGAAGAGCATGGCGAACCACGAGAAGTAGCTGTACTCGGGCTCCGAGTCGTCCTCGCCCAGACGGATGCTCCCCCAGGGGCTGAAGAAGAGGGCGATCACGAAGAAAAGGAAGAAGGCCACCGACATGACGTAGAACCAGCCGAAGTTGTCCACGATTCCGCCCTGGACGACATCGAAGACCTGCTCGGTCTGCTCCACGAAGAAGACCCCGAAGACCAGGAAGATTCCGATGATTATGATCGCGGGGAAGAAGACTCCGGGGCTCAGCTCCAGCTTCTCTTTCCAGTCCATTCGAGGCTCCCGTGTTCGAGTGGTGCGGAAGGGTGCGCGACGTCGTGCTTGGGGGCTCTAGAAGTAGTAGCCGATGTTCACATTGAATCGGGCGTTCCAGGGGGCATCGGGGATTCCCGGTCCGAGTCCCACCCCGAAGCTGTCGGTCAGCCAGGGATGGTTGTTGCCCATGGCCAGGTCGAAGTAGGTGAACAGCCCCCCGGCCGCGATCGAGAAGCCCAGCACGTTCTGATGGGTGGGCTCGAATCCATCGGCGGCCTTCGCCATGTAGCTGTAGTTCTCGTAGAGGTTGATCTGGGTGAAGGGGCCGAACTCGATGTCCTTCGAGTACTGGACCCCGAGCGTCGCGATCCAGGCTTCGGCGGCCACGTCGTAGGGATCGCCGTAGGCGCCCTTCCGGATCACGTCGACATCGAGGCCGTCGTCGTCGGTGGCGGTGTAGCCGTATTGAAGGAGCTGCGCCTTCACGTTCCAGGGGCCGTAGTCGCCATCGGCGTGCGCCGCCCACGCCCAGCGCGAGCCCCAGTCATCGGTTGCCATGTTGTAGATCCCCCCGGCCTGAAGCGAGCCACCGACTTCGGTCGAGCCTCCACCGGCGTGCTCGAGCGTCCGGGTGAGCCGGACATTGCCCTGGTGCTTCTCCTGGTTCGACTGCCCCTCGGTGGGGATCATGTCGTAGGAATAGCGGCCGGCGCCTCCGATGCCGAACGAGGCCTCGCCGTACGCGGGCCCCGAGGGCTCGGGCTGAAGGAAGTAGGCCAGGTCCAGATTCCAGCCGTCGTCGCGGTGGTGCGAGAGCTTGAGCCCCATGTCGTGGTCGTCTTCGAGCCCCACGTAGTAGGGGAGCTGAAACCACCAGTTGTGCGAGTTGTACTGGACGTTTCCGAAGGGCGCCTGGGTCACGCCGACCTGCAGTTCGGTCTCGTCCGAGAAGGCGTACTCGAGCCAGCCTTCCTTGATGAAGTGCGTGTTGAAGGTCGGATAGAATCGGTACTCGAACTGGATCCCGACCCCGGCGGTGTGCGCCTGCACGTTGATCCGCCAGGTGTCCCAGGTGAACTGGGTGCTGTTCGGGGTGCGGTCGCCCTCGTAGAAGGTGCTGAGGAAGTTGAAGCGGACCGCCCCGCCCACGTGCAGGAAGTCGTCGCCGTCATCGAGGAGGGTGAGTCCACCCCTCTCCCCCTCGTCGGAATCCGCCGCGGGCGCGCCGGACTGGGGCACCTGGAGTTCCTGCGCGTCGGCCGCAGGAGTGGCCCAGAGGACGAGGACGAGGGCGAACACCAGGGACGCTGCAGCTCTCACCGAGTCGGTCACGTGTGAATCCTCCGTCGAATGTCAGTTTCGGCGGTCGGGCTCGATACCAATCACGTTTACCAGTGTTCCAAGGCATTCGCAAGCGGTTCGACTATGTCACCACCACGAGTCGAATCACATCATATGGGAGCACTCCCTCACACTCACCCTCCGATCCGATATTCCCGGGGAGGATCCACGCCGAGCAGGTGTTCGACGAAATAATCCCAGGTCCGCCGGATTGAGTACGGCTCATTCGCATAGCCGTGTCCCCGATTCGGCATCACGATCACATCGAAGTCCTTGTTCGCATCGATCAGTGCGTCGATCAGGAGCAGGGTCATATTGGGGTGGACGTTCGAGTCCATGGTCCCGTAGCTCAGCAGGAGCCGGCCTTCGAGACGACCGGCCATGAGGTGAAGCGCCTGGTTCTCGAACGAGTCCGTCCCATCCTCGTCGACCTCGAAGGGGCCGTGGTACTTCTCGCCCCAGTAGAAGGTGTAGCCGCGGTTGTCATGGTTCCCCGCGCCGGCGACACCGACATGGAAGAAGTCGGGGTGCCGGAGGAGCGCCGCGGCGGTCGCGAACCCACCCCCGGAGTGCCCGTAGATCCCGACCCGGTCCAGATCGATCCAGTCGTGTCGGGCCGCCAGCTCCCGCATCGCCGAGATCTGGTCGGGGAGGCCGTTGTCGGCCATGTCCCCGTAGTAGGCGGCGTGCACCCGCTTCGATCGCTGGGGTGCGCCCAGGGCATCGACGAGCACCACGATGAACCCGAGTTCGGCCAGGGCGTGCGCCTGTCCGCGTCGGCTCACCGAGAAGGAGCGGGTCCCCACACTCCCGGTCTGCGGCCCGGGATAGATCGCGTTCACGATCGGGTACCGCTTCTCGGGATCGAAGTTCGAGGGTCGAATGAGCAGGCCGTGGATCGGGGTGACCCCGTCTCGAGCCCGCGCCGTGAAGGGCTCCGGCGGACTCCACCCGAGCGATTCGAGCTCGGCGATATCGGCCTCCTCGATCACCGCGATCTGGCTCCCGTCTCTCGTGCGGCGAACCGAGGTGACCGGGGGCGTGTCGACCGTGGATGCGCGGGCCACGAAATGCTCCGCCGTGGGCGACAGGCTGAGGTCGTGATCCATCGGTCCCGCCGTGAGCCGCTGAAGCCCCGAGCCGTCGAAGCCGACTCGATACAGGTTGCGGTGGTAGGGATCGACCCCCGCCTCGCGCCCGATCGCGCTGAACAGGAGGGAGCCCCCCGACGCGTCGACGTGGAGGATATCGAGGACGTTCCAGTCGCCCCCGGTAATCCGGTTCAGGAGCTCGCCCGAGTTCAGGTCGTAGCGGAACAGGTGGCCCCAGCCATCACGCTGCGAAAACCAGAGCACCTCGCCCCGGTCATGCAGGACCCGCCAGTTGGGAAGCCCGCCCGAGGCGATGTTCGTCTCGTAGAACTGGGGATGGCTCTCTTCGAGGATGGTCTCGACCGCCCCCGACTCCGGATCGGCCACCCGCAGCGTCACCGTGCGGTAGTCCCGCGAGACCGAGACGAAGGCCAGGCGGTCGCCGTCTTCACTCCACTCCACATCGGCCCACTGCTGCCCCCGGGCCAGCCCGCAGCACGACGAGGTGCGCTGGTGGTCGGGGGGGGTGTCGAGCTCGACGACGCGCCGGTCCTCGACGTGCAGGACCACCCGCTCGAGCATCGGGACGATCGAATCGCCCACGAGGGCGTAGGGCCAGGCCTCGAGTTCGGCACGGGGCTCGGCCGTGCGCAGCAGGTACATGTCCTCGACGCCTCGCTCGTCCAGCCGGTAGGTCGCGATCCGGCGGGAATCGGGCGACCACAGGAGGATCGCCTGGTTGGTCCGCCGCCAGCCCTGGGAATCGGCGGCGTAGCCATAGCGATCCTCGCCGTCGGTGGTCAGAGCGAACTCCTCGCCGGTCTCCGAGTCGAAGACCCAGAGGTTGTGGTCCCGGCGAAAGGCCGTATACCGGCCATCGGGCGACGAGACCCCCGACGGACCGGCGGAGGGCGAATCGACCTCGCTGCACCGATCATCCGCGATGTTGCACTCCCAGCGATCCCCGGCCGCCTGCACCCGGAGTGCTCGGCCCTCGTCGACCCACTCGAAGCTGTTGAAGGGAAGCTGCAGCGCCTCGTAGCTCTCGCCGGCCGCGGCAGAGAGGGAAGCCGAAAGCCGTTCGTGATCGAAGGCGCGGGCGCGATCCCCGTTGGCTGCGTTCACCTGGTAGAAGGCGAATCCCCCGGGGACACGGGTCCGGTACCAGAACCGGGTATCGTCGATCCAGTTCGGGGAGACATCGGCCCGGAAGACCCGCGAAGAGGCGTTCCAGGTGAGGAAGGCCTCGGCGCGCTGGTAGTCGGCGGAGGTCAAAGCCTCGGGTTGGGCGGCAGCGTGCGCCTGGGCCTGAGTCGGCACCGGAGTCGAGAGGAGCATGCCGGTGACCATCACCGTGACCGTGACCGTGGTCAGGAGGAGCGTGAGTGCCGGCCACACCGGTTCTCTGCAGGGATCCTTCATTTCTTCACCTCGGGGCGTCGTTGAGCGTACGTGGAAATTCGCGGGGCGATCGATCAGGAGCGCGGAGTGCTCCGGATCAGAAGGAGCTGAACACGCTGAAGAAGCTGTTGGGGAGTGAACGGCTTGGCAAGAAAATCGGACCGGCGATCCTTGGCCCGGTCCTGCAGGGCGACCTCTTCGGGGTAGCCCGACACGAAGAGCACCGGCATCTCGGGAAATCGCATGCGGACCCGCTCGGCCAGCTCCTCGCCGTCCATTCCGGGCATGCGCACATCGGTCACGAGGATGTCGGCCGCAAAGCCCGGGGCGTCGAGACCTTCGAGCGCCGAGGCCGGATCGGGAAAGGAAATCACGTCGAAGCCGGCCCGGTCGAGAACCCGTTCCGCCATCCGGCGGACGCGCTCCTCGTCTTCGACAACCATCACGAGGCCCTCGCCCACCGCTCCGGCCGTGGGCGCACGGGTCTCGACCCGGGCCGGGACCGCTTCCCCGCTCGAAGCCGGGATCAGGACCCGGAAGGTGGTGCCCTCTCCCGGCTCGCTCTCGACGTCGACCTGACCGCCGCCCCGGGTGACGATGCCGTACACGGTGGACAGCCCCAGGCCGGTCCCCTTGCCGACGGGCTTGGTCGTGTAGAAGGGCTCGAAGATCCGTGCCTGGGTGCGGGGATCCATCCCCACGCCCTCGTCTCGCACGGTCAGGACCACGTAGTCTCCGGGCTCCAGTCCCGGGTAGCGGGTCCGCCCCGCCTCGGTGAATCGGCGAGTGCTCGTCCCGATCTCCAGAACCCCGCCGTCGGGCATCGCGTCGCGAGAATTCACGGCCAGATTGATCAGAACCTGCTCCATCTCTCCCATGTCGGCCACCACGGCCGGGAGGTCCCGGGCCAGGGCGGTACGCAGTTCCACCTTCTCGCCCAGGAGTCGGATCAGCATTCGCTGCACCTGCTCGACCACTTCATTCATGTCGAGCGGAACCGGCGTGACCACCTGCCGCCTCGAGAAGGAGAGGAGCTGCCGCGTGAGACCACCACCCCGATCTCCGGCTTCCTGGATCGCTTCGAGGCTTTCGCGAACATCCTCGCCGAACCCGCCGACGGTGCCCTGTGCGGCCCCCTCCGAGAGGAGAAACCGGGCCTCGCCCGAAATCACGGTGAGCAGATTGTTGAAGTCGTGCGCGACGCCTCCGGCGAGGCGACCCACGGCCTCCATCTTCTGTGCCTGCCGAACCTGCTCCCCGAGTCTCCTCCGTTCCGTAACATCCTCGGCGAGCACCTCGAGCGCGATCCGCCCCCGCTCCAGAAAGGCGCTCGCAGTGAGCCGCACGAAGATCTCCTCGCCGTCGGCCCGGATCCAGAGGGCTTCGCGACCGATGACCGTGCCCTTCTGGCGAGCATCGAGCGCCAGGCTCTCGAACTCCCCCGGGTTCACGAAAAACTCCGGCGCCTTCCTCCGGGGGACCGCGCCCTCCCATGCCTCGCCAAGAATCGACTCCAGCGCCGGATTCCACTCGAGGATCACTCCGTCCGAAGCGGCCAGGAACACGCCGAAGGGTGCGTGCCGCAGGATCGACTCGTAGCGATCCCTCGCCCGGCGCACCTCATCACTCTGACGTCGGGCCTCGGTCACATCGGACATCACACCGACGGCACGGACCGCGGCCCCGTCCTCGCGGCGGACCACGTAGCCGCGATCGAGAATTCGGACCCGGACCCCGTCGGCTCGGTGGAAGGGATACTCCTCGGTCCAGACCCTTCCCCCCCCCTCCAGCGTCGATTCCAGGCTCCTGCGCACGCGGGTGCGGTCGGGCTCCGGGATCCGTTCGAACCAGGGGGCGAGGGTGCCGGCATCCCGCTGCTCGGTGCCCAGGAAGGCCCGCAGCGCCTCGTTCCTGTGGACCTTCCCCGACTCGAGATCCCAGTCCCAGATCATGTCCCGGGTGGCCCTCAGGACCAGCTCGTGCCGCTCGGCCGAGCGAAAGAGTTCCTCTTCGGCGCGGTCCCGAGCCTCGAGCGTCCGGTTGAGAGTGCCCGCGAGCGCTGCGAACTCGTCGGGTCCCTCTTCGGAGATCCGAGCGCCCCGGACCGCCTCCGCCTCCGAGGCACCGCGCCGCAGGCGATCGATGGAGCGAAGGAAGGTCCGATCGAGCGCCCAGAGGCCTCCACCCACCACGATCATCACACCCAGAAGGGTCAGAGCATGCGGGAGGAACTGCATCCGGGTGTGCTCGAGATCCCGGAGCATCTCGAAGCCGAGGAGCGCGACCACGATGACCGCGGTCAGGGAGCCCAGGAGGAGGAAGCGGCCACGCAACGAGGAAGGGAATATCCGCATGGCGCCAATCTAGGAGGGGGCCGATCGCCGGACCACCCCGGCGGGGGCGGTTCGCCGCCCGATCGGGACCGAAAGCTCACCCGGTGGATCCTCCGGATATCATCGGGGTTCCCTCGAATATCACGACTCCCCGGACGCCTTA
Organism: Gemmatimonadales bacterium; assembly: GCA_007692605.1. Classification (GTDB taxonomy): domain Bacteria; phylum Gemmatimonadota; class Gemmatimonadetes; order Longimicrobiales; family Gaopeijiaceae; genus SLBA01. Next base: position 31,256 of record REBS01000088.1, read on the forward strand.
TTTTCGCACCAGGCGGCCTTTGGGATTCGTGTGCCCGGAACCCGGGTCCTGACGGCTGCCCCAGCACGAATGGGGATCATGGCCAATTCTCGGAATTCAGTGGACGCGTTGGTTGTCGGTGGCGGGCTCGCAGGTCTGGCGTGTGCCAATGACCTGGCCGCTGCGGGTCTCTCCGTTCAGCTCCTGGAGGCCGGGGACCGACCGGGCGGACGCGTGCGGACCGACGAGGTGGACGGGTACCGTCTGGATCGGGGGTTCCAGGTCCTTCTCGAGGCTTATCCGGAGTGTCGAGCCCGACTCGATTACGAGGCCCTCGACCTGAAGCGCTTCTACGCCGGGGCCCTGGTGCGGGTCGATGGTGCCTTTCACCGCTTCGCCGATCCCGGCACCGAGGTCCTCGCCGCCATTCGTTCGGCCACGAATCCGGTCGGGACGCTCGCGGACAAGCTCCGAGCCGCCCGGGTGGCGAGAGAACTTCGTCAGGGAGACCCCGAGTCGCTGATGGAGGCGGATGCCCCCTCGACCCTGGAGCTCCTCAGGGAAGAAGGGTTCTCGGACCGGATGATCAATCAGTTCTTCCGGCCCTTCTTCGGGGGGGTCCTCCTCGATCGGGAACTCGGGGTCTCCGGACGGCTTTTCCGATACTATTTCCGGATGTTCGCCGATGGTCGGACCTCGCTGCCTGCCGAGGGAATGGAGTCAATCCCCCGCCAGCTCGCGTCGCGGCTTCCCGAGGGATCGATCTCGACGGGCACCCGGGTGCACCGGGTCACATCGAACCGGGTCGAGATCGCCGACGGAGACACTCTCAAGGCCGACTTCGTGGTGGTGGCCGTCGAAGGGCCCGAAGCGGCGCGCCTTCTGAACGGCGAGGTCGCCGATCCCGGATCCCGGGGCGTGCACTGCCTGTACTTCGACGCCCCCGAGCCCCCGATCGAAGAGGGGATCCTGATGGTCAACGGCGAGGGCCGGGGACCCGTGAACAATGTGGCGGTCCTGAGCGAGGTAGCGCGCGGCTACGCCCCCCCGGACCGGTCCCTGATCTCGATGACGGTCGTGGGTGCGAACGGGCTCGACACCTCGGACCTCGAGCGGGCCGTTCTGGTGCAGATGAAGGAGTGGTTCGGGCCCCGGGTCGCGGAGTGGCGTGCCCTGCGGCACTATCACATTCCGCATGCCCAGCCGCTGCAGACGCCCGAGCGGATGACCTCGGCGCGCCGTCCGGTTCGGCTCGACCGGGGGCTCTACGTGTGCGGGGACCACCGGGACAACGCATCGCTGAACGGGGCGCTGGCGTCGGGGGGGCGTGCCGCAGAGAGCGCCCTGATGGACCGGGAATCCCTGGAGCTGGCCGGATCTGCCGCCTGAGGGCCGCTCAGCCGGTGCGAGGCGGGCCCGACGGCACCCCCGAAGTCGGCGCGACCGGAGGCACCGCCTCGGCCGCATCGTGGCGGGCGCGGTGCGGGTCCAGCTCTACCTTCCCCTGTTCGTCCCAGTCCCACTGGTCGGCGAGCCCCAGGTCCTCGGCGATGCACCCGTAGGTGGTCTCGGCCGACAGGAACACCCCCGGGACCCCGGCCCCCGGGTGCGTTCCCGCCCCCACCAGGTAGAGCCCATCGACGTCTTCACTGCGGTTGTGCGGCCGGAACCATGCAGTCTGCGTGAACTTCGGGACCACGGCGAACGCGTTGCCGAGGGTGGAGTTCAGTTCGTCCCGAAAGTCCCGCGGATCCATCAGGTGGCAGACCTCCAGATTCTCGCGCAGACCTTCGAGCCCCCAGTCTTCGAGGAAGTCGATGACCGTGTCGGCGAAAGGTTCCCGCAACTCCTCCCAGTCGAGCCCGGACCCGAGATTGGCCACCGGAACGAGGACGTACATGCTCTCGCAGCCCTCGGGCGCCATCGAGGGGTCGGTCCTCGTTGGAACGTGCAGGTACATCGAAAAGTCGTCGGGCAAGATCTTCTTCTCGAAGATGTCCTCGAGCAGGTCCCGATAGCGCTCGGTCAGGATCAGGGTGTGATGCTCCAGCGCCGGATATTGCTTCCTGGTTCCCAGGTAGAGGAGGAAGCACGACATCGAGTAGTCGATCTTCGCCACCTTCCGATCCGTCCACTTCTTCCGGTGCTCGGAGGCGATCAGGTCTCGATAGGTATGGCCCACATCGCCGTTCGATACCACCAGGTCGGCCTCGAATCGACGCCCCCCGGCCTCGACGTGGGTGGCCCGGCCGCCTTCGACCCCGATCCGCGTTACCTCGTGTTCGGTGAGGATCTCGCCGCCCAGCTCCCGGAAGAGGGTGCCCAGCGCCTCGACCAGCGAGTACATCCCACCCCGCGAGAACCAGACGCCCCCGCGGCGCTCCAGATACGGGATCATCAGGTAGACCGAAGGGGTGTGGAAGGGGTTTCCGCCCACGAAGAGCGGATGGAAGGAGTAGATGAACCGGTGCCGGAAGTCCTCGAAGTACCGATTCACGAACTGCGCGACCGGACGATAGGCGTCGAGCTTGATCATCTTCGGAATGAAGCCCACCATCGTCTTCAGGCTCCCGAAATTCTTCGATCCCAGGCGGTTGCCGATCACCTCGTCGTAGATCGGACGAACCTTCGCCATGAAGTCGTCGAAGCGCTCGGCGTCGCGCTCGTTGAAGGTCGCCATCTGTGCCTTCATGCGATCCGGATCGCCCACGTAGTCGATGTGGGTGCCGTCATGGAAGTAGATCCGGTAGTAGGGATCCAGCGGCATCAGTTCGAGGTAGTCCTCCATCCGCCGGCCCGCCGCCTGGAAGACGGCGTCGATGATATGGGGCGCGGTGATCAGCGAAGGGCCCATGTCGAAGACGTACCCGCGGTCCTCGAGGTGGTAGGCGCGCCCGCCCAGCTTTTCCCGCTTCTCGAGAAGGGTGACCTGGAGACCCGCCGCCTGCAGGCGCACGGCGAGGGCCAGGCCGCCGAAACCGCTGCCGATGACGACGGCGCGACGAGGATCTTCGGATGGGTTCGACAGGGATTCAGGAGACGACATACCAGGGTCCAGGTTCCGGAATGGAAAGGCGAGGCCCGGAGGAGACGGCATCCGGAGGGGGGTCGCGGGTCGAGGGTACCGCCGAGGGCGGTGGGGGTTCCCGCAAAGCGGGCGTTCCTTGCCGAACGGTCTCCGCAGATGCAAACTCACCGCCGACCTTCCGGCCGGCCCCCTGCGGCCGGACCCCCGAATCCACAACCGCCCATCCTCTCCGAACGGCCCGGTCATGACATCCACGCCCCCTGAACCGACCGGTCCGCCGACCGCCGCCGTCGTGGGCGCGGGGCTGGCCGGTCTGGCCGCGGCCTTCCGGCTGCATCGCCGCGGTGTCGACGTGCGTGTCTTCGAGGCGGCGGCGCGACCGGGTGGGATGGTGCGGAGCCACCGCGCCGGCGGCTTCCTGGCCGAGGCCGGCCCCCACTCGCTGAGTCGGCCCGACGCCGAGGTCCAAGCGCTCTTCTCCGAAGCGGGACTCGGCGATCGACGCATCATGCCCGACGCGGACCGATCCGCGCGCTTCATCGTTCGCGAGGGCAAACTCATCGCGCTTCCCTCAGGGCCCGCAGGGATCCTCTCGACCCCCCTGCTCTCCCTGAGAGCCCGCATGCGAATCCTGGCAGAGCCCCTGCGTCCGCGCACCCGCTCCCCCGGTGATGACGAGTCGGTCGCAGATCTCCTACGCCGGCGGGGAATGGGACAGGAGATCGTGGACCGATTCCTCGACCCCTTCGTGGCCGGGGTCTATGCGGGCAACCCGGAGCGGCTCTCGGCGGAGCACGCATTCCCCCTCCTGCTGGAGCTCGAGCGGGAGCATGGCTCGCTGATCCGGGGGCTCCTCGTGCGATCGTGGACCGGGCGATCCGAACGGAGGAAGGAGCCCGAATCCGAGCCCCCGATCTTCTCCTTCCGCGATGGGATGGAAGAGATCCCGAGGGCGCTCGCCCGACCCCTCTCGGCCCGGATCCATCTCGAGACGCCCGTGACGGCCCTGACGCCCGACGAGAGCTCCGGCTGGCGGCTTCATGGCGCGCACGGAGATCTCGGTCGATTCGACCGGATTCTCCTCGCCCTTCCGGCTCACCGGCTGGCCACACTCGATCTCCCCCTCGAGGCCGGAGCCATCCTGACGCCGATCTCCCGCGTCCCGCACCCCCCGATCATCCTTCTGACCCTGGGCTTTCCGCGGTCCACCGGTCAACACCCCATGGATGGATTCGGAATGCTGATCCCCCGAATCGAGAAGGCCGATATACTCGGGGCGCTCTTTCCCTCGACGCTCTTTTCGGCGAGAGCTCCCGAGGGCCATGTCTCCGTCGCCGCCTTCGTGGGGGGAACCCGTCAGCCCGAACTGGCCTCACTCCCCGACGAGGCGCTCGAGCCGCTCGTACTCGGGGAGCTCGGGCGACTGCTGGGAATCCGGGAGACGCCGGTGTTCCGGCATCTGGCGCGGTGGGAACGGAGCATCCCGCAGGTGAATGTAGGCTACGCCGAGGTGAAGGCGGCCGCGGGGGAGCTGGAGCGTGCGCTCGCCGGGGTGCACCTGGCCGGAAGCTGGCGGAACGGGGTGTCGGTCGGAGACGCGCTGGGGTCGGGGCTGGCGGCAGCCGAGAGGATTATCGGAGCGATCCACGAGTCGGCGGGGACCCGATCGGTCTGAGCGGGAATCCCCTCCGATTTCGAGAACGCATTGCAGTCGGACGCCCACCGCCCTATTGTCGAAGTTCGTTCACTCTACCTGACGTCCAGGAAAATTGACAGTGCCCCGACCCTTTCCGTTCTCTGCCATCGTCGGCCAGTCCGAGATGAAGCTGGCCCTGCAGATCGCCGCCGTCGATCCGACCCTCGGCGGGGTCCTGATCTTCGGCGACCGGGGCACCGGCAAGTCCACGGCGATTCGGGCTCTGGCGGCTCTCCTGCCCCCCATCGAGGTGGTGCAGGGCTGCCCGTACCAGTGTCGTCCCTCGGCAAATGGCTCGAAGTGCCCGCACTGCGACGCCGGTCTGGGGAGCGGGGATTTCGCACCCTCCCGGACGGTCGCGCGCAAGCCACCGCCTCGCCCCGACCGACCGACCGCCTCGATCCCGGTGCCGATGGTGGACCTGCCCCTCGGAGCGACCGAGGATCGGGTCGTGGGCACCCTCGATCTGGAGCAGGCTCTTCTGGACGGCACCCGCCGGTTCGAGCCCGGTCTCCTGGCCCGCGCCAATCGCGGATTCCTGTATATCGACGAGGTGAACCTGCTCGACGACCACCTGGTCGACCTCCTCCTCGATGTGGCAGCCTCGGGCGAGAACGTGGTGGAGCGGGAGGGAATCTCGGTGCGCCATCCCGCGCGCTTCGTGCTCGTGGGGAGCGGCAATCCCGAAGAGGGGGACCTGCGCCCTCAGCTCCTGGACCGGTTCGGTCTTTCGGTCGAGGTCGGCACACCCCGCGATATCGAGGACCGCATGGAGGTCCTGCGCCGGCGCGACGAGTACGACCGAGACCCCGAGGGCTTCGCGAAACGATGGGCAGCGATGGAGGGTCGGATTCGGGCCGCGCTCGGCCGCGCCCGCGACGCCCTCCCCGAGATCGCCGTCCCGGACCCGATCCTCCGCCGGGCATCGGAGCTCTGTCTCGCCCTCGAGATCGACGGGCTCCGGGGCGAACTCACACTGATTCGGGCGGGCCGCGCCCTCGCCGCCCTCGAGGAGCGGGAGGCCATGATCGAGGAGGATCTCGTTCGGATCGCCGCACCCTCTCTGCGCCATCGTCTCCGCCGCGACCCTCTCGACGAGAGCGGCAGCACCACCCGGGTGCAACGAGCCCTCGATGAGTTGGGGCTCTGATCGATGACAGGGGACGGTGCGCACCCGGTGCCCGACTCCGGCTCTCCCCCCCTTCCCCGCGACCCCTTCGCACTGGCCGCCCTCCTTCTCGCCATCGACCCCACGGGACTTCGCGGGGTGGTGCTCGAAGGCCCGACCGGCCCCGCCCCCGAGCTCTGGGCCGGGCGCTTCCGGGAGCTCCTTCCGGGCCGTCCGCCCTGGCGGCGGGTCCCGACCGGGATCACCGTCGACCGGCTGGTCGGAGGCGTCGACCTGGCTGCGACGCTCGCCCTCGGACGACGGGTTCTCCTGCCCGGAGTCCTGGCCCAGGCCGATCGAGGCGTCGTCGTACTCCCTTCGGCGGAGCGCCTTCCCCCCGAGGTCGCCTCTCCCCTGCTCGAGGCATGCGACCGTGGGCGGATCCGGATCGAGCGCGAGGGGATCTCCGACGACCTCCCGGCGCGGGTCGCGGTCGTGGCGCTCGATGAGGCCCGCGAGGGAGAGGCCCCGACCCCCGAAGCACTCCGGGATCGGCTCGCCTTCCTCCTCCCCCTCCCACCCCGCTGGACTCCCGAAGGGCTCGAGGGATGGAACTCGGCCCATATCGGCACGGCCCGGGCGCTCCTTGCGGACATCGAACTTCCCGACTCGCTGCTGCGACAGCTGACCGTGCAGGCCGACGGGCCGGAGGGGCCGGTCTCGCTTCGCCCCCTACTCCACGCGCTCAGAGCGGCAAGGGCCCTCGCCGCTCTCTGCGCGTCGAATCCCCTCCCTTCCGAGACCCTCGCGCGGATCGCGGGGGCGCTGGTGCTTTCTCCCCGCGGGTTCCCCCTCCCGGAGGAAGCCGACGGCGCGGAGTCCGAAGACTCGGGCGACCAGTCGAGCCCGCCTCCGCAGGAGCCGGACTCCGAGGCTCCGGGCTCCGAGCCCGCGCCCCCCGAGCCCGCCACTCGGGAGGCTCCCTTCGCGCCCCCACCCGCGGCCGATTCCGCTGCCACGCCATCCACGGCGCCCGGGTCCGACTCGCCCCCGCCGACCGGATCCGAAGACGATGTGCCGGGCTCTCTTCTCCTCCCTGCCGAGATCGCCCGAGCGCTCCTTCCCGAGGGCCTGCTCGAGGGCTCTCGCACCCGGGGCCGATCGATCCGGGCAGCGCCCGGGACTCGGGGCGGGGGAGAGCTCACCCGCAGCCACGAGCGGGGCCGACGGGTGGGTGCCGAGGCGGGCACGCCCGGGCGGGGCCGACGGCTCGACCTGCCCGCGACGCTCCGAGCCGCGGCGCCCTGGCAGGCCGTGCGACGCCGCGAGGCGGGAGCGACCGATGGCGCAGCCCCCATCCACCTTCGGATCGAGCGTTCCGATCTGCACGTGCAGCGCCGCGTCCGCTCGGCGACTCGCCGCACCATCTTCACGGTCGACGCCTCGGGATCGCAGGCGCTCCGGCGGCTCGGCGAGGTGAAGGGCGCCGTGGAGCTCCTCCTGGCCGACGCCTACCGGCGGCGTGAAGAAGTGGCGCTCGTCGTCTTCCGGAACCGCGAGGCCCACATCGTTCTTCCCCCCACCCGCTCCCTCACCCGTGCCAAGCGTCTCCTGCGAGGGCTGGTCGGAGGCGGCGGCACTCCCCTCGCCCGCGGGCTCGAGACCGCCGCAGGGCTGGCGACCGAGGCGACCCGGAGCGGCACCCGACCCCGGATCATCCTCCTCTCGGACGGTCGTCCCAACGTGGACCGCGAGGGTCGGGGGGGGCGGAGTCTCGCTCGTTCGGACGCCATGGCCATGGCCCGGCACCTCGGAGCCTCGGGCGTCCCCCTCATGGTCCTCGACACATCCGCTCGGGGCGAGCCCTTCCTGAACGAGCTGGCGGAGCAGATGGGGACCCGGGCCCATCACCTTCCCTATGCGGACGCCCGGGGGATCCGCCGGGCGGTCTCGCACGACGCGGAGGCGCACCCGTGAACCAGACCCGAACCGCCGATCCGCCCCCGAGCGTGGCGATCCCCCTTCGTGCCTTCCTGCGCTGGTGCCTCGTCGCGCACGCCGGCCTCATCCTCTTCTCCCTGGTCTCCTTCCCCCTGGTGGTGGGCCGCCGCGCGCCCGGATGGGTGAGCACCCAACTCTGGGATGCCGTGTACGGGTGGGGAATGACCTGGACCGGCCCCCTCTACATCGCGGCCGGATTCGGCGTCGCGGCGGCGGCGTGGCTCCTTCGGCTCGGACTCGGACGCGCCGTCGTCTCGATGACCGTCGTCGTCCTGCTGGGGTTCGCGGTCGAACTCATGGGCACCACCACGGACCTCCCCTTCGGTCCCTACAGCTACGGGGGGCTCCTCGGCGGGAAGATCCTGGGGCATGTCCCCTGGGTGATTCCGCTCTCATGGTTCACCCTGCTGTATGCCAGCCTCGCGCTCTCGCTCCGCATGGGGATCGGCCGGCTCGGCACCGCGCTGATGGCCTCGGCCGGACTCCTGGCGTGGGACGTCCTGATGGATCCGGCAATGAGCGTCGCCTTCCCGTTCTGGAGCTGGGATGTCGACGGCATCTACTTCGGTATGCCCCTGATCAACTGGGTGGGATGGTTCGCCACGGGCGTCCTCATGGCCGGCGCGGTCCTCGTCCTGCACCCTCTCGAGCGCCTGCGCCCCCTCTCCCGCGATCGGCTCCCTGTGATCCTGTACGTCCTGAACGGGCTCCCGCCCTTCCTTCTGGCGGTTCTGGGAGGTCTTTTCTGGGCCGCGATCATCGGAGCCGGAGCCATGGGCGCGTTCCTCTTCCTCACCCTTCGCAGCGATGCCGGAGCCCGCTTATGAGTCGTGCGCACGAGAGCCGGGGCCGGGAACGCACCGCCAATCCCGGGGCGGAGCGTCGGGCCGATTACGGGATCCCTCTCGGAACCGGCAGCGGGACCGGCGGCGAGACCGGCACCAGAACCGACGCGCCCCCGGTCCAGGCCCGGAGCCTGGGCCTCTGGGAGCGCCTGCTCGAAGCGCGCGACCGCATCCTGGCGAGCCCCCGCTTCCAGCGCTGGGCCGCCTCGTTTCCTCTCACCCGCCCCATCGCACTTCGGCGTTCCCGGCAGGTTTTCGACCTGTGCGCCGGCTTCGTCTACAGCCAGTCGGTCCTGGCGTGCGTACGGCTCGACCTCTTCGACCTCCTCTCCGAGGGGCCCCTCTCGGTCCGCGAACTCGCGACCGAGACCGGAATCCCCGAGGAGCGCCTTGCCCGGCTGCTGGGGGCGGGCGAAGCGCTGAGGCTCCTCCGGCGGACCCGGGACGGGCGGATCGCCCTCGGCCCCCTGGGCGCGCCCCTGGTGGGCAACGAAGCGCTCGCCGCCATGGTCGAACACAACGTGCTCTTCTATCACGACCTCTCCGACCCCCTCCAGCTTCTTCGCAACGGGAGCGGCGCAAGCAGCTCGCTCCTCCAGCGGTACTGGGCCTACACGCGATCCCCGCAGGCAAGCGAGCTGACCGAGGACCAGGTCGGGCCGTACTCCTCGCTCATGGCACAGTCCCAGCCGCTCGTCTCCCGCGAGATCCTCGACGCCTACCCCTTCGACGAGCACCGTGTCGTGCTCGACGTAGGTGGTGGAGAAGGCGCCTTTCTCGAGGCGGTGGGTCGGGAGCACCCCGAGCTCTCCCTGGCCCTCTTCGACCTGCCGGCGGTCTCGGAGCTCGGGCGAAGACGCCTGGAGTCCGCCTTTCCCGATCGGGACATCCGGGTCCGGGGGGGAGACTTCTTTCGTGATCGGCTCCCCCGGGGCGCCGACCTGATCACCCTGGTGAGAATCCTCCATGACCACAACGACGCAGAGGCACTCCGCATCCTGCAATCCGCCCGCGAAGCGCTCGAACCCGGGGGCCGGGTGGTGGTCGCCGAGCCGATGGCCGGGGTCCGGGGCGCCGAGACGGTAGGCGATGCCTACTTCTCTCTCTATCTGCTCGCGATGGGTCAGGGGCGTCCCCGCACGCCCTCGGAGTACCGTGACCTCCTCCGCGCGGCGGGCTTCCGCCGGATTCGAACCCCACGACCCCGGTCTCCCGTCCTCACCGGCATGGTGTCCGGACAGCTCTGAGCCCACGCGTCAGGGTCCTTTCGACTCCTGGGGAGCCCCCCCCGCTTCGCGACACTGCGCCCGGGCCGGCTCGGTACGCCCCACGGGCGATCGCGCCCCGCGGGAACGAGCCTCCATCCCCAGGGTTGCGGTACGGCCCTCACTCCCTTCAATTTCAAATCTTTTCAGGGCCTCCCTTTCCCCTTACAGGCTTTCAAACCGGACCTCATGTCTGACCTCCCTTCGACCCGCACTTCGACGCATCCTTCCGAACAGCGGGAAAATCCGATTCTCGACCAGGGGTACAGAATCCCATTTGACCGCATCGAGGCGGATCACGTAGTTCCCGGCATACGGACCGTCATTGCGCAAACCGAGGACGGGATCGCATCGCTTTCGGAGTCCGACGAGACGCCGACATGGGAAAACACGATCGTCCGCTTCGACGACCTCACGCGGAGGGTCCGCCGCGCGACCACCCCCGTGCAGCACCTCCTGGGCGTGCGGGAGACCCCTGAACTTCGGGAGGCCTGGCGGGAAATCCTCCCGGAAGTCTCGGCGTTCTGGTCCCGCCTCTACCTGCATGAAGGTCTCTGGGCGAGGATGCGGAGCTACGGCGAGACTCCCGAGGCCGCCCAGCTCGAATCTCTCGAGGCCCGGCACCTGCACAAGACGCTGCGTGACTTCCAGCGGGCGGGCGCCGACCTGCCGGCAAGGGACCGCGCGCGGCTCGAGGCAATCGAGGTCGAGCTCTCGCGCCTCGAGCAGGAATTCTCCGAGAACGTCCTCGATGCCACGGCCGGCTACACCCTGCACATCGAGGACCCAGAGCGGCTCGAAGGGATTCCCTCCGACGCGATGGCCCGGTTTCGCGCCCGTGCCGAGGCCGACGGCCGCGAGGGCTGGACCCTGACCCTCGACGCCCCCTCCTTTCTGGCCGTGATGAAACACGCCCACGATCGGGAGCTCCGCCGGGAGCTTCACGGGGCCTACCTGGCGCGCGGAACCGAGGGGGACCTCGACAACCGGCCCCTGATCCCGCGAATCCTCGAACTTCGAAGCGAGAAGGCGAAGCTGCTGGGCTTCGACAACTACCCCGACTACCGGCTCGAGGAGCAGATGGCCCAGTCGGGAGACCGGGCACGCGCCTTCATCGACGAGATGATCGAGCGGACCCGGCCCTACTGGCGCCGTGACCTCGCCGAGTTCGAGGCGGCCGCCACCGAACGGGAGATGGGTGACCTGCATCCGTGGGACACGGGCTACCTGATGGAACAGATGCGAAAGGCGCGTTTCGATCTCGACGAGGAGGAACTCCGTCCATACTTTCCGATCGAGGGGGTGGTCGAAGGGCTCTTCGCCCTCGCGAAGCGCCTGTTCGGCCTCACGATCAAGGCCCGCGAGATCGACGAGATCTGGCACGAAGATGTGCGCTTCTACGAGATCCGCGACGATGGGGGAGTCCACCTGGGCTCCTTCTACGCCGACTTCTTCCCGCGCCGCGAGAAGCGTCAGGGAGCGTGGATGGCCGACTTCGCGTACGGCATACCCCCCGAAGTCGCAGTGGAGCGGGGCGTGGATCCGGCCCCCCATCTCGGGAACATCTGCGCCAACTTCCCACCCCCCGACGGGGACACACCCGCCCTGCTCTCGCATCGCGATGTCGAGACCCTCTTCCACGAATTCGGGCACCTGCTGCATCACTGTGTTTCGAGGGTTCCGATCGAGGGGCGGGGGGGAATCAACGTGGCGTGGGACTGGGTCGAGCTTCCCAGCCAACTCCTCGAAAACTGGTGCTGGGAGCGCGAGGCCCTGACCCTCTTCGCCCGCCACTGGGAGTCCGGAGAGCCCCTCCCCGCCGACCTCCACGAACGGATGCTCAAGGCTCGTCGGTTCATGGGCGGCTGGATGCAGATGCGCCAGCTTTCCTTCGGGACGCTGGACCAGGCGCTGCACACCGAGTACGACCCCGAGAACGACGGAGATCCCGTCGCCTGGGTCACCGAGCGTCTGGTGGAGCTCTCGCCCAACCGGGAGTTCGCGGCCAGCCATCCCCTGCCGGCCTTCCTGCACCTCTTCTCGGGCGGCTATGCGGCCTCGTACTATGCATACCTCTGGTCCGAGGTTCTCGAGGCCGACCTCTTCACGCGGTTCCAGGACGAGGGGGTGTTCAATTCCGAAGTCGGTCGCGAGTATGTCGACCAGATTCTTTCCCAGGGCGACCGATACGACCCCGATGTGCTCTTTCGCCGTTTCATGGGTCGAGACCCCGATCCCGAGGCGCTGATCCGCAGAAATCTCGGCTCGACTGACTGACTCTTCGGCGACCGGCGTGACCGTCCGTTCACCATTCTGTTACAAAGCGGTTACAGGCCACTGATACCTTCCGTCCGTGGTGCCCGCGGCGGCCTGCCGCGCCGGCACCCTTTCATGTTTCCGGCCGGGAGCGATGAATGGCAGGCAGTGGAATCGGGGGAAGGAGTCCGTGCGGATGGTCCATCTCGGGCCGGCTGGGAATCCTGGTGACCACCCTCCTCGTGCTCTCGGCGTGCTGGAGTACCGACCGGGACTCATCGACCGACGGCGACGGGGACTCCGAAAGCGTCGGCCGCCTCACGATCACGGGGGCGGGCGCGACCTTTCCCTTTCCGATCTACTCCCGCTGGTTCTCGATCTACTCGCGGGACCATCCGGTCCGGATCAACTACCAGTCGATCGGATCCGGGGGCGGGATCCGGCAGATGATCGAGGGGACCGTCGACTTCGGGGCCACCGATGCACCCCTGACCGAAGAAGACCTCGATCGCATCCCCGGCACGCTTTCGATTCCGACCGTACTCGGCGCGGTGGTCCTGACCTACAATCTCCCGGACATGGCCCGTTCCCTTCGCCTCGACGGGGAGATCATTGCGGGTATCTTCCTCGGTGAAATCACGCGGTGGCGGGATCCACGAATCCTGGTCCTGAACCCCGATGTGGAGATCCCCGACCGCGACATCATTCCCGTCCACCGCTCCGACGGCTCGGGGACGACCTATGTCTTCACCGATTACCTGCACGAGATCAGCCCCGCCTGGCGCACGCGGGTGGGTCGGGGCAATGCGGTTCGCTGGCCCACCGGACTCGGCGCCCGCGGCAACGAGGGGGTCACCGGACAGGTCCGGCAGTCGCCGGGGGCCATCGGATACGTGGAGCAGGTCTTCGCCCGGCAGAACAATCTGCCGATGGCCGATGTCCGAAATCGCCGGGGACAGTTCGTGGCGCCCTCGATCGAGGCCACGACCCTGGCCGCCTCCGGTCTCGCCGAGCGCATCCCCGACGACGACGACTTCCGCCTCTCGATCGTCGACGCCGACACCGACGGAGCCTACCCGATCGCCTCGTGGACGTACCTGCTGATCGCGCCGCACTATCGCGACTGCAACCGGGGGCGAGCCATCCTCGAGGTGATCCGCTGGGCCCTGCTCGAGCGCGCAGACGACGTGCGGGACCTCAACTACGCGCCCCTCACCCTCGAGATCCGGGTCCGGGCCCTGAACGCCCTGAAGGCGGTCACCTGCGGGACCGACGAGCGCCCGATCTTCGATCCGGACCGCGACTTCATGGCCGAAGCGATCGGCGAGGCCGAGGCCCCCGAGCTCGAGATCGAAATCGACGGTGAACCGGAGCCCGAGGCCGATTCCCTCCCCCCTTCCGAACTCGAAGCCGGAGCGGACCTCGATGGCCGGCAGCACTGACGGCGGCGGGCTCCTGGCCCGACTCCTCCCCTCCAGGAGCCGGGGGAACCTGCAGGACCAGATCTACGGGCTCATCCTTCTTGTCTTCGGCCTGAGCCTTCCGGTCCTCTTCCTCTTCATCGTCCTGAGGATCGGGAGCGAGTCACAGCTCGCGATCGAGGCCTTCGGATGGGGATTCATCACCAGCCAGGAGTGGAACCCGGTCCTGCGGGAGTTCGGAGCCCTCCCCTTCATCTTCGGGACCGTGGTCTCCTCCTTTCTGGCGCTCGTGATCGCGGTGCCCCTCTCGGTGGGGCTCGCCATCTTCCTGACCGAGCTCGCCCCCCGCTGGCTCGCCGGCCCGATCGCCTTTGCCACCGAACTGCTGGCCGCGATCCCCTCGGTCGTCTACGGCCTCTGGGGCATCTTCGTGATGGTTCCCTGGCTCCGGTTCACGATCCAGGAGCCGCTGTCCAGACGCTTCGGCGACACGATCCCCTTCCTCGAGGGGCCCGCGTACGGGTTCAGTATGATGTCGGGGGCGGTGATCCTCTCGATCATGATCATCCCCTTCATCTCGGCGGTGACCCGCGAGGTCCTCGACGCGGTGCCCCGCGAGCAGCGTGAGGCGTCGCTCGCCCTCGGGGCGACCCGATGGGAGATGACCTGGCAGGTCGCCCTCCCCTACGCGCTGCCCGGAATCATCGGGGGCGCGATCCTGGGACTGGGGCGCGCCCTGGGCGAGACCATGGCGATCACGATGGTGATCGGGAACCGCCCGGACATCGCGGCCTCGCTCTTCGCCCCCGGCTACACGATGGCTTCGGTGCTCGCCAACGAATTCACCGAAGCCACCGGCGCCCTCTACCTTTCGGCGCTCATGGAGATCGCCCTGATCCTCTTCGGGATCACGATCATCGTGAACATCATGGCGCAGTTTCTCGTCTGGCGCGTCGCGAAACAGGGAGGCCGCTGATGGCGTCCTCGACCCCCTCGACCGAAAACCAGGTCACCGGCGGAGGCATCTCGACCCGCCGCAAGCTCGTGAACCAGGTCATGCTCACCCTCACCGGGGTGGCGTCGGTGCTGGTCCTGATTCCGCTCCTGCTGATCTTCTACTACTTGCTGGCGGCAGGCGCCGGCTCGATCAACATCGACTTCTTCACGCAGCTCCCCGCACCGGTGGGTGAGCCAGGCGGCGGAATGGCCAACGCGATCGTGGGCACCCTCTCCCTCGTGCTCCTGGCGGGCGCGATCGGGATCCCGATCGCGGTGGGCGCGGGGGTCTTTTTGGCCGAGGCGGGGCGCTCCCCGCTCGGCAACTTCGTGCGGTTCATCGCCGACGTGATGAACGGAATCCCCTCGATCGTGACGGGGATCTTCGTGTGGGCCTGGATCGTGGTCTGGATGGGGCGCTTCTCGCTCCTGGCCGGGTCGATCGCCCTGGCGGTGATGCTGATCCCGATGGTCACCCGCACCACCGAGGAAATGGTTCGACTCGTGCCGCGAGAGCTGCGCGAGGGCGGGGTGGCCCTCGGCTTCACCCGCTGGCGCACCACCCTCGGCATCGTCCTGCCGGCGGCGAAGAGCGGGATCCTGACGGGGATCCTCGTGGCGCTCGCCCGCATCGCGGGAGAGACCGCCCCCCTTCTGTTCACCGCCTTCGGCAACCCCTTCTGGGAGTGGCGCCTGAACGAGCCGATCTCGGCGCTTCCACTCCTGATCTACCAGTACGCCATCTCGCCCTACGACGAGTGGCACCGTCTCGCCTGGGCCGCCTCGCTGGTCCTCATCGGCATGGTGCTCGCCATCAGTCTCATGGCACGCTTCATCATCAAGAATCCATACCGGGACCGCTGACATGGACAATCCCACCACAGCCTCGAAGACGAAGACCCCCTCCTCGAATCCCGCGAGGAAGATGGCGATCGATCACGCGGATGAGAGCCCTCCGGTTCCGTCCGCGGACAAGGCCCGTCTCGCGATCGAGGCCCGAGCCTTCTCGTTCTGGTACGGATCGACGCAGGCCCTCGACTCGATCGACCTGAAGGTCCCCGAGCGGCGGGTCACCGCACTGATCGGGCCCTCGGGATGCGGCAAGTCGACCTTCCTGCGCTCGATCAACCGGATGAACGACCTCATTCCGAAGATCCGGCACGAAGGGGACATCCTCCTCGAGAACGACTCGGTGTACCGTACGGATCGAGACGTGGTGCAGCTGCGCAAGTCGGTCGGGATGGTCTTTCAGAAATCGAATCCGTTCCCGAAGTCCATCTACCAGAACGTGGCGTATGGTCCCAGGGTCAACGGACTGGTGAAGGGCAGGCGTGAAATGGACGCACTCGTCGAGTCCTCGCTCCGACAGGCGGCGCTCTGGGACGAGGTGAAGGACCGACTCGACTCGAGTGCCCTCGGGCTCTCGGGAGGACAGCAGCAGCGCCTGTGCATCGCCCGGGCCCTGGCGGTCTCGCCCGAGGTGATCCTGATGGACGAGCCGGCGTCGGCGCTCGACCCGATCGCTACCCAGAAGATCGAGGAGCTCATCTACGAGCTCAAGAACGACTACACGATCCTGATCGTGACGCACAACATGCAGCAGGCGGCCCGCGTCTCGGACTACACCGCGTTTTTCTTCATGGGCCGGCTCATCGAGGTCGGCCGGACCGAGGAGCTCTTCACGAATCCCGTCGAAGAGCAGACCGAAGCCTACATCACCGGACGGTTCGGATGACGACGACAGAGAGAGGCGGCCCCGCCCGACACTTCCACACCGAGCTCGCCGAGCTCAAGGCGCTCCTGCTCAAGATGTCGGGTGAGGCCGAGGAGCTCGTCCGGATCTCGGTCGAAGCCCTCCTCGAGCAAAACCTCGAGAAGGCGCAGGCCACGGTCGACGGGGACCTCCGCGTGGACCAGCTGGAGCTCGAGATCGACAAGGCCGCGCACGAGCTGCTGGCCCTTCAGCAGCCGATGGCCGGGGACCTGCGCTTCATCACCATGACGATGAAGATCTCGAACGACCTGGAGCGGGTCGGGGACCACGCGGTGAACATCGCGCGCGCCGTGCAGCGGCTGGCCGACCTGCCTCCCTTCGGCAGGGCACCCGAGGTCGCCGAGATGGCCCGCCTCGCCAGCGACATGCTCTCCGACGCCCTCGACTCCTTCGTGCGACGGGACGCCGAAATGGCACGGGGCATCGGGGCCCGGGACGACCAGGTGGACCACCTGTACAACTCGATGTTCCGGATCCTCCTGACGCACATGATGGAGGACCCCCGACGCATCGGACCGGCCATGTCGACGCTCCTGATCTCGAAGAATCTGGAGCGGATCGCCGACCTTGCGACCAACGTGGCCGAAGATGTCGTCTTTCTGGTCGAAGGCAAGGTGATCAAGCACGGTTCGGGTCGGGGAGGGCGCCCGGCGGACCGAACCGCGCCCCGCTGAGTGGAACCGTAGCGCCCGGCGCGTGTCTCTCCCAGTGCCGGGGATGAGATGGTCCCCCCGGCTCCGGGAAGCTGCATGCGGTCGACCCGTCCCGTTCCCGGGAGTGGTTCAGCGGCGGGCACCAGCAGGAGAGTTCCGTGCGTGCTATCGACCCTGCCCCCGTCAGGGCTCCCTACAACCCCATCCTCTCTCTCCTCCTCGTCTCCGTGTTGCTCGTGGTTCCCACGGGCTGCGGGTCCGACGGCGAGGACGTGAGCAGTTGGACGCCCGGGCCCCGCCCCGTCTCCGACGAGCGTCCGGTCCTGGCCGCGTCCGGCGACGTCGAGGTGGACCGGGGATCCACCTTTGCCGCCGTCAGCGAGAGCGGCGAAGGGGAGATCGTGGTGATCTTCACGAACGCGGACGGGTGGGCCTACTTCGACGACGAGGGATATCTCACCGGGGTCTCCGTCGAGATCCTCGAGGACTTCTTCCGCTGGGTGGAATCGACCCGTGACGTCTCGCTCGACGTGGTCTGGTCCGAAGACGACGACTGGATGCAGTTCTACCGCAGGGTCCGCGACGCCCGGGGCGGAGTGATCGGGGCCGGCAACGTCACCATCACCGACGAGCGCCGCCAGGAGCTGGACTTCTCGCCCGCCTACCAGAGCAATGTTGCGGTGCTGATCACCCACGAGGACGTTCCCGAACTCGAGTCCATGCAGAACGCCTCGGAGCGTTTCCGGGGATTCGCGGCACACCCCTATCTCGGGACGCTGCACGAGGAGCGGGTGAACCAGCTGAGAGAGCGTCGGATCCCGGGCCTGCGAGTCCTCCCCCTCAGCTCCAACGACGAGATCCTGGCCGCCGTCTCCGAATCGCCGGACCGGCTGGCCTGGATCGACGCTCACGCGTACTTCCGCGGGGTCGAGGAAGGGTTGCCCATCCGACGCCATCCGGTGGCCGACGACAGCTCCGAGAGCTTCGGGTTCATCCTCCCCCGTGGATCCGACTGGACCCCGCTGCTCGAGGAGTTCTTCCTCGAAGACGACGGCTACCGGAACTCCGAGCGGTACCGCGAGATCCTCCTCACCCACCTGGGAGAGGGGCTCAGCGAGCTCCTCGAGGAAGTTCGTGAAGTTCGTGAAGTCCGGTAAGTCCGGGAAGTTCGGGAAGTTCGGCAGGTCCGGCAGGGCCGCCCGGAGGCATCATGATCCGCCCAGCATCGCCTCCAGAACCGAGCGTCCCGTAGCGTCGCGGGGGGTCGGGATTCCGGTGTAGTCGGCGACCGTCGGCGCCACTACCGTAGCGCGAACCCCATCGATTCGCCCCGCTTCGAAGGGACCGCCGACCGCGCAGAAGGCGGTATACATGTCGGGCTCGTCGGGCGGGAATCCGTGCCCCGCCCACAGAGGCGCATCGCTCACCGCCGCATCCCCCCCGAGCGATCCGGTGGTCCGGTATCCGGGAGCGGTGCCCCAGTAGAGGTCTCCCCCGGCCGGTCCGCCGATCCCGAGTTCAGGCTCCTCGGACGGGGTGAAGGTGCGCGTCACCACGGGTCGACCATCCTCGTCGACCACCCCCTCGATGGCCTCGCGCGCCAGGGCGATCACCGAGGCCTCCTCGTCGGGGGGCACGATCCCGTCCACCCACGCCTCGCGGTTCACCGAGATCCAGTACCCGTTGGGGGCCAGCGCCCGGGTGCGCGACAGGTCGATCTGTCCGGCCTCGTCGAGCACGAGAAGCCCCGCGTCGATCAGGGCCCGGTTGGGTCGAAAGAAGCGCCACGAGCTGCGCATCCCGTGATCTCCGGTCACGAACACCGCGGCTTTGGAGGCCTCGGCCAACTCGATCAGGTGGCCCAACCGGCGGTCGACCAGCCTCCAGACCCTCGCGCGGAACTCGCGGACCTGCTCCGCGATCCCGGCATCGTAGCCGGGATACTCCGGATCGAGATAGCCGAGGAGCTCGTGGTCGATCGCGTCCGAGAGGGGAAAGTAATCCATCTGCAGCCTCGGCTCGAAGTGGGTCCAGAGCCACTCCGACCCCCGCATGAACTGACGCAGGAGGAGCTCCGCCGTCTCCAGGTACCGGGATTCGGCCGTACCGTCGCCCCCCGCCATCAGGGTCGGGCCGAGGCCACCGCTGCGGTAGAGGGCGAAGGCGGAGTTCCCGATCCACCCTCCGACGGCGGCGTCATAGGCCTCCTCGAGATCGGGCCGGTTCCCCTCCATGAGGTGCATCGAGGGATGATAGATCAGCAGCTCCGAGCCATCGGGGGCGAGGTCGAAGAGACGCAGGTGGAGATAGGTACGCCCGCCCTCCACGGGGAGCTCGAGGGGCTCCGAGAAGTGGCGGGCCGGCTCCCGCCCGTCGAGGGGCTCGCTCTCGAGCGGCGCCCGCCGAGCCGTGACCGCCCGGGAGAGATCCGGGCCGAGCCCCACACTGATCGCCGCATAGCCCTCCTCACCCTCGGCTCCGTGCATGAGCAGATCGAAGGCCCCGGCGGCGTTCGTCCAGCGGTACGCCCGGGGCGCCGGGTCGGCGGGGAGTACATCGAGGTCCGTCCAATCTGCGGCATCCGCCGGGTCGAGGTCCGAAAGCCTCAGAAGTCCGTGGCCCACCACCGTTCGGTTGTATCCGTTCAGGACGTTCACGTCCGCTCGCTCCAGCGCCTGCCGTGCCAGCTCCCGCCGCTCCTCGAGCTCGGAGGTGCGGGGGCCATCGACCGAGGGGAAGCCCGGCACCCCGGGCGCCTGCGTGACATGGTGGGCCGCAACCGGAATCCCCGCGAGGCCGGCCGTCACCCAGAGGGGATCGGCCGACAGGACGGCATAGTCGAATCCCGAGATCGTCTCGGTGACCCGGTGCTCCGATCGAGGGAGCCGATGCTGCCCACCGGCAGTGGCACCGGTGACGTCACCGAAGGCGCCGGTCCAGAGGGTGGCGTGGCTCGACGGGGTCACCGAGGGCATGCCCACCATCGCGTAGTCGGCGCACATCCCCCGGTCGAACACACCGAAGAGCTCGGGGGCCTCGGCGGGCGTCAGGGTCTCGCGCAGGATCGACTCGCTCAGCGCGTCGATGCTGACGAGGATCGCCCGGGACGTCTGCTCGGCGGGAGTCGATGGGGCTTCGCACCCTGCCAGGACGGCGAGGGTGAGCCCGAGCACGACGGCGGGGAGTCGGAGATGTCGCTGGAGCATTCGGATCTCGAGGGTTCCGGTGGTGGGGAGTGTGAAGGGGCGACGCACCGACGGTACGACCGTGCGACCCGGCGACCGGCGTGCAGATAACCCCCACATGGTAATCGGATCCACCCTTGCCCGCGCACCCGAACGGGCCGCATTATCGCTGCGATCCCGTAACGATTCTCGGACGCACTCCCGCCCAGGACCCAAAACCATGCAGGCAGACACCCGACCGGCGCCCCTCACCCCCTCCGTACCCCTCCTGCGGGCCGCATGCCTCGGACTGGCCCTCCTCGTGGCCTTCGGGAGTCTTCTTCCGACCGCCCTCGAGGGCCAGGAGTACTTCCCCCCCCGGGGGGACTGGGAGGTCCGCGACCCCGGGCAGGTCGGGATGTCGGCTTCGCTCCTGGACGAGGCGATCCAGTTCGCGATCGAGGCCGAAAGTACGGGCCCTCGCGACCTGGCGCTCGCCCACCAGAGAGGGTTCGCCCGGGAGCCCTTCGGGGAGCAGGTGGGTCCCTTCAAGGAGCGCGGCCCGAACACGGGGGTGATCATCCGCAACGGGTACATCGTGGCGGAGTGGGGGGAGCCCCACCGGGTCGACAACACCTTCAGCGTGACCAAGAGCTTCGTGGCGACCACGGTGGGGCTCGCCTGGGATCGGGGCCTGATCCCCGACCTCTTCGAACCGGTGGGACCGCTCATGGCGCCCGTCTTCGCGCAGAACCCCGAGTGTGTCGCTCCCCGGGCCGCCACCGGGGAGTTCCCCCAGCTCGCCCCGCCCTTCGAGCCCTTTGCGAGCGAGCACAACGCCCGGGTCCGGTGGGACGACCTGCTTCGGCAGACGTCGGACTGGGAGGGGATGCTCTGGTGCAAACCGGACTGGGGCGATCGGCCCTCGGGGAATCCCGACGAGTGGCTCACCCGCGAGCGGAATGAGCCGGGAACGGTCTACGAGTACAACGACACCCGGGTCAACCTCCTGGCGCTGGCGTCTCTGAACATCTGGCGGACCCCGCTGCCCGAGGTGCTTCGCGAGCACGTGATGGACCCGATCGGGGCCTCACCCACCTGGCGCTGGACGGGATACGAGAACTCCTGGGTGCTGCTCGACGGACGCTGGGTCGAATCCGTCAGCGGAGGTGCGCACTGGGGAGGCGGCATGTTCATCAGCGCCCGGGACATGGCCCGCTTCGGCCTGCTGAACCTTCGTAACGGCCAGTGGGAGGGAGACCAGCTGCTCTCCGAGAGCTGGCTCGAGCAGGCCCGCACTCCGGGGGTGAACCCCGGCTACGGCTTCATGAACTACTTCCTGAACCAGGACGGCCGGGGGTGGTCCGAGGCCAGCGAGGGATCACACTACCACGCCGGGGCCGGCTCGAACATCATCTACGTGGATTTCGAGAACGACCTGGTGGTGGTGGTGCGGTGGATCCGGAACGGGGCGCTGAACGAATTCATCGGGAAGGTGCTCGCCGCCATCGAGGACTGAGCCCCGGCCCGTCAGCCGTCGGGCACCTGGATTCCGCGGTTCCACGAGTCCCAGAGCCAGATGTTGACCAGACCGCAGAGTGGCGGGGCACTGGAGCCCGGCTGGTTCAGGATGTGGTGGCGGAGCTCCTCGGGCACCTCGTTCCACTCGCGGTAGACTTCGACGGCGCCGATGTGCTCGCGGCGCAGCCGGTTGATGGCTCCATGGCCCGCCGGCCACTCGTTGACCAGCACGACCAGGCACCGCCGCCCCAGGAGAGACTGGAGCCGGCCGGATCCCGCCCGAGCCCCCCCGCGAAACTCCACCCCCTCGATCCGGTTCGCGATGCTCTCGGTGATGGTGCGGTCGCGAGCCGCGTTGATCGAGGCGCCCGCAAGGAAGGTCCCCTGCCCCTGCAACTGCCGCTCGAGCACACGCTCGCGAGGCGGGGCGATGTACGACCAGTGGGCACGGCGACGCACCTCGAGGGTGTCGAGCATGACCGGCTCCGGTTGGACCTCCAGGTCGGGAACGGTGACCACCCCGTCCGGATCCAGTTCGAAGGGCTCGCTGATGCTCACCCGGTAGCCGAGACGCCCGGCCTCGACCACGACCGGCACGCCCAGGTCGTCGGCGTCGGCCAGGATGATCAGGCGGTACAGCCCCCGATCATCGGTGTAGCCGGAGCCGAACACCTGCTGTCCGTCCTCGCTCACCACGCGGACTGCCGCCGCGGAGAGAGGTTCGCCCGAGACGGCCTCGATGACCCGCCCTTCGACCCGGGGCCCATCGAAGGTCTCCCACGCCTGCTGCTGCGCGGTGAGGGCCGGGGGGAGGGCCAGAACGCACACGACCCCCGCCACCGCGAGCCAGCGCGCAGTGACGGAGGTCGTGCGAACGATCGTGTCCATCTCAACTCCCCAATGAATGAGTCCCGCTAGTATCATTCATTGGTCGACCCCCATGGGTCAAGTCGGCCGGGGACCGAAACCGGCCGTGGTCCGGCACCCGGACCCTCTCTTCAGTTCGGCAGCATGAGTGTGGACAGGGGGGTGGCCTCCATGAGCTTGTAGATCGGGAAGAGGGGCGCGTCGCCCTCGCCATCCTTGAACGTCTGGACCTCGGGCTTCGGAAGCCAGGCGTCCATGTGGTTCCAGTAGACCACCCCGTCGGTCGATTCGGGCTCCAGCATGTGACCGATCACCCGGCCCTGCATCTGCCCCATCCGGACGATGTAGGTGCCCTCGGGAAGGGTCACCTCACGGGTCACCTCATCCTCGACGTGCACCCGGGTCGAAGCGGCGTGATTGTAGGCTCGCTCGTAGGTGATGTCGGCGATCGTGTAGGCCGTCACCGTGACCTCGGTGTCTTCCTGCAGCCGCTCGATCGTCACGGCGTGCCGCTGGAGGAGTTCGATCGCGCTCTCGGCATCGCGGGGCACGACGTAGGCCCATGGCCGGTCGCGGCTCAGGGTCGCCACCGGACGCTTCAGCAGCTCCCCGCCGGTGACCTCGATGATCTCCCGGTCCTGCCCCTGGCCGCTCGAGATCAGGTAGTCGACCGGATCCGGCTCCGGCTCGTACTCGGTCTCGATCGCGATCTGTCCGGACGGCTCCATGCCGAGCTCGACGGTCGCGACCCGCACGTCCCGCACGGTCTGCATGAGCTCGGCCGCGTGGTCCCTCGACCACTCCACGACCGCTTCGTACGCCAGGACCCCGCTGAGCACTCCGTCCTCCATGGGCTGCCCCCCCGGCGACTCGAAGAGGATCCCCACGGTGTTGGCGAAGCCGCCGTAGTTGCGGCCGATCCGCGGATCGGTGCCGCCGACGTACCAGGTGTCCTCGTCACCGCGAGCATAGAACCACGACAGGTATCCCTCGGCCTCGAGCTTCTCGTCGATGGCGGGGAAGATCGCATCGTCGCAGAGTGCGGTGATGCGCGGATCCGGAGCGGCGTGACTGGGGCACTGGTAGTTGATGTTGTACGGGAACGAGCCCCCGTTGTGGCCATCGATGTACAGATGGGGAGCCCAGCGCAGGATCACATTCTGGAGATAGCCCTGGATTTCGGGCTGTTCGAGCTTCATGTAGTCCCGGTTCAGGTCCAGCCGCCACAGGTTTCCGCGCACCGGCCCGCCGGGAGCCGAAAAGCCGTCCGGATTGATCTGCGGCACCACGACCAGGGTGACCTCGTCGAGGATGTCGTTCATCTCGGTGCCGGGTGTGGCGAGGTCGCGCATCATGATCAGGACCGACTCCCGGAGCGTGCGCTCGGGACCATGGACCCCCGCGGCCAGCACCAGGATGGGCTTGCCCAGCGCCCACGCCTCCCACGGCTGCGTCACCGCGGGGCGGGAGAAGACGGCATAGGGCAGAAGCCGACCCTGATGGGTCTCGCCGTAAAAGCCCATGCGCATCTCGGTGCTCATGGCCTGTATCCGGGTGAGATACGACATCATGTTGTCGTAGCTCGTGTACTCGGTGAACCCGGACTCCTCGGCCTGGGTCCGGATCTCCTGTGCCTCACCGGGGGTCGGCGCCCCGGCAAGGAGAATCAGGAGGGCGGCGCAAAGCGCCACCCCCCCACTCATGGTTCTCTTCTTCATCGGTTCGATCCCTTTCTATACCGTCGGGTCATCAGTGGTCGAGGATTCGGTTGATCTCTTCCTGAATGTCCTGCAGATGGAGCTGAGTCATCCGGTGGTTGCTTCGATTCGCGGCCTGTCCGACGGCCGTCGCGAGCTCACGCATCTCGGCCCGGACGATGGGCCGAGCGTCGGAAGAGCGCTGAGGACTCTCGGGGTTCAGATAGCCATCCATGACCTCGAGATAGACCCGCTGCAGGTTGCGGCGATACACGCTGACCTGCGGGTTCGAGGCCGTGATCTCGCTCCAGACGCCGTCACGCAGGTCGGCCATCAGGTCGGCCACCGAGTAGACGCCCTGTCCGTTCGCCAGCGCCTCGTACTCCACGAGGCGGTTGAGACGAGCCGGGTTCATGAGGACGCGCAGCGTGTTCCCCTGCTGCGTTCCGAAGCGACTCACCACACCTTCGGCCTCGATCCGCCGGAGGACGTCCTGGTCCAGGAACATCTCCGGCACCCGGAAGGCGTTCTCCTTCAGGTACTCGAGTGCCTCCTGCTGCTCTGCCCGGCTCACCGGCTCGAAGCGCGCGCCCGTCCCGTACTTCTCCTGGGTGTACGCACCACCGACGATCGCGGCTACGTGCGAGTTGTATCGGCCCCACTGGCCGACCACGTTCCCGTAGAGCTCCTCGAGCGTTGAATAATCCTGGCCGGGGCGCTCGGCGACATCGAGCAGAGAGCCCATGACCCGCTCCAGATTCCGCATGGCCAGCGTCGACGACTGAACCGCGTCGGCGTTCCCGACCGCCTCGGTGACGGCCTCGGGGTCGTTGGGAGCCCCCGGGGTCGTGAAGCGGAACCAGGGCACCGTGTCCTGCATGCGCGACCAGGAATCGAGCGTCTCCCACTCCTCGTCGGGGGTGGTGGCGCCTGGGATCGGCTTGTTCTGCCACATCACGGCGAAGCGGTCGTACGGTCCCACCTTCGGGATGAGCAGGTGTACCGGAATGCTGTCTTCCGGCTGCGCCACGTAGTTGAAGCGGGAGTAGTCCATCAGGGTGGCGACGTGCCCCCCCATCCGCTCGAGGAAGTCCGCCGACCGGATCGAATCGGCGGGGTACATGGCCGAAGCCTTGAAGTTGTGCGGAAAGCCCACCGCGTGCCCGATCTCGTGGGCCACCACGTACTCGACCAGCTCACCCATGAGGGAGTCCGGAAGGGGTAGCTCTCGCGCGCGCTCATCGAGCGGCGAAACCTGCACGAAGTACCAGTTGCGCAGGAGGTTCATGACGTTGTGATACATGTTGACCTCCGCCTTCAGGATCTCTCCGGTGCGGGGGTCGACGGTGTTTCCACCGGTCGCGTTCGCGACCGTCGATGCTCTCCAGTAGATCATCGAGTTGCGGGCGTCGTGCTGCGACCACGTCGGATCCTCTTCGGGGGTCGGCGCGAGTCGGGGAATGATCGCGTTCGAGAAGCCGGCCTCCTCATAGGCCTCGAGCCACTGGTCGACACCGGCCTCGACATAGGGGATCAGCCACTCGGGCGTGGCGCGGTCGATCCAGAACACGATCGGCTCCACCGGATCCGAGATCTCGGCGTTCGGGTTCTCCTTCTCGAGTCGGAACTTGCGGATGAAGCGTCGCTGCTCGGAGCGATGCTCCGGGCGCGAGAAGTCATAGTGCGCCATCGACATGATTCCCACGCGGGAATCGTGCAGACGCGGCATCATGGGCTCCTCGGGGAGCTTGAGCATGCTCCAGTTGATGCGCATGGTCGAAGCGGGCGTGCCCGCGGGCGCATTCGCGCCGGTCTGCGTGCCGAGCACGTCGATGTTCGTCGGGAACGTGCGAACCTCGTTGATCCGGGTGCGATCGCTCTGCAGCCCCGTCACCTGGATGAACTCGGGAATGTTCGTGGTATACAGGCGCGTCACCTCGATCACCGCCGCCGAGTCCGCCCCGAAGGTCTCGATGTCGAACGAGGCGATGATGCTTCCGCGGGTGAGCGCGTGCACGGCCCGGTAGATGGCCGAGTCCGGGTGCGCCACCATGGAATGGTCCACGGTACGCAGCTCGACCCGGTCGTCGTGGCGCTCCCAGCGAACGTTGCGATTGCCCCGCGACCCCCAACCACCCTCGTCGACCCGGGTCATGATCATCATGTCCTTGTCGTACTCCGACGGCGGAATCTCGAAGTAGAGCTTTCCGTCGACCTCGTGGGTCAGGAAGAGCCCTTCCTGCGTGACGGCATCGTCGGTGATGACCTCGGAATACGGCTTGAAGTCGTCGTTGTCATTGGATGGGGCGGGTCGCTCCGCGGCCTGGGGAGCGGGGGTGGCAGCCGGCGCCTCGCGCGAGGCACATCCGGCGACCGAGAGCGCGAAGGCGGCTCCCATCGCCAGCAGAGAAGTTCGGTGAACACGCATGATGATCCCTGGATCCTTGGGTTTCGGGGCCGGGGCGAACCCGGCGGTGTCGTGGGGTAGGCGGGGAAAGTACGGTCCCGGCCGCGTTGCGTCGAGGGTGAGTGAAAAGAAGAGGGCGCCGCCGGATCCGATCCGGCGGCGCCACAGGCCTCTGCGGGCTGGTGTCTCGCAGGTCGTCAGTTGTCCTGTTCGTTCTCTTCGAGCGCCACGGGCTGGCGAGGCTCGATCTCGAGGGCCCACATCCCGCTGTTCCAGTCCGAGAGGAAGAGGCGGCCCTTGAAGGGCATTCCACTCCAGACCATCGGGGCGTTCGAGATGTAACCGACCGGGTCCGCCGGCTTGTACACCGCGATCTCCCGGCCCTGCGTGTGCAGATTCCCCATCAGGTCACCCGACACGTCGACGACCCGAATCCCTCCCTCGTAGTAGGCCTGGTAGAGGACGTCATCTTCGACCCAGATGTTGTGCGTGCCATACTCCGGCACCTTGTACCGGGCGATCTTCCTCGGGTTCTCCATGTCGGTGAAGTCGAGGATGTGTGTATAGCCGGCGGTGTTCGACGGCGTGCCTCCCTGACCCGTCTCCGGGTCGTAGGGCTGTGTCGACAGACCTCCCTCGAGGGCCATTCCGCGTCGACTCATGATCTCGTCTCCGGCGAACACCAGGAGCCGACCGGTCGACTCCTGATAATACGGATAGACCGCGTGGGTGCGGCCCCCGGGCGTCGTGAGCTGGCTCACGAACACGGGATTCTCGGGGGTGCCCCCCCAGGCCCCGTTTCCGACGTCGTAGACCAGGATCCCGCATCCCCACTGGGCGGAATACCCGAGCCCGTCGAGCACCCACACATCGTGGATCCGGCAGTCCTCATGCTGCACCTCACCCACCGTGCGGGGATTCTCGAGATCCTCGATATCGATGATCACGTACTTCTGACCACCGGAGAGGGCGTAGACGTAGTCCTCCATCGGGAAGGCGTTATGCACCCCACCGGTGAGGCCGTCGGTGACGTTCGCCGCGATCCGCGGATGCGCCGGGTCGGCCAGATCGAGGATGATCAGTCCGTTCACCCGGTCCGACGCCCCCTCACGGGTCATCGTGGCGTAGCGTGCGTCCGGAGAGACCTTCACATCGTTGACCGTGCGGGCGTCGACCTGCACCGAATCGGTCTTCACAAGATTCGTCGGGTCCGTCACATCCCACATGTAGGCCCACCCATCGGCCCCCCAGGTGCCCGAGATCGCGTAGTCGCGTCCATCATTGCCTTCGAAAACCCAGAAGTCCGAGGTATGCACGTTGTCCACCCGCCCCTGACCCCGGAACTCGATTCGTTGCACAACCTGCCGGGGCTGGACCTCGACCGCTCGACGGGCCGAGAGCGGTCCGGCACTCGCCGTAACGGCGTACTGACCGGGCTCCTCGGCCAGGAAGCGTCCGGAGTCGACCACAGCGACCGCGCCGGGGACCTGGACCCCATCCTCGGACCGGAAGGAGTACCCCCACTGGACCGGCACGTCCTCGACAACCGAACCATCCTCGGCGTAGAAGCGGGGCGAGAACTCGAGCACATCGCCGGTGCGGGCTTCGTCGAGGCCTCCCGTGAGTTCCATCCGGACCGCGGGGAACGCGCGGACGTCGACGCTCCAGGCCTCGGACGCGCCATCGACGTCAGCGGTGATCGTGACCGAACCGGCCCTGTGAGCACTCACGGCTCCAAACCGGTCCACCGTCGCGACGTCGGGGTCGGAACTCGTGAAGCGCGGACGCGGGTCGGGACGCTCGGACCCGTCGGCGTGGAACGCCGAAGCCGAGAGCTCCACGGTGGTGCCCGCGTAGAGGCGCTCGGACGCGTGACTCAGTTCGACCCGGGTCACGGCCGGGAAGCTCACCCGAACCGGGATCCCCAGCATGACCGGTTCGCGATCGGCGTCTGCGGGAAGGATCTCGGTCACGATGATCTGTGCCTCGCTGCCGCCCTGGACCCCCCGCACGACCCGCTCGTCGGCATCGACTTCGATCGCTGCGCTGCTTCGGACGATCCGCAGATCGATATCGACTTCGTTTCCCTGCGCATCGAGGGCACGGAGCTGGAAGCTCGCGGTCTGCCCCTGCTCGAGGTCGATCTGCTCGGGGGTTGCGACCAGACGGTCGACCGTCTGGGCTTCGACCGGCACAGCGGGAGCCAGAAGGGCCGCCGCGGCGGCCAGCAGGAAGAGTCGGAAGACGACGGATTTCATGAGACCACTCCACTTCGGGGTTCCAGGATAACACGGGCCATGCTCAAACTGCCAAAATGACCCTACGGGGCCCCGCACGCAAGCGAAATCCGCCTCGTTTGAGGCCGGAGGCATGCCCTCCCGAACGGAAATGATCGACCGACCCCGGAACCTGATGCGGCCCCGTCGGGTTCGAGGATGTTCGCGATCTGTTGAAAGCCACGGTGGGAGACCCATGAATCGACTTCGAGGAAAGCGCGTGCTGATCACGGGGGCCTCGGCCGGCATCGGGCGCGCCTGCGCACGCATCTTCGCCGCCTCGGGGGCCGACCTCCTCCTCTCCGCCCGACGCTTCCCCAACCTCGAGTCCCTTCGCCGGGAGCTCACCCTCGAACACGGGGTCGATGTCACGATCGAGCGTCTGGACGTGCGGGATCGCGCCGGTGTCGAAACGTATGTGGCGAAGCTGGTGGTCGAGAACCGCCTTCCCGACATCCTGGTGAACAACGCCGGACTCTCTCGCGACCTGCTCCCGTTTCACGAGGGAAAGGTCGAGGGCTGGGAGGAGATGATCGACACCAACGTGAAGGGACTGCTCTACATGTCCCGAGCGATCATCCCCCACATGGTCGCGCGCGATCAGGGGCATGTCATCCATATCGGAAGCGTCGCGGGCGACACGGTCTATCCGGCAGGAAATGTCTACAACGCCACGAAGTTCGCGGTGCGGGCCCTGAACGAAGGGATGAACGTGGACCTGGTCGGGACCGGAGTGCGGGTGTCCTCGGTGGACCCGGGACTCGTTGAAACGGAGTTCTCGGAGGTGCGCTTCCGCGGAGACCGCGAGCGGGCTCGAACCGTCTACGAGGGATATACCCCCCTTCGGGCCGACGATGTGGCCGATGTCGTCCACTATGTCGCGAATGCGCCGGAGCATGTGAACATCCATCGCACGGTCGTCTACCCGACCGACCAGAGGAACCCCTACGTCCTCCACCGGCGCGACCCCGAATGACCTCGCCGGGCGGGGGGCCGACGTCACTCCGGTGATCCGCCTCCCCAACCCGGGGCACCCTCCGCCCTGGCTGGTCGTACTCACACTCTGGCTCCTCGTCTTCTCGGCCAGCAGCCAGATCATGATCATCGCGCCACTCCTCCCCATGGTCGGCGATGAGCTCGGCATCGAAGAGGCACTGCTGGGGACGCTGGTTTCCGCATACTCGCTGATGGTCGGTCTCTTCGCGATCATCTCCGGGCCCTTCTCGGACCGGGTCGGTCGCCGTCGGATCCTCCTGGTGGGCACGGGCATCATGACGCTCGCGCTCGGTGCCCACTTCTGGGTGGCCGGGTACTGGAGCTTCATCCTGGTCCGCGTCCTCGCCGGACTCGCCGGCGGAGTCCTGTCGGGGTCGGCCGTATCGTACGTGGGTGACTACTTCGCCTACGAGCGAAGAGGATGGGCCACTGGCTGGATCATGAGCGGGACGGCCGCCGGGCAGATCCTCGGAATCCCGATGGGGGTCGTGCTGGCCGGCTGGTTCGGGTTTCGGATCCCCTTCCTGATCTTCGGCGTGTCGATGGCGGCCACCTTCGTACTGGTCTTCCTGACCCTCCCCCAGCCCGAGGTTCGCAGAAGCCCGGACCCGGTGACCCTGCGACGGGCGATCGTGGGCTACGTGGGCCTCATCCGGCGCCCCGAGATCGCGGCGGCCTGCTCGGCCTTCCTCCTGATGTTCCTGGGAATCTCTTTCTACGTGGTGTACCTGCCCACGTGGCTCGAGCGGGGCATCGGCGCCACTGCGAACGAGATCGCGATCCTCTTTCTCGTCGGGGGGGTGGCCAACGTCCTCGTGGGTCCGCAGGCCGGCCGCATTTCAGACCGGATCGGGCGAAAGGGCATCATTCTGGTATCGTGCGTGGGGCTCGCCATCGTCATGTCCCTCACCACCGTGGTCATCCGGGAGGTCTGGATGGCCTTCCCGTACTTCTTCGTCGTGATGGCGCTCGTCGCGATGCGGATCGGTCCCTTCTCGGCCCTTCTGACCGTCCTGGTGGCCAGCGACCGACGGGGGTCACTGCTGAGTCTGGCGGTCGCGGTCGGACAGGTCGGTTTCGCGGTCGGTGCCACCCTCTCGGGAATCCTCTACGCCTCGTACGGGTATGCCCCGACGAGTACGATTGCGGGTGTGTCGGTCCTGGGGATGGGGCTCATGGTGTGGTTCCTGATCCCGGAGCCGGGGGCCGACGTCACGGTCGACGGATTGGCGCGCGACCCTGGTGGTGGGGTGACTCCGGAGGGCCCAGACGTCGCAGCAACCGGCGGCGCGGGACCGCTGAGCGGTCCGGGAGCCCCGGAATGACCCGCCCGCCGGACTCCGGTAGATTACCAGGTTGGGTCCCTGCGATTCGGGCCCGGCCCCTTCATCCTTTCCCGAACCCAGATGGCCGATCCACCTGATGAGTCCAACCACGTCACGGTCCCACCCGACGCCCCGCAATCCCGTCCGGATCCTTCTGGTCGAAGACGACCTCGACCAGGCTCACCTCGTGAAGTTTCTCCTCGAAGCCGGGGGAGATTACTCGGTAACCCTCGTGCAGGACGGAGACCGGGCCATCGACCTGCTTCGGGAACGGGAGTGGGAACTCCTGATCACCGACCTGAACCTGCCCGGCGCAGACGGAACCGCGGTCGTCGACTTCGCCCGAACCCGACAGGACCGGTTGCCGATCCTCGCGACCACGGGGTACACGGGTCCGGAGTATGCCCAGCGAGCGATCGACATGGGAGCCGACGACGTTCTCGTGAAGCCCCTCGACCGGGACGAGCTCATCGAACGCGTGCGGACGCTCATCCAGAGCGGTCGTCCCGACCGTCGCCCGTCGGCACCCGTGGAGCTGGATCGCCTTCCGGCGGAGCCTCCTCCCGACCGCCCTCCGGAGCCCGAACCACAGCCCCCCACCCCGATCCGAGACCCCCTTCAGATCCTGGCCATCGGGGTTCGGCCCGGGGACGTGGAAGCCGGGTGCGGTGGCACCCTCCTGCGCCACCTGGCCCTTGGCGACGGCGTCGTCGTCCTGCACCTCACGAATGAGCCCCGCGAAGACGGGCACGATCCGAACGGAGTGGGTGTCCGCGAGGTCGCGAGGGAGGCCGGAAGACTCCTGGGGGTGCGAATCTTCGTGGGCAACGTTCGCACGGATCCTGAAGCCGACGGTACGGAGCTGGAGCGCCTCGCAGGCGGAGCGGTGCGAGAGATCGCGCCCGACATCCTGTACGTCCCCTCGTCCCGGGAACAGAGCCCCGTTCACCGAGCCGCTCTCTCTGCCGCGACCCGCGCGGCCTCGGGCGTCCCGAGCCAGTTCGGCTACGACTCCGGTACAGTCTCACCGGACTTCGCTCCTCACGTCTTCGTCCCCCTCTCCGATGCGGATCTCGACCGCAAGGTCACTGCTCTGGCTCCGTACCAGGCCCACGCTCGAAGTCATCTGGCGGCAGACTTCGTGCGAGCATCCGCCCGCTTCTGGGGGCGATACTCGAATACTCCCGCAACCGAAGCCTTCGAGCTTCTGGAGGGCGCTCCCCCCTTCACCGACGCCGTGATCGTGGAACGCGCCGACCCGGCGCCCTCGCCTGCTGGACCATCGAATTCCCTGCCCCGCGAACCGGAGTTCCAATGACCCCCGATCGGCCCGACCCCGACCCCACCCCGGACACCCCTTCGGACTCCGATTCCGACCTCCGGTGGATCTGTGTCTTCTGCGGATCGAGCGCGGGAGAAGACCCGCGGTATCTGGACGCCGCGACGAAGCTGGGGAGGAGCCTTGCGGCACGCGGGATGGGGCTCGTGTACGGGGGCTCCCAGTTGGGGCTCATGGGCCGACTCGCGGACAGCGTCCTCAATGCCGGAGGAAAGGTCGTCGGGGTCCTCCCGGAACCGCTCCTTCCGCGCGAAGTGGCACATCGGAGCCTGACGAAGCTCGTGATCACCGAATCGATGTACGAACGGAAGGCCGAGATGGCTCGCCTCGCCGACGGCTTCATCGCCGCGCCCGGTGGGCTCGGAACGATCGAGGAGTTCCTCGAGGTGCTCACCTGGGCGCAGCTCGGGATGCACCGCAAGCCCTGCGGAATCCTCAATACCAACGGATTCTACGATCCCCTCAGCGCGGTCTTCGATCACGGCATGCGCGAAGGGTTCATTCAGCACGTCCATCGGAAAATGATCCTGATCGAGTCCGAGCCCGATCCCCTCCTCGACCGGATGAGCGCCTATCAGCCCCCGAAGGTCCCCCGCTGGATCGAGGTTGGAGAGACCTGATCCGCCCGTCCCTTCTCACCGCCCCACGGGACCCATTACTATAAGGGTCCGTCAGTTCAGCGGGCTTCGGGGAGCACGGAGGCGATGCCGGATCGCCTCCGGCTCGATCCGGCCCGGGACCACGCCTTCATTCCTTTCGACCCGGAGACCCCCCTTGGCCGCCACACCTCATCTCGAGTTCGAACGGGACATGGTGGAAGTCCAGGAGCAGATCGAGCAGCTCCTCGAACTCGCCGAAAAGAAGGGGATCGACGTGTCTCGCGAGCTGACGGAGATGCGAGAAAAGCTCCAGACCCTCCGGGACGAAACCTACCGAAACCTTTCGCCCATCGACCAGGTTCAGGTGGCGCGCCATCCGCGGCGCCCGTACACCAAGGATTACATCGAGCGGGTATTCACCGACTTCATTGAACTCCATGGAGATCGGTCGTATCGAGACGATGCGGCGATCGTCGGAGGGTGGGCGCGACTGGACGGCGAACCCCTCATGCTCATCGGCCACCAGAAAGGTCGGGACATGAAGGCGAACCTCCACCGCAACTTCGGCATGCCTCACCCCGAGGGGTACCGAAAGGCCCTGCGCCTGATGCGCCTGGCCGAGAAGTTCCGGCGTCCGGTCGTGACCTTCATCGATACGCCGGGGGCCTACCCCGGAATCGGTGCCGAGAAACGGGGGCAGGCCGAGGCGATCGCCATGAACCTGCGCGAGATGGCGCGCCTTCGGACACCGCTCGTATCGGTCGTCATCGGTGAGGGCGGATCGGGCGGAGCCCTCGCCCTTGGAGTCACCGACCGGATCCTGATGCTCGAGCATTCGATCTACTCGGTCATCTCGCCCGAGGGATGTGCGGCGATTCTCTGGCGCTCCGCGGACCACCGGGACAAGGCCGCCGAGGCGCTCAAACTGACATCATCGGACCTGCACCGCCTCGGAATCTGCGACGAGGTCATCGACGAGCCCATCGGGGGAGCGCACACCGACTGGGACGGCACCAGCGCCCGGCTGCGCACCACGTTGGGACGCCACCTGCAGGAACTGGCGTCCATGAGTGACGACGAGCGGCGAAAGCTCCGCTGGGCCAAGTTCGAAGCGATGGGCGCCTGGCGGGATCAGTGAGGAGGGCATCCGATGGCGACCTTCGCTGAGGTGGGGTTCAAGGGCAATCGTCGGGAATACTTCACCGTCTCGTCGAAGGACCTGCGCCCCGGGCATCACGTGCTCGTCGAGGCCGACCGGGGAGAGGACCTGGGAGAACTCCTGGCCCTGGGGGCGGTGGCTGAGCGAAAGTGCTCCGCGTCGGGTGGTGGATGCGCAACGCCGATGCCCGAACGCAAGGTGCTGCGAGCCGCTCGCGACGAGGAGTTGGCGGTGCTTTCGGATCTCCGGCGGGACGAGGAGCGCGTTCGTGTCGAGACTCGAAAGAAGGTGGAGTCCCATGGACTTCGCATGAAGGTGACCGAGGCCGAATGGCAGTTCGATCGACGCAAGCTCACCATCTTCTTCACCGCCGAACGTCGCGTCGACTTCCGGGCTCTGGTGCGTGACCTGGCTCGGACGTTCCGCACCCGGATCGAGCTTCGACAGATCGGGGTTCGAGACGAATCCGCCCTCCTCGGAGGGGTCGGCCGATGCGGCCGCGAACTCTGCTGCTCGAGCTGGCTCCCGGAGCTCAAGCCCGTCTCCCTGCAGCTGGCCAAGGACCAGAAGCTCTCGCTGAATCCCGCACAGATCTCGGGCTGCTGCGGGCGGCTCATGTGCTGCCTCATGTACGAGCACGACACCTATGTTCAGGCCCGGCGGCGCTTCCCGCGGGAAGGCAAGCGGCTGAACACCTTGCACGGGGACGAGCAGGTGATTTCGGTCGATATCTTCGGAGAGCGGGTCACACTCAGAGATTCGGAAGGGGAGCGCAGAACGGTGGAGCTGGAAACGCTGAAGGAGGAGGTCCGGTCGATGGGGAGACGCCAGAATCGAGGACCGGAGACCGAGCGGTGAGTTCAATCGCCCGGGTCTATCTCACCACGCCGATCTACTACGCGACCGGGGAGCCTCACATCGGTCACGCCTACACAACCTTCCTGGCGGACACCCTCGCGCGGTACCACCGGCAATCCGGTGCCGAGGTCCGGTTTCTCACCGGCACCGACGAGCACGGGCAGAAGATTCAGGAGGAGGCCGAACGGCGGGGCATGGAGCCGATCGAGCTTTGCGACGAGATGGCGACACGCTTCCGCGAGGCCTGGTCGGAGCTCGATATCCGCTACGACCGTTTCATTCGCACCACCGAGGACGAGCACAAGGCTGTGGTCTGTGCGCTCCTGGAGCGACTTCACGCCCGGGGCCTGATCTACGAAGACATGTATCGCGGGTGGTACTGCGTGCACGAGGAGCGCTACTGGACCGAGAAGGATCTCACGCCGGAAGGCCACTGCCCCGACTGCAAGCGACCGGTCCAGGAGATCGAGGAAAAGAATTACTTCTTTCGCATGAGCAGATTCCGTGAGGAACTGATCCGGCATATCGAGGCGAACCCGGAGTGGATCTACCCCGAGAACCGGCGCAACGAGGTACTCGGGTTTCTCCGTCAGCCACTCGGGGATCTCTCGATTTCGCGACCCCGGTCCCGTCTGCGGTGGGGCATTCCCCTCCCCTGGGATCCGGAACACGTCACCTACGTCTGGGTCGACGCCCTGACCAACTACCTGACCGCGTCCGGCGCGATCGATCCGGATCGGCCCGTGGAGGAGCGCGGCTTTGACGGGGACTTTCCAGAGGACCCCTCGCGAGCGGGGGTGTCCCACTGGTGGCCTGCCGACCTGCATATCATCGGAAAGGATATCCTCACCACCCACGCGGTATACTGGCCAACGCTGCTGATGGGTGCCGGTCTGCCCCTCCCCCGAAGGATCCTGGCTCACGGCTGGTGGGTCGTGGGCGACACGAAGATGTCGAAATCGCTCGGTAACGTGGTCGACCCCATGGAGTTGCGCGAGCCGTTCGGGACGGATGCCGTGCGCTGGTACCTCCTTCGGGAGATGCCCACCGGGGGCGACGCCTCCTACACCCCCGAACGTTTCCTGACTCGGTACGAGGAGCTCGCAAACATCCTGGGGAACCTGGCCTCTCGGGTGACCTCGATGGTGGCCCGGTACCGAGACGGGGAACTCGGAGACGCGGCCGATCCGTCTGCGCTCGACGAGAGCCTGGACCGCACCCTCGACCGCTACCACACCGCCATGCGAGGGCTGAAGGTGCATGAGGCACTTTCAGCCGCGATGGAGCTGGCCCGTGAGGCGAACGGGTTCGTGGAGTCCCGAGAGCCATGGGCCCAGGCCAAGGACCCCGAGGGCGGAGCCGAGCTGGATCGGACGTTGGGAACACTCCTCCGAACGCTCGCCCTGCTGTCCGCACTCTTTCAGCCGGTGATCCCCGAAAAAGCCGCCGCGCTCGCATCCGCGCTGGGTCTCGACGGAGTTCCCACGCTCGAAGATGCGCGAGGGATCTCTCCCTCGACCTTCCGTGTACGCAAGATGTCTCCTCTGTTCCCGAAACCGGACGCGTAGCGGCGACGCATCGGGACGAGGACAGGGGAAGGCCTCCGGCGGCATCGTTGACTTCAACGGTGAGCTTCCGGTAGCTTTCGAAGTTTTCGCCATGTGATTTTCGGCGGAGCGGTCGTGAGAACCATGTACGGGGGTCGCACCCCCGCCCATTTCGATCTGGACCGAGGTGTATGTTCGGCGAAAATTCGACGTTCCAAATCATCTCCGAGAAGTGGGACGATTTTCGGCAGACCACCTTCGAGAGTCGCCGTCTGGGGAGGATCCTGGGCGGCGCCGGCTTTTTCGGAATTTCTCTCCTGGCACTGACGACCCTCTTCATGGTGCGTTCGTCGCCCGTGTACGAGAATCACGTCCTGCAGAAGGAGAACACCCTTCTGCTCGAGGAGCTGCGCGCCCTTCGCGACCAGGTGGCGGGTCTCGAGGAAGGGCTCGCGCAACTCTCCGAGAAGGATGCCGAACTCCGGATTCTGGCCGGCCTCGATGTGATCGATGATGAGGTTCTCCAGGTGGGGGTCGGCGGTCCAGGATCACCCTCGCTCGAGAATCAGCCCCTCCACGAGGTGAATCCGGAGACCGGCGCCGAGACCTTTGCCGCCGCGTACGACCTCCATGCGCTGGAGCGGCGGGCCCGGCTCCTTCGGGAAAGCCTCGAAGAAGCCTCGGACTCGCTGATCGCCCACCGTGACCTCCTGGAATCCACCCCGTCGATCCTTCCGGCCGCCGGACGGCTGACGTCCGCCTTCAGCAACGCCCGGCTGCACCCCATCCATAATCGGGAGACCCCGCACGAGGGGATCGACATCTCGGCTCCCAGAGGAACGTCGATCATGGCGGCGGCCAAGGGGAGAGTGGCCTATTCCGGGCGCCGGGCGGGGTATGGACTCGTGGTGGAAATCGACCATGGATACGGATATCGCACCCTCTACGGCCATGCGTCGGAGCTTCTCGTTCGAACCGGGCAGGAGGTGCAGCGCGGAGAGGTCATCGCGCGCGTCGGATCGACCGGGCTCGCCACCTCGCCGCATCTGCACTACGAGGTGCATGTGAACGGAAGACCCGTGAACCCCATGAACTACGTGATTACCGGGGCCGTGCCCTGACGCCGCGAGGCAGCCCAACGATCCGGCCCCTCCCGATCGGGCTTCGCCCGCGAAATGTCGTCTGCCCGGTTTCCTGTACCACCACCTCAGCTCCCCCTCGACCTTGATTGCCATACTGGCATTGCTTGCACTCCTGTCCCCCGCCCCGTCGACGCCTTCGACTCCGGCCGACACACTGCGAGGGTCGGGGGCCTTCGTGCCCGATCAGGTCCTGTCCCCACCGGGTGGAGCCACCTTCTACCTCTACACGACGGGTACGTCCGACGTCGTCGCACTGCGGATCTCCGTACCGATCACCGAAGGACCCACCGAGGCCGGTGCCGGTCAGATTCTGCGGGCTCTTGCTGAAGACCGGATGAACGCCGTCGCCTCGAGAATCGGGGCACGAGCGCGTGTGGCCCGGTCGCCGGATGCACTTGTTTACGAGGTGGCAGGTCCCGCAGCCGACATGGACTTTCTCGCCTGGGTCCTCCGAGAAGGATTGAGAGAGCCCGACGCCGGACGATTCGCCCAACTCCAGCGGGACGCCAGAATCGATGTCGAGCGACGGCTCGAAACGCCCGAGGGTGCGCTGGCCCTGAGGCTTCGAGACCGCCTCTCCCCGGGAACGCCCCCCATGTTCGGCACGGTAACGGCACTCGAGCGAATGGATCCGAGCCGGGTCCGCAACCTTTGGGAGCGGACCCACGCCCGTGATGCGCTGACCGTGGTGATCGTCGGGGATGTGTCCCCCGAGGTCGTCCTGGCTTCTCTCACCGACCTCGGGATTCCTTCCTCGACCCGTGATGCCCCTCCTCCCTCCGGGGCCGCCACCGGGCAACCCGTTCCGACTCCGGAGCTGATCCGACACTGGATCGGAGAGGCTCGCAGGGTTCCGGGTGGGCGAGATCCCCGCGCCCTCATCGCTACGCGCATGATCGCAGAGACGATCCGGTCGGATCCCGGCGACTACGAGGTGGGTGTCGAGCTCTGGGAGCTGGATCGCGGGTGGGTCCTGGTCCTGTCCGGCGCAGCCTATCCCCGCGCCCGCCAATCCATGACCTCCCGGGTGGAGGGACTGATTCGGGAGACCCTCTCCCGAGTGACCGATGATGAGGTGCACAGGCACGTCGCGGGTCTGCGCTCCGAGCTCCTCGAGTCCGCCCGGACTCCCTGGGGACTGGCCGATGTCGTGGGTCATGCGCTCGATGCGGGAGAAGCCCCGGACGCGATCCAGGACCTCCTCGTCGAGCTCCGCACGATGCGTGGCGGCGACATTGTTCGGTTTCTGGAGTCCATGGTCGAAGTCGAATCCGTCCGCGAGGTCATGGATCCATGATGTCCGCCCTCCGTGCCATCCGGCGTCCCGAACGACTCGTCATGACCGTTCTCCCCTTCCTTCTGCTCCTGGGTTGGGCGGCACTCCTGGCACCGGCCGCGGCCGAAGCGCAGTCCGTGGCACAACTGCTGGTACATCCCCGCGAGCACGATGCCGTCGTGGCGATCGCCGCCCGCTTCCCCGCCGGGGCCCGGGACGACCCCGGGGAGGCCGACGGGGCGGCCTTTCTGCTCGGGCGTGTTCTCGAAGAAGAGGGGACTCGTCGGCTCGCGGAGTTGAGTTCCCGCATTTCGGTTGAGGTCGACCGATCCGAGTTCATGGTGACCATGGTTGCCCCAGCAGAGGACTGGGAGGAGGCGTGGCGGCGGGTCATCGAACTCCTGGAAGGAGGCCCTCTGTCCGAGTCGGCCGTGATCTCGGCACGCGAGAGGCATCGCGAGCGACTTCTCTTCGAGGAAGGTGCGCCCGGTCGCGCCTTCGACATCGAGCAGAGCCGGTACCTGTACGGATCGAACCACCCCGCCGCCCGCCCCGTCGCGGGAACCCTGGGTGGGATCGACCGACTGGACCGGAGCGCCCTCGAGTCCCAGCGTTCGACCCTCCTTCGCTGGGAGGAGGCGGTGATCGGCGTCGTCGGCCCGGTCTCGCTCGAAGAGGCCGGTGCAACCTTCAGGGGGCCCGCGGAACGGGTCGGCCCCCCACCGCCCGTCCCTCCGCCGGCAGCGGCAGCCCCGGCCCCGGGCGATGCGGCCGAGCCCGCGCCAACGCCGGCACCCACAGGACCGAGGGTCCTCATGGAGGAGCGCACAGGCCCACTTCGGGCCCCCTCGACCTCGGCGACCGGCAGCCCGTGGACCTCCGGGGACCGACGAGTCATCGACCAGGACGTCACCAGCACATGGATCATGGTCGCATGGCCCCTCCCGAGAGAGTCCCCCATGATCCTCCGGGATTTCCTCGTGCATCTCGTCGACCGCGCGTTGAACCCATCTCCCCCCGACCCCGGCGTGTACCGGATCGATGCCGAGATCCGAACGATCGAGGATGCGTCGGTACTGATCGTAGCCGCCAGCGTCGACCCGCGGACCGCGTATACCTGGGAGGACCGGATTCTCGGGACACTCGAGTCTCTCGAGGCCGCGCCGCCGGAAGGGGCGTTCTTCGAACTCGCGAGGCGCCAGTATCGGGCGCACCGCCTGCTCGAGCACGCGGTGCCCGAGGAACGGGCCCGCTGGATGACCCGGCGCCATGCCGAAGGGGGCGAGGTTCCCCGGATCCCGGCACAGGTCTGGGGGCTGACCCGGGAAGGGATCTCGGGACTCGCCGCGGTGCGGGGCGAGCCACGGGTTCTGATCTTCGGTCCCCTGAGCGTCATGGATCGGTGAAGCAGCACCCACTTTCGCTCTCGCCTTGATGCGGTGAGAGTCAGGTGGTACTTTCGCCCCATCTTCCACGATCAACCGTCGGAGCGAATCAACGATGAAGCGAGCGTTCTATCTGCCGCTGGCCGGCCTTCTCGTCCTTCTGGCCGCCTGTGGGCCCGGAGAGGTCCTGGTGACCGCCGAGATCGACGTGAACAATCCGGAAACCGGACAACTTGAGACCCGTCCACTCGGAGACCTGGAGCTCCAGCTCCTCCCCTTCGATCGTGACGCCGTCTTCGACTCCCTGACCGAGGCGGCTCCCCGGCCCGAGCCCGAGCTCTCCGACGAGCTCGAGGAGAGGCGTCAGGAGTACATCGAGGTCCAGGCGGCCGCACGCGACGCCGAGATCGAATGGCTGACACGCCGCGAGCGCCTCCAGGAGATCAACCGGGAAATGGAGCAGTACTCGGCGGGTGAGACCCGCTACCGCGAGCTCTTCAACGAGTTCGAAGACCAGGAGGATCGTCTGAATGCCGCCGAGGCCACCATGAACCGGCTCTTCGGGGAGCTCGAGGAACTCCAGGCGACCGTTCTCGACCAGCTTCAACAGGCCCGCCTCCAGCAGGAGACCTGGGAGGACGAGGCCTTCGCGGACTATGGGGATGTCGTCGCGGCCAAGCTCTCGGAGGCCGGTCGGGACATCGGCTACGACACCACCGACGCCACCGGAATGGCGAGGCTCCAGCTGCAGCCCGGCACCTGGTGGATCCACACCCGCCACCGCCTCCCCACCGAGGAACTTTACTGGAACGTACGTGTCGAGGTGGAGCGAGGGGACCCGATCGAAGTCCTGCTGAATCGGAGCAACGCAGCCACCCGACCGGTCCTGTAGCCGCCGCGGGGGCCGCCGCCCGATCGGCAGGAAGCCGGGTGCCCTCAGCGCCCCGGGAACCGTTCCGGGTTCTCGGGGCGCTTGGTGATCCGACCCACTCCATTCCCGTGACGGAGGTTTCATGGCCAGCCCGAGCGCCGCCAGTCCACATCTCGAAATCGACGACCATGGCATCGCCCACGTCATTTTCGATGAGTCCGGGCGGTCCGCCAACGTTCTGACCGAGGCCGTCATGCGTCGTCTCGAGGACGTCGTGGCGGAGATCGAGTCGGGTGCGCGGGACGGGCAGATCCGGGGAGTACTCTTCCGCAGCGGGAAATCCAGCTTCATCGTCGGAGCCGACGTCGAGGCGATCGCTCGAATCGAGAGCCCCACTGAAGGGGCCGATGCGGCTCGCGAGGGCCAGGCCCTCTACCTGGCGATCGAGCGGCTCCCGATTCCCACCGTCGCCGCGATCAACGGGACCTGCATGGGAGGTGGTACCGAGCTCGCACTCGCCTGTCGCTACCGACTGATCTCCGACGCGCCGGGCGCCAGGATGGGGCTGCCTGAGGTACAACTCGGGATCCTTCCCGCCTGGGGCGGGACGACCCGCCTCCCCCGTCTGATCGGACTCCAGGCGGCACTCGATCTCCTCCTGACCGGAAAGACCGTCGACGGACGAAAGGCCAGACGGCTGGGCCTGGTCGAAGACGTTCTCCCTGCCTCGACCTTCTCGAGCGCCGCCGAGGCCTTTCTTCGGGAGCGCATCGCGACCGAAGGAAAGCTACCGACCGGC
Organism: Gemmatimonadales bacterium; assembly: GCA_007692605.1. Classification (GTDB taxonomy): domain Bacteria; phylum Gemmatimonadota; class Gemmatimonadetes; order Longimicrobiales; family Gaopeijiaceae; genus SLBA01. The sequence continues at coordinate 73,506 of REBS01000088.1, forward strand.
GCCGATCGAAGCTTCTTCACACGAATCCTCGAGGACACCGCGCCGGGGCGTGCCATCATCCTTCGCACCGCTCGCAGCAAGGTGATGGAGAGGACCGGCGGACACTACCCGGCCCCGCTCAAGATCATCGACGTGCTCTCGAAATCGCTCGGTCGATCGGTCGAGAAGGCACTCGAGTACGAGGCCCTTGCGGCCGGCGAGCTGATCGCGTCCCGGGTCTCACGCTCCCTGATCCACGTCTTCCACATGCGTGAGGCCGCCCGGAAGGGAACCGGCGTCGAGGGCGAGGTCGATCCCCGCGAAGTCTCGGAGATGGCTGTGCTGGGCGCCGGCGTGATGGGAGGAGGCATCGCGCAGCTGGCCGCCTACCACGGGATCCGCGTGCGCATGAAGGACATCCGGCACGACGCGGTCGCGAGCGGCCTCCGCTATGCGCGCTCGCTCTTCGACAAGGCGACCGAACGCAGGAAGATGTCGAGCAGGGAGGCCGATCAGGCCATGGACCTCATTTCGGGGAGCCTCGAGTACACGGGCTTCGGCCAGCTCGACCTCGTCGTCGAGGCGGTCGTCGAGAAGATGGGGGTCAAGCGCACGGTCCTCGCGGAAACCGAGGCTCTCGTGCCCGAAGGGTGCGTGCTGACCACCAACACCTCGACACTCTCGGTCGACGAGATGGCCGAGGCCCTGAAGCGGCCCCGGGACTTCTGTGGCATGCACTTCTTCAACCCCGTCCACAAGATGCCCCTGGTCGAGGTGGTCCGGGGCAAGGACTCGAGCGATCGGGCGATCGCCACCGTCTACGCCCTTTCGCTCCGACTCGGCAAGGTCCCGATCGTGGTCAACGACGGTCCGGGCTTCCTGGTCAATCGGATCCTCGGGCCCTACCTGAACGAGGCGGGTCACCTCCTGACCGAGGGCGCCTCGGTGGAGTCCATCGACCGTGCGGCGACGGAGTTCGGGATGCCGATGGGCCCCCTGCGCCTCGTCGACGAGGTCGGGATCGATATCGCGCGCCACGCCGGTGAAGTCCTCTACGAGGCCTTCGGTAACCGCATGGAGCCCTCGGCTCCGCTCGTGGCCATCGGAGAGACCGACCGGCTCGGCTCCAAGGGGGAGCTCGGCTTCTACCGCTACGAGAACGGAAAGGCGCAGGGGGTGGACCCCGACGTCTACGGGGCGCTCGGCGGTGCCGTGCCCTCGGAGCGTCGCCCCATTCCCGAAGAGGACATCCGGGCCCGTCTCGTTCTCATGATGATGAACGAAGCCTCGCGAGTGCTCGACGACGGAATCGCCGCGTCGGCCGCCGATGTGGACCTCGCGATGATCATGGGCACCGGATTCCCGCCCTTCCGCGGAGGCCTGCTTCGCTTCGCCGATGAGCTTCACCCCAGACTGGTCGTGGAAAGACTCCGGGAGTACGAGGCGGATCACGGTGAGCGGTTCACCCCGTCGTCCCTCCTCCTGCGCCTCGCTTCGAGCGACCAGCGGTTCTACGAGGCCTTCCCGGCGCTGGAGAAATGACCGGCGGAGAGGGGCTCATCGGGGTCATCCCGGCCGCCGGGCGTTCGTCCCGGATCGGAGGCAACCCGAAGCCTCTCCTGGACACCGGCAGCGGGACCTTCCTGGAGTGTACCGTGCGGGCGCTGGCCGGAGGCGGGGCCGAATCGGTGCACGTGGGTGTGCGGCACGAAACCGGGCCGGTGTCGGCCGCGGTGCAACGGCTGGGGGCCCGCCCGCACGTGCCCCCCGAGGTAGAGGACGGCCCGATCGCCACGATCCGTACCGTCATTCGGACGCTACGCGCAGAGGGGTCGACGCCCGCGGCGATCCTCTTTCTCCCGGTCGACATCCCCGGGGTCACCGCAGGGATCGTTCGGGCCCTGGTCCAGGAGTGGAAGGAGTCCGACGCACGGCTCGTGCTCCCGGCACACCGGGGCCGGACGGGGCACCCCGCACTCTTCTCGGGGGTGCTGCTCGACGAACTCCTCGAGCCCGACCTTGCCGAGGGCGCGCGGACCATCGTGGAGCGACACCGCACCGACGCCCGGATCGTCGAGATCGACGACGAGGGGATCCTGATCGATATCGACACCCTTCCCGAGTACCGGCGTCGGTTCCCGGAGGCGTACCGGAAGCGGTTTCAGAAATGGTGACGACGGGCCTCTCGGTCGTCGAGGCCGCCCGGGAAACCCTCGCGGCACGGGAGCGGGGCGCCACGGTGGTGGTCGCCCTCCTTCTCGAGGGTCCATGTGCGGGAGCCAGACGGTTGCGTATCCGGGAGCGTTCGGACGATCGGGGGCCGCGCGATCGATCTCTGGGAGAACTGGGACACCCCGAGCTGGAAGAAGTGGTCGATGGGATCCTCGATGGCGCCCTCGACGGCGAGCCACTGAGCGCCCGGTCCAGCGAGGCCGGCACCCGCTCGGTGCTCCTTCCCGGCGCGACGAACGAGATCCCCGTCTATCTCGAGCGGACACGCCCTCCCTCCGGACTCCTGATCGTGGGTGCCGGCCACATCGCAGAGCCACTGCACCTGCAGGGTGCACTCCTGGGATTCCGGGTCACCGTGGCCGACGATCGCCCGGACTTCGTCGATCCCGGCCGCTTTCCGCGGGCCCAACGCGTCGTGCGCATCGACTTTTCCGATCCGTTCCACGCCATCGAACACCCGGATCGCTCGCATGTCATCCTGGTGACCCGGGGGCACCGCTACGACTACGAGTGTCTGCGTCGGCTGGTCGTCGAGGACCCGCTGCCGGAGTACATCGGCATGATCGGCAGTCGGCGCCGGGTACGGGCAACCTTCCATCAGCTGCTCGAAGAAGGGGTGCCCCGGGCGGCCCTGGAGCGGATCCGCGCACCCGTCGGACTCGACCTGGGTGCAGAGACGCCCGGCGAAATCGCCGTTGCGGTGGCCGCCGAATGGGTGGCGATCACCCGCGGCGGAAGTGGCCGGCCGATGGTCGAGGTGGAGCGAGTCGCCGAACGGTTCTTCCCAAACGAGGCCGATGATGACAGAGAGTGACGAGCACCTTAGGGTGCTGCGCACACTGGTCGAGGGAGCCGAGTTGGGCGAGCCCATGGTCGTCGCGACGATCGTTCGGACCCGGGGCTCGACTCCCCGAAAGGAAGGGGCCCGCATGATCGTGGGGGCCGACGGCCGAGTCCGCGCCGGCACGGTCGGGGGGGGATGTGGCGAAGGCGAGGTCATCGAGGCCGCGGCCGCGACACTGAGAGACGGGCAGAGCCGAACGGTCCGGGTCGACCTGACCGAAGACCTGCTCACCCTCTCGCCGGCAGTCTGTGGAGGGATCATGGAGATCCGGGTGGAACCGGCGTGAGCCTTCGCCCGATCATGCCGGAGCTCCCTCGCCGAGTCCGGATCCACTACCGCCGCCCTCCGGACCGGGTCACCATCTTCGAACAGCTGCTGATCCGCGACGAGGGCTGGGTGAAAATCACCTTTGCGCAAAATCTCGTCCGATCCGAACCCGTCCGGATCGACGAAGAGGTCGCACTGGAGGCGGGTTCGGACGCGGTCTGGTTCACCTTTCCGGGCCTCTGGCACGACATCGGGCGATTTCACCGGGCCGACGGACGTTTCACCGGAACCTACGCCAACCTGATCACTCCATGCGTCTTCGAACCGGGTGGGGAGTGGGAGACGACCGACCTCTTCCTGGACCTCTGGATCCCCGCTGGCGCTCCCTCCTCGAGCGTTCGGCTGCTCGACGAGGAGGAGCTTGCCATGGCGGAATCCGAAGGTCGACTTTCAGGCACCCTCGCGGCCAGGGCCCGTGGGGAAGCCGCCAAGCTCCTCAAGGCCGCCCGCGCGGGCACCTGGCCCCCGGCTGTGGTCGACGAGTGGACCCGGGGTCGGTGCCTGGACGCAGTGCGAGAACCCGTCCCCCGACCGGGGCGCTGATCCGGGCCCGAGCGTCAGACCAGTTGTGCCGAGCAGAGCCGGTCGAGGTCCACGAAGCTTCGCTTGAGCACCGAGGGCTCCTCCTGCAGGAGGTCGATCAATCGATCGTAGCGGTCCAGCGCCTCGGCCGGCACCTGCAGCTCCTCATGGTGATACTCTCCCTCGTCGACGAAAAGAAGTCGCAGGGTCACCATTGACTCGTCGCTCACAGGCCTTCTCCTCCGTCCGGAATGATCGAGGCTCCCTCGTCGTCGTCCTCGTCTTCGTCCTGCGACGACGCGGCACCCGGAGGCGTATGTCCGCGTCGCTCGAGCGCGGAATCGATCTGATCCCGCATCTGCTGCATGTCGCGCCAATCCGGGATCCGCACGGGGGTTCCCTCGCCGGTGTTCAGCATCAGGGTTGGAGTTCCGGCCACTCCGAGTTGGCGCGCCAGCTCCAGGTTCGCGGTCACGACCTCGGCATGACGATCACTCCGCAGACAGGAGCGGAACTCTCCCACATCGATGCCCACCTCCTCGGCATACCCTTCGAACGTCCGGTTCGGATCCGCCTGTGTGCCCCAGGTGGTCTGCCTCTGGAAGAGGAGGTCGTGGAAGGGCCAGTACCCATCCTGGTCCCCGGCACAGCGCGCGGCCCGCGCTGCGGTGAAGGAGTTCGGAAACATCCCCGTGGGGAAATCATAGTACTCGAATCGCATCAGGCCCCGGTCGACATAGGCACGGTCGAGGGTGGGCTTGGACTGCATGGTGAAGGCCTGGCACGCATTGCAGGAATAGTCCGAGAAATCCATAAGGGTGATCGGCGCGTCGAGATCTCCGCGCACCACGGGCTCGGCCATGGCGAGCAGCTCCGCGGGAGACTCGTACTCGATATCGACCGGTGACCGCACCGTCTGGTCGGTGGCGGTCGACACGATGTTCCAGACCAGGATCGCCACAGCGAGGACCCCCACTCCACCCAGAACCAGGACCATGGTGTTGGGTGAACTCTTCTCTTCCTTTTCCTTCTTTCCCTTGTTCTTCCTCGTCCGCTGCGCCACGCTCTGCCTCCCTGTGTTCTAACGCTCAATCCAGAAGGAAACGAAGCATCCGCTCCGTCTCCGAGAAATCCTCCACGACGATGTCCGCACCGGAGCGTTCGAGCTCCCCGGCGCTGAACCCACCGGTTGCGACCCCCATCGTCCGCATGCCGTGCGCCTGTCCACACGCGACGTCACGCGGAGTATCGCCGATGACCACCACATTGTCAGCCTCGAAGTCGATCCGCCAGCTCCGCTTCGCACGCTGCACCGCGATCGCCGGCAGTTCGTTTCGCTCCTCGTGGTCGGACCCGAAGGCACCGACCGTCTCTCCCGACTCCGGAAAGAAAGGCGTGTCGAGTCCCGCCGAGCCCAGCTTGAGCGCCGCACCTCGCACGTGATTTCCGGTCACGAGCCCCAGCCCCACCGTCCCGGCCCGGCTTCGCCGATCCAGCTCCGCCATCAGGCTCACCACGCCGGGGAGCGCCCGCGTCGGCACCGAGGGAAGTCGTGCCTCCATCCCCTTCAGGTAGTGCTCGAAGAGGCCGTCGAGGCCGGCCTCGATCCGCTCCGATTCGAGGCCGGCCTCGACCAGCAGCTCCCGGGCGATCTGCGGGTCGGTCTTCCCGGAAAAATCCCAGCTCTCGATCGGTCCGGCCGTCCCGAAAATGGCCAGGAGCGCTTCGTGGAAAGCCTCTTTGGCCGGTCCGCCGGCCACGAGCGTCCCATCGATATCGAACAGGAGGAGCCGGGTCATATCCATGCCTCGGCGGGATCCACGGACCATGCATACCCATCCACAGATGACATCGGGCCCCTCAGACGATCTCGGAAAGGAAAGAGGGGTCGAGATTCCCCCCGCTAAGGGTCACCCCTACCCGGCGGCCTTCGAGCTTCACGGCCCCCGAACGGAGGGCGGCGAGAGCGGCGGCCCCCGAGTATTCGACCACCAGCTTGTGCTCCACGAGAAGGTGTCGGGTCGCCTCGCGGATCGCCTCGTCGGTGACGGTCACGACATCGTCGAAGAGTGCATCGAAGTGGCGGAAGGTCAGATCCCCCGGCCGGACCGGTGCGAGCCCGTCGGCGATCGTGTCGATGGAGTCGAGGGTGACCGGCCGACCCGCATCGAGGGACCGACGCATCGAGGCGGCACCTTCGGCCTCGACCCCGATGATGGTGGCCCCTGGTCGGAGGGCGCGGAGCGCGACGGCTGATCCGGATCCCAGGCCGCCACCTCCGACACAGACGACCCAGGCATCCATCTCCGGCCACTCCAGCGCGGCCTCGCGCGCTGCGGTCCCCTGTCCCGCGATGATCCAGGGATCGTCGAAGGGCGGGACCATGTGCTGACCCTCCTCCCGCTGGATGGCCTCGGCCCGGGTCTTGCGTTGGACCGAGGTGTCGCCCTCCGAAATCACCCGCGCCCCGTAAGCGATCGCTCCACGGCGCTTCACCTCGGGGGCCCGGGTCGGCATCACGACGACCGCTGGTACTCTTCGCAGCCGGGCCGAGAGCGCCACCGCCTGGGCATGGTTCCCCGAGGAATACGTGATCACGCCCTGGGCGAGTTCATCGTCGGAGAGCCGGGCGATGTGGTTGTAGGCCCCCCGAAGCTTGAACGAACCGGAGCGCTGGAGCGACTCGGCCTTCAGGCGGACATCGGCCCCCACCTTTTCGCTCGTTGCCGCAGCTTCGAGCAGCGGGGTGCGAATCGCGATCCCCCGCAGGCGTTCGGCCGCGGCCTCGACCTCGGCGAAGGGGACCAGGCCATCCGGACCCAGTCCTGAACTCGCAGGCGGATCGTGAGTCGCCTTCGGATCCGCGGCTCCCAGCTCCGCGCTCACTCCTCCTCCGCCGGATCCTCTCCGGAATCATCGTGTTCCGGGTCGGCTTCGGTGGCCTCGCCCGCGCCCTCCTCCGCCTTGCGGGCCTCGATGCTGGCGAGGGCCTCGACCGGACTCTCCACCCCGCTCAACTCGTCCTCGCCCTCCTCGTCGGCGTCCTCGGGGATGATCCGGGCCACATCCATGATGTGGTCGTTGTCGTCGAGGTTGACGAGCTTGACCCCCTGCGTGGCCCGCCCGATCACACGGACGTGACGGATCGGCTGTCGGTTCACGACGCCGTTTCGAGTGATCAGCATGACCTCGTCCTCTTCGAGCACCGACTTGATCGTGATCACCTTCCCGGTGCGCTTCGAGATCCGCATGTTGATCACACCCTTTCCGCCCCTGCGCTGGAGCCGATAGGCGTCGATCTCGGTGCGCTTGCCCATCCCCCCTTCGGTCACGACCAGGAGTGTGGAGTCATCGCGCACCACCACCATCCCCACCACGTGGTCCCCCTCGGCCAGGTCGATCCCCCGCACGCCCTCGGTCGCTCGACCGATGGATCGGGCGTCGGACTCGTGGAACCGGATCGCCATCCCCTCGTGCGTCGCCAGGATGACCTCGTTGTCGCCATTCGTGATCTGCACGTCGATCAGCTCGTCACCCTCGCGGATGTTGATCGCGTTGAGCCCGACGGAGCGCACGTTCCCGTAGGCCGAAAGCGCCGTCTTCTTGACCGTGCCGTTGCGGGTGCAGAAGAGGAGGAATCGATCGTCGGCGAACTCCCGGACCGGCACGACCGAAGCGATCCGCGAGTCCTTCTCGATCTCGAGCAGATTCACGATCGGCTTGCCCCGTGAGATCCGGCTCCCCTGCGGGATCTGCCACACCTTGAGCCAGTAGCACTGCCCGTCTCGGGTGAAGATCATCAGGTAATCGTGGGTCGAAGCCACGAAGAGGTGCTCCACCCAGTCCTCGTCCTTCGTGTTCATCCCGACGAGTCCCCGGCCCCCACGCCGCTGCGCACGGTAGGTCCCCACGGGAATCCGCTTCACGTAGCCCTGGTGCGAGAGGGTGATCACCATCTCCTCGTCGGCGATCAGGTCCTCCATGCTCAGGTCGGAGTGCTCCCCGATGATCGAGGTGCGGCGTTCGTCTCCGTACTTCTCGGCGAGTTCCTCGAGCTCCTCGGAGATCACCGCCATGCGCATCTCGCGGCTCCCGAGCAGCTCCTCGAGCTCCGCGATCCGGGCGCGCACCTCGGCCAGCTCGGCCTCGAGCTTTTCCATCTCGAGACCGGTCAGACGGGCGAGGCGCATGTTGAGGATCGCCTCGGCCTGCTTCTCGGACAGCTCGAAGACCTCCTGCAGCTCGGCCGACGCCTGAGGCGTGTCATCGGACCCCCGAATGATCTTGATGACCCGGTCGATGTTGTCGACCGCGATCTTCAGCCCCTCGAGAATGTGCTCCCGGGCCTGCGCCTTGCGAAGGTCGAACTCACTCCGCCGCACCACCACCACGTGCCGGTGGTCGATGAAGTGCTGCAGCATCTCGCGCAGCGTCATGACCTTCGGCTCGCCCCCGACCAGCGCCAGGAGGATCGTCCCGAAGGTCGCCTGCATCTGCGTGTGCTTGTAGAGCTTGTTCAGCACGATGTGCGAGACCGCGTCGCGCTTGAGTTCGATCACGATCCGCATCCCCTCGCGGTCGGACTCGTCGCGCAGCACCGAGATCTCGGTCAGCTTCTTGTCGCGAACCAGCCCCGCGATCTGCTCGATCAGGCGGGTCTTGTTGACCATGAACGGGATTTCACGAATCACGATGCGCTCGCGGAGGCCTCCCTCGACCTCTTCGATCTCGGCCTTGGCCCGCATGACGACGCGTCCACGCCCCGTGCGGTAGGCGTCACGGATTCCATCGCGACCGCAGATGTGCCCACCGGTCGGGAAATCCGGCCCGGTGATCAGCGCTTCGAGGTGTTCCTGAGGGAGGTCGGGATCCTGGATCAGTGCGTTCGTCGCCGCCACCACCTCGCGCAGGTTGTGCGGAGGGATGTTCGTGGCCATCCCGACCGCGATCCCCGAGGACCCGTTGATCAGGAGGTTCGGGAGCTTTGAAGGCAGCACGGTCGGCTCGTCGATCCGCCCGTCGAAGTTCGGCGAGAAGGCCACCGTCTCCTTGTCGATGTCTTCCAGCATCTCCATCGACGCCGCGGTGAGCTTCGCCTCGGTATACCGGTACGCGGCGGCGGAGTCTCCGTCGATCGACCCGAAGTTCCCCTGCCCATCGACCAGCGGATAGCGAAGCGAGAAATCCTGGACCATCCGGACCATCGAGTCGTATACCGCCGAGTCGCCGTGCGGGTGGTACTTGCCCAGCACCTCTCCGACCACGCTCGCGCTCTTCTTGTACGCCCGGCCCGGAGAGAGCCCCAAGTCGTTCATGGCATAGAGAATCCGGCGGTGCACGGGCTTCAGCCCGTCCCGCACGTCCGGCAGCGCCCGCTGCACGATCACGCTCATCGAGTAGTCGATGAACGAATCTCTCATCTCGTCTTCGAGCAGGCGGGTGAGAACTCGCTGTCCGAGGTTCTCGGTATCGTCGGTGGTGCCCGTCTCGTTGTCCGAATCCATGAAGCATCCCGGTTCAGGGGGAAGTCCCCCACGAAGCAATACCGACCCAGCCGCCCTCTGATCAGAGGAGGGCGGCGGGCCGGTCTACAGTCCTTGAAAAATAACGGACTTCGGGGGGGTCAGGCAACCGTTCGGGCGCCCGGAAATTCAGCCCGGTTCGTGCGTGGGCTCCGTGTCTTCGTAGCCCCACGGCGCGGGGGGCGGATCGACCGGATTCGTCAGGTCGAACGCCCAGCGAAGGGCGTTGTCGAAAGTACTCCGCGTGAGCCGGTATGCGAACTCCTCTCCGGGCTCGATCTCCATGCGCCAGATGTTGTTCTCGGCACCCCGGGCCAGCTCGGCGATGACCGTTCGGGTGAATTCGTCCGCGGGGAAGGTCTGCACGTTGGGGGTCCCCACCTCGTCGGTATCTCCCCCGTACTGCGTGATCTCCTCTTCGGTGCCGTCCTCGTATCGGTGGTCGTGCTTGAGCCGGATCCCCTCCGCCGTGCGGGTCAGGATCCAGGTCCTCGACCGGTTGTCATCGACGTGCAGGGGAATCCGGATCTCGTCCGGGTAGCACTGGCGCACGTGCATGACCCGCCGCACCTCGTCGTCGGTCCCCTCGAACGCCATCCCGCACAGATCCAGGATCGACGACCAGAACGCGTCCTGTTCCTCGGGAAGCTCGAACTGCGAGAGCGCCAGGAGATCCTCTTCGGGTGCCTCGCACGCCGCGAGGATCCCGACCGCCAGAAAGAGCGTCATGATGGGGAGCAGCAACGTGACACCCCTGGGGTGCACCTTCGAGTTCGGCATACACAACCTCGTTCGCACGGGAATGGTGGACTGGAGAGGAGGAGTGTTGGCCCTGGGGGCCCGTGCGTCAAGGGCGAGAGGGCCGTCGAAGAGGACGATGGCCCGCCGGATCAGGAGCACGGGGAGGGCGGATCCGATCCGCAGGGGGACCGCGAGGGCTGCCGCGAGGGCTGCCGTGAGGGATCAGGTGCCCGAGGGTGTGAGCGCCTTTGCCTCGAGGTTCAATGCGGCGGCGAGAAAGGGGCCGGTGAGGGAGTCCGGAGCGATGGCCACCTGCTCGGGGGTTCCGGAGGCCACGATACGGCCTCCCCGTACCCCGGCGTCGGGACCCATGTCGATCACGTGGTCCGCGGTCTTCACCAGGTCCAGGTTATGCTCGATCACGAGGACCGTGTGCCCCGCGTCGACCAGCCGGTTCAGAACCTCGAGAAGCTTCCGCACGTCCTCTCCGGCGAGTCCGGTCGTGGGTTCGTCCAGAAGGTAGAGGTTTCTCGATCGTGCCTTGCCCCCGCCTCCGGAACGCCCCCGACCCCCTCCGG
>REBS01000104.1 GCA_007692605.1 Gemmatimonadales bacterium
CGCCGGAAGCGACCCTCCGCAACGAGACGCGGATCCTTCAGGAAGCCGTGGACGCCCTCTTCGACAACGGACGCCGGTCAAAGGCGATTCGGGGTCGGGGCAAGCGGCCCCTGAAATCCCTCTCGGACATGCTGAAGGGGAAGCAGGGACGGTTCCGCCAGAACCTGCTCGGCAAGCGTGTCGACTACTCGGGGCGCTCGGTGATCGTGGTGGGTCCGGAGCTCCGGCTGCATCAGTGTGGGTTGCCGAAGGCGATGGCCGTGGAGCTCTTCAAGCCCTTTATCATTCACGAGCTCGAGCGCAGGGGTGAGGCCGAGACGGTAAAGCGGGCCAAGAAGATCGTCGAGAAGGACGAGCCGAAGGTCTACGAAGTGCTCGAGGACATCATCCGCGACCACCCGGTGCTGCTCAACCGGGCCCCGACGCTCCACCGTCTGGGCATCCAGGCCTTCGAGCCCGTGCTGGTCGAAGGGAAGGCCATTCGGGTGCACCCCCTCGTCTGCGCGGCTTTCAACGCCGACTTCGACGGGGACCAGATGGCGGTTCACCTGCCCCTCTCCTTCGAGGCGCAGCTGGAAGCTCGCGTGCTGATGCTCTCGTCGAACAACATTCTGCTCCCGTCCAACGGGCGGCCAGTCGCTTCGCCGACCCAGGACATGGTCATCGGAGCCTTCTATCTGACGAAGGCTCCCCAGGCGATTCAGACCCTTGAGAAGGTGGTGGCCGACGCCGGGGCCGGGAAATCCGCCCGAGCCCGTGCCGAGACCGAGCTCGCCGAACTGTTCAAGGACGCCCCATATTTCGGAGCGTACGCGCAAGCCGAAGAAGTGATCGCCAACGATCGGATGTCCTTCCACGCCCTCTGTCACTACTGGGTGGACCGACATGTCCGGCCCGGAGAAGAGGTCGTGCGTCCCGGACGATGGGTTCGCACCACTGTGGGAAGACTTCTCTTCAACTCGATCATCCCCGATGAGATCGGGTACCGGAACTACACCTTCGGGAAGCGCGAGCTCGGGGACCTCATTTTCGAGTGCTTTACCGGTGTCGGGCTGGGGCGGACGACCGAGTTCCTGGACGGATTGAAGGACTTCGGATTCCGGTATGCCACGATGGGAGGCCTCAGCGTCGGGATCGAGGACATGGAGATTCCGCCCGAGAAGATCGAGATCCTTCGCGAAGCCGAAGAGCAGGTGAATCGGTTCCAGAAGGCCTATTCGGCCGGGTTCATCTCGAACGGCGAGCGGTACAACAAGGTGATCGACACCTGGACGCACGCGAACAACGATGTGGCGGACGCGATGGTTCGCCGCCTCGAGAAGTCCAAGGACGGGTTCAATCCCGTCTACATGATGATGATCTCCGGAGCCCGGGGTAACCGCGACCAGATGCGGCAGCTCGCCGGGATGCGTGGGCTGATGGCCAAGCCGCAGAAGAAGCTCACCGGTGGGATCGGCGAGATCATCGAGTCGCCCATTCGGTCCAACTTCCGTGAGGGACTGAGCGTGGTCGAGTACTTCATCTCGACCCACGGAGCCCGGAAGGGACTCGCCGACACCGCACTGAAGACGGCGGACGCCGGATACCTGACTCGTCGCCTGGTCGATGTCGCCCAGGATGTGACGGTCACCGAGGAGGATTGCGGTACGATCCTCGGGCTGGAGATGACCGCGCTCAAGGAGGGCGAGGATATCATCGAGCCGCTCAAGGACCGGATCGTGGGCAATGTCGCGCTCGAGGACGTGGTGGACCCGCTCGACGGCGAAATGATCGTCGAGGCCGCCAACCTGATCACCGAGTCCGCGGCCGACTCGATCGAGGAGGCCGGCATCCAGGCGGTGCGCATCCGCTCGGTTCTCACCTGCGAGGCGCGCCGTGGAGTCTGCCAGACCTGCTACGGGCGGAACCTCGCCACGATGGGTCCGGTGGACATTGGAGAGGCGGTCGGGATTCTCGCCGCGCAGTCGATCGGGGAGCCGGGAACGCAGCTCACGCTCCGGACCTTCCACATCGGTGGTACGGCCTCCCGTATTGCCGCCCAGACGCAGCGCAAGTCGAAGATGGACGGGATCATCGCGCTGGAGCGAGTGACGACGGTCGAGACCCCGGATGAGAAGACCGTGGTCAACTCGAGGGAAGGAGAGATTCTCCTCAAGTCCGCGACCGGACAGATCCGCAGTCGTCTGCAGGTGCCCTACGGGGCGTCTCTGCTGGTGACCGAAGGTCAGGAGATCGAGGCCGGGGACCTGCTCTTCAGCTGGGATCCGTACTCCGAGCCGATCGTGGCCGACTCCATCGGAACCGTGCGTTTCGTAGACATCGTAGAGGACCAGACGATGCGCGAGGAGCTCGACGAGTCCACCGGGCGTCGCCAGATGGTGATCACCGAGGACCGCAACAAGAAGCTGCATCCCACGATTCAGCTCCTGGCCAAGGGCAAGGGTGGCGAGAAGCTGAAGGAATTCATCGTTCCGGTCGGTGCTCAACTCATGGTGAAGGACGGGGCGGAGGTTCAGCCCGGTGATCACCTGGCCAAGATCAGCCGCGAGGTCTACAAGACCCGCGACATCACCGGAGGTCTGCCGCGAGTGGCCGAGCTCTTCGAGGCCCGACGGCCAAAGGATCCGGCCGTGATCACCGAGATCGACGGACGAGTCAGCTTCGGAGACATCAAGCGAGGAAAGCGGGAGGTGCTCATCACCCCGGAGACGGGTCCGGAGCGCACCTACGACGTCCCGGTCGGAAAGCACATGCGTGTGCACGAGGGCGACCAGGTTCGCGCGGGTGACCGCCTGTCGGAGGGGCCGATCAATCCGCACGATATTCTGCGGATCAAGGGACCGCGGGCGGTGCAGGAATACCTGCTGAACGAGATTCAGGAGGTCTACCGCCTGCAGGGCGTGAAGATCAACGACAAGCACATCGGGGTGATCGTCCGTCAGATGCTCCAGAAGGTGAGGATCATCGACCCCGGCGAGACCGACCTCCTCGAGGGTGAGCATTCGGATCGCGTGGAGTTCCGCGAGGTTAACCAGAAGGCGCTGCAGGAGGGTCGAAAGCCGGCTCGATCGGAGCCGCTCCTTCTGGGTATCACGAAGGCCAGCCTCACCACGGAGTCTTTCATCTCGGCCGCCTCCTTCCAGGAGACGACCCGAGTGCTGACCGACGCCGCGGTTCGCGGTGCTCGCGACGACCTGAAGGGCCTCAAGGAAAACATCATCATCGGCCACCTGATTCCCGCGGGGACGGGGGTCCACCGGTACTCCGACATCGAGTTCATGGTGGAGGAGTCCTTCTACGACGAGGAGATCGTTCCGCTCAGCGAGCCGGCCGGACTCATCCCGGGGCTCGAGGCTCCGCAGGAAGAGCCTGCGATCGACTGAGCAGAGGCGGTGCCGGAGGGCGTAGCGATGAGCGCGGAGGGGGTGGCTATGGAGCCGCTCCCTCCGTTCGCGTCTGGCCAGACCGGCCGGGAGCGGAACATCGGGGTGGAGGGCGTTGACATGGGCCCGCCCCGCCTATACCTTACTCAGTCTCTCTCAGGAACGCCTCGATTCGCATCGTTCGCGGTGCGGGTCGCTCCTGGATGAAGACAGGTTTCCGCGCTGCGGCGGGTGATCGCTGGCGCGGTTTTTTGACCCAAGGGATGTGAGTTTCGATGCCGACGATCAGTCAGCTGGTCCGGAAGGGCCGCAAAAAGATCGGGAAGAAGAACAAGTCTCCCGCTCTGCAGGGAAACCCGCAGAAGCGCGGGGTTTGCACTCGCGTGTACACGACCACCCCGAAGAAGCCGAACTCGGCGCTTCGCAAGGTGGCCAGGGTGCGCCTCACCAACGGGTATGAGGTTACGTCCTACATTCCCGGAGAGGGGCACAATTTGCAGGAGCACTCGATCGTGCTCATTCGAGGCGGGCGAGTGAAGGACCTGCCGGGTGTCCGTTACCACACCGTCCGGGGCACGCTCGACGCGTCGGGCGTTTCCGAGCGCCGGCAGGGCCGCTCCAAGTACGGCGCCAAGAAGCCCAAGGACTGATAAGGAACCCGACTGATGAGCCGTCGAACGAGAGCAGACCATCGCAAGGAAGTGGGCGATCCGAAGTACGATTCGCCCGTGGCCGCGAAATTCATCAACCGTCTCATGGTGGACGGAAAGAAGTCCACGGCGGAAGGGATTTTCTACAACGCCCTGGACGTGATCGAAGAGAAGACCGGGCAGCCCGGTCTGCAGGTGTTCAACCAGGCGGTCCAGAACGCCAAGCCCGCGCTCGAGGTGAAGAGCCGGCGCGTCGGTGGTGCGACCTACCAGGTTCCGATCGAAGTGCGCCCCGAGCGTCGGACCGCGCTGTCGATCAAGTGGCTGGTCGGGTTCGCCCGCCAGCGCAACGAGAAGACGATGGGCGAGCGGCTGGCTACGGAGCTCATGTCCGCTTCGCGCAACGAAGGGTCGACGATCAAGAAAAAGGAAGACACGCATCGCATGGCTGACGCGAACAAGGCTTTCGCTCACTATCGCTGGTAGTTCTTCCGCATCCCGCTGGCGCGAGTCGCGCCGATAGCGGCGGAAGTCCGGGTGCCTCCGGACTCCGGGAGAGCGCGGGCGGGCTGGTGGCCGCGAAGATGACGGCTACGGCGGTAAGTCCGCGCGCGCTCTCTTTTTTATGGGCCTGCACAATACGGTGCGGTCACAACATGACTGAAGCAGCTTCGGTTTAACGAGGGAATAGATCAATGTCCAGGCAGCACCCGCTCCTACACTTCCGAAATATCGGCATCATGGCGCACATCGATGCCGGAAAGACCACCACGACGGAGCGTATCCTGTTCTATACGGGACGCCTCCATCGCATGGGGGAGGTGCATGATGGCGCCGCCACCATGGACTGGATGGAGCAGGAGCAGGAGCGGGGGATCACGATCACCTCGGCCGCCACGACCGCGTTCTGGAAGCGGAACGAGACGGAATACCGAATCAACATCATTGATACGCCGGGCCACGTGGACTTCACGGTCGAAGTCGAGCGTTCTCTGCGGGTGCTCGACGGCGCGGTTGCGGTCTTCTGTGCAGTAGCGGGAGTCGAGCCTCAGTCCGAGACGGTCTGGCGTCAGGCGGATCGGTACGAGGTCCCCAGGATGGCCTTCGTGAACAAGATGGACCGGGTTGGTGCGGATTTCGACAACGTAGTCGACATGCTCCGCGACCGCCTCAAGGCGAACGCCCATCCGGTACAGCTTCCGATCGGAGCCGGCGAGACCTTCGAGGGAATGGTCGACCTGATTCGCATGGTCGCCTACCGCTACGAGGACGAACTCGGCTCGACCTATAACGAGGAGGAGATCCCCGAGGACCTTCGCGCCAAGGCCGAGGAGCTCCACAACGCCCTCATCGAGGCCGCGGTCGAGGCCGATGACGTCCTCCTCGAGAAGTATCTCGGTGGAGAGACGATCACCGAGGACGAGCTGCGGGGTGCGATTCGTGCGCGGACGCTGTCGGGCGACCTCTTTCCGGTCTTCTGCGGGACGGCCTTCAAGAACAAGGGCGTGCAGCTGCTACTGGACGGAGTGATCGACTACCTCCCGTCACCTCTCGAAGTGAAGCCGATCAAGGGATTCCTTCCCGACGACGACCATGACGAGGAGCCGACCGGAGCCCGCGAGGCCGACGACAGCGAGCCCTTTGCGGCGCTGGCCTTCAAGATCATGACTGATCCGTATGTCGGGAAGCTCACCTTTTTCCGCGTGTATTCGGGATCCATCCCCTCGGGGACGCACATCCTGAACGCGACGCAGGACAAGAAGGAGCGGGTCGGGCGCCTCCTGCAGATGCACGCCAACAAGCGCGAGGAGCGCGACGAGGTCTACGCGGGAGACATCGCGGCGGCCATCGGGCTGAAGGATGTGCGTACCGGCGATACCCTCTGCCACCCGGACCACCCGATCGTGCTCGAGAGCATGAAGTTTCCCGAGCCGGTCATCTCGGTGGCGATCGAGCCGAAGACCAAGGCGGACCAGGACAAGCTCGGCAATGGGCTCCAGAAGCTGGCTGAAGAGGATCCGACCTTCCGTGTCCACACGGACCCGGAGACGAGTCAGACCATCATTCAGGGAATGGGAGAGCTTCACCTGGAGATCATCGTTGATCGGCTCCGCCGCGAGTTCGGCGTCGAGGCGAACATCGGCCGGCCCCAGGTGGCGTATCGTGAGACGATCCGTCAGGGCGTCGAGAAGATCGAGGGCAAGTTCGTTCGGCAGACCGGTGGACGGGGGCAGTACGGCCACGTCGTCATCAATCTGGCCCCGGGTGAAACGGGGACCGGGTTTGTCTTCGAGAACAAGATCGTCGGAGGTTCGATTCCCAGGGAGTATATCAACTCCGTGGAGCAGGGGATCCGGGAGGCGACGTCCAGCGGGACGATCGCAGGATACCCGATCATCGATCTGGCTGTTCAGCTGATCGATGGATCCTACCACGACGTCGACTCCAACGAGATGGCCTTCAAGGTGGCCGGTTCGATGGCGCTCAAGGCGGCCGTCAAGCGCGCCAGTCCGGTGCTTCTCGAGCCGATGATGGAGGTCGAAGTGGTGACTCCCTCCGATTACATGGGGGACATCATCGGAGACCTCTCCTCCCGGCGAGGAAAGGTCGAGGGAATGTCGGAGCGCGCCGGATCCAGGGTCATCGCCGCGTATGTGCCGCTGGGTGAGATGTTCGGGTACTCCACCACTCTGCGCTCGATGAGCCAGGGACGGGCCGTGTACTCGATGCAGTTCAGCCACTACGAGGAAGTCCCGAAGAACGTGGCACAGGAAATCATGAGCGCAAATGGCGGCGGGTCGGACGACTGATCACAGCCCCGCGCGACGCACCGAAAACGAACACTTCTGAACTTCTGAGGAACGAGAGCAATGGCCAAGGCGAAGTTTGAGCGAACGAAGCCCCATGTAAACGTGGGGACGATCGGGCACGTTGATCACGGGAAGACGACGCTGACGGCGGCGATCACCGAGATCCAGGCGGCGAAGGGGCTGGCGGAGTACGTGAGCTTCGACAACATCGACAAGGCTCCCGAAGAGCGGGAGCGGGGGATCACGATTGCGACGGCGCACGTGGAGTACGAGTCGGACAACCGGCACTACGCGCACGTGGACTGCCCGGGACACGCGGACTATGTGAAGAACATGATTACGGGAGCGGCCCAGATGGACGGGGCGATCCTGGTGGTGAGTGCGGCGGACGGTCCGATGCCGCAGACGCGCGAGCACATCCTTCTGGCGCGGCAGGTGAACGTGCCGCACATCGTGGTCTTCCTGAACAAGTGCGACATGGTCGACGACGAGGAGCTGCTGGAGCTGGTGGAGCTCGAGGTTCGGGAGCTGCTGAGCGAGTATGACTTCCCTGGAGACGACCTGCCGGTGATCAAGGGTTCGGCGCTGAAGGCGCTGGAGTCGGGAGATCCGGAGTCGGAGTGGGGCAAGAAGATCGGCGAGCTGATGGAGGCGATCGACACGGCGATTCCGCAGCCGGAGCGAGACATCGACCAGCCGTTCCTGATGCCGGTGGAGGATATCTTCACGATCACGGGACGTGGGACGGTGGCGACGGGGCGGATCGAGCGAGGCGTGGTCAACGTGCAGGACGAGGTGGAGTTGGTCGGGCTGGGAGCGACGCCGGGCACGAAGACGGTGGTGACCGGAGTGGAGATGTTCCGGAAGCTGCTGGACCGGGGAGAAGCGGGCGACAACGTGGGCCTGCTGCTTCGGGGCGTGAAGAAGGACGACGTGGATCGGGGGATGGTCCTGGCGAAGCCGGGGACGATCAAGCCGCACACGAAGTTCAAGGCGGAGGTCTACATCCTGACGAAGGAAGAGGGAGGCCGCCACACGCCGTTCTTCGACGGATACCGGCCGCAGTTCTACTTCCGGACGACGGACGTGACGGGATCGGCGCACCTGCCCGATGGAGTGGAGATGGTGATGCCGGGAGACAACGTGCAGATGGAGGTGGAGCTGATCAGCCCCATCGCCATGGAGAAGGAGTTGCGCTTCGCGATCCGTGAGGGCGGCCGCACCGTGGGTGCCGGCGTCGTCACCGAGATCATCGAGTAAGCGGCTCGGGTCCGGAGAGGGGCGACGCGGACGGGATGGATTCCGCCGGCGTCGCGCCATCTCCGGGGTTGAGTTGGAGGACGAAGGACTGTTGCAATTCGCGCTGTTTGAGATGACGTGGGCCGGGGGACTGCCCCGCCGACCGAAGAGGACGAGATGGCTGGACGGATTCGAATTCGACTGAAGGCATTCGATCACTGGGTCGTGGATCAAACCGCGTCCGACATCGTGCGCACCGCCGAAAAGACGGGCGCCACGATCAAGGGCCCGATCCCGCTCCCGACGAAACGAGAGCGCTGGACGGTGCTCCGCGGGCCCCATATCGACAAGAAGAGTCGGGAGCAGTTCGAGCTCCGGACGCACAAGCGGCTGATCGACATTGTCGACAGTCGCCCGGCCACGGTGGACGCGCTCACGAAGCTCGATCTGCCGGCCGGAGTGGATGTAGAGATCAAGGTCGACTGAACTGCCGGTACTCCGGCGCCCTGAATCGGGCTCCGGCTCTGCTGCGAGACGCTGAGGAATACGGACGATGGCGGGACTGATTGGAAAGAAAATCGGGATGACCCGGGTCTTCGACGCCGATGGGACAGCGGTCCCTGTCACGGTGGTCGAGGCGGGGCCGTGCCCGGTGGTCCAGGTGAAAACCGAAGAGACCGATGGCTACAGCGCGGTTCAGCTCGGGTTCGGCCGGCGCAAGGCGAAGCACGCCACGCTGGCGGAAGTTGGGCATGCCGCGAAGGCCGGTGTCGAGCAAGCACCGAGGGTTCTGCGGGAGTTTCCGATCTCCGAAGGTGAGGAGTTCGAGCCCGGCCAGGAACTGACGGTCGAGGTCTTCGAGGCCGGGGACAAGGTGAATGTCGTCGGAACCTCCAAGGGTCGGGGCTTCCAGGGCGTGGTGAAGCGCCACGGCTTTGCCGGTCGCCCGGCATCGCACGGGCACCCGATGTCGCGGACCCCGGGATCCATGGGGCCAGGGACCGATCCCTCCCGGGTGATCAAGGGAAAGAAGCTGCCCGGCCAGATGGGCGGGACGCGGACCACCGTTCGGAATCTCGAGGTGGTGAAGGTGGACACCGAGAGGAATCTCCTCTTTGTGAAGGGGGGAGTCCCCGGTGTTCGGAACAGCTACCTCTTCATTGCGAAGTGATGACGATGCCAAAGGCTCAATACTACAAGACGGATGGAAAGAAGGGACGCGCCCGGGCCCTGCCCGAGGCTCTCTTCGACGGCGTCATCAACGAGGGCGTCCTCCATCAGGTAATCAAGGCGCACCTGGCGAATCAGCGCCAGGGCAACGCGTCGGCGAAGACCCGATCCGAGGTCCAGGGCGGCAGTCGGAAGCCGTGGCGCCAGAAGGGGACCGGTCGGGCCCGTCAGGGATCGATTCGGTCGGTGCAGTGGGTCGGGGGTGGGCGTGCCTTCCCTCCGCAGCCCCACAGCTGGAGGCAGCGGGTGCCCAAGAAGCTTCGGGCCCTCGCCCGGCGCTCGGCCTACAACGTTCGCGCTGATGCGGAGGGGATCGTCCTCTACGATGGAATCGCGCTGGATGGTCCGAAGACCCGCACGGTACGCGAGTACCTTGAGACCATCGGGGTCGAAGGCAAGGTGCTCTTCCTAACCGATGGCCTGAAGCGCGATCTGGTCCTCTCGACGCGGAACATGCCCGAGGTGATCGTTCGCGAGTTCGGGTCCGAAGCACCCTACGACATTCTCTGGGCCCAGACGGTCCTGATCGAGCGCTCCGCTCTCGACGCGCTCGAAGCGGCTCCGGCCGCGGTGAGCGACGAAGCGGATGACTCGGACGAGGAGACGGACGATGCGTGACATCTACGACGTGATTCTCGCTCCGGTCATGACCGAGAAGGCGACGGTCGACCAGGAACTGCAGAACGTTTACACCTTCATCGTACACCCGAAGGCCAACAAGGCCCAGATCGCCGAGGCGGTCGAGGCGGCCTGGGATGTCCAGGTGCAGGACGTGCGCACGGCGCGCTACGCCGGCAAGGCACGCCGCTCGCTGATGGGTCAGATGAACCGTACCGCCAAGGTTGGGCGGCGCCCGGCCTTCAAGAAGGCCATGGTCCGCCTCGCCGAAGGTGATCACATCGAGCTCTACGAAGTGGGTTGAGGAGCCAGCTATGCCGCTGAAAAAATTCAAGCCGATGACCCCCGGAACCCGGTTCCGCTCGGTCACCGACGGATCCGAGATCACCCGAAAAGGCCCCGAGCGGTCGCTCGTCGAGCCTCTGCACGGGACGGGTGGGCGCAACCATCACGGGCGCATCACTTCGCGCCGAAGGGGTGGAGGCCACAAGCGACGGTACCGGAAGATCGACTTCCGTCGTGACAAGCACGGGATCCCCGGGCGCGTCGCCGAGATCGAGTACGATCCGAACCGGACCGCCTATATTGCCCTGATCCATTACGCTGACGGGGAGAAGCGTTACATTCTTCAGCCCCGTGGGCTCGAGGTCGGGGCCGAGATCCTGTCCGGATCCGACGAGTCGGTGGACATCAAGGTCGGAAACGCCACGGTTCTGTCGCGGATTCCACTCGGGACGCAGATCCACAATGTGGAACTGAAGCCCGGCAAGGGCGGCCAGATGGCGCGCTCGGCGGGAGCCGGCGTGACGGTGGTGGCCCGTGAGGGAGAGTTCGTCTCGCTTCGCCTGCCGTCCACCGAGATCCGGCGCGTGCGAGGCAACTGCCTGGCCACGATCGGTCAGGTCGGGAACGCTGAGCATGAACTGCGTTCGATCGGTAAGGCGGGAGCGGCACGCTGGAAGGGACGTCGGCCCCATGTGCGGGGCGTGGCGATGAACCCGGTGGATCACCCACTCGGTGGTGGTGAAGGTCGCACCTCGGGTGGACGACCCCCCGTGTCTCCCTGGGGGAAGCGGGAAGGCATCAAGACGAGAAAGAAGAAGAAGAAGTCCAACAAGTACATCGTCCGTGGACGTCGCCGCGGTAAGGCGACCAAGTAAACGGATCACGAGGGAAGAGATATGCCGCGCAGCGTAAAGAAGGGCCCGTACATCGACGAGAAGCTTCTCCTGAAGATCGATGGGATGAACTCTCGCAACGAGAAGAAGGTGATTCGCACCTGGGCGCGATCGTCCACGATCTCACCTGATTTCGTCGGGCACACCATCGCGGTGCACAACGGTAACAAGTTCGTGCCCGTCTACATCACCGAGAACATGGTCGGTCACAAGCTGGGCGAGTTTTCTCCCACCCGTCTCTTCAGGGGACATGGTGGAAAGTTGGCTGACAAGCGGTCGAAAGTCCGATAGACTCTCGACCTACGCACCGGATCGGCGGAGAAGAATTGAAGATGGAAGCCAAGGCCATAGCACGATTTATTCGAATGAGCCCGCGAAAGGTGCGGCTCGTCGTGGACCAGATTCGCGGACAGTCCGTGAACGAGGCCTACGCCCTGCTGCAGTTCTCCAAGAAGGCGGCTGCGGAGCCGGTCTCGAAGACTCTCCGCTCCGCGGTGGCGAACGCTCAGTACAAGGCTCAGGATCAAGGGGATTTCGTCGATTCCGACGAGCTCTTCATCCGTGAGGCCTATGTCAACGAGGGCCCCACGCTTCGGCGATTTC
>REBS01000121.1 GCA_007692605.1 Gemmatimonadales bacterium
GTTCCTGCTCGAGGCGGTCCTCTTCGTCGCGGCCGCCGGGATCGTGCTCACCGTGTCCAGCGCCGGGCAGGCCCGGGGTCTCCGGCCGATTCGCCGCGCCGTCGCACTTTCGGGGCCGTCATGAGTGTCGCACGCGCGCTTCCCGTTCTGGACTCCACGGGCGCACCCACGGCCGTCTGGGCGGCCGAGCCGGGCCCGGCACACTCCCGCGACCTGTGCACGGACTGCGGGATCTCGCGGTCGTCGGATCCCGGACGCTGTGGCCGGGCCTGCCAATTCATCAACCCGCGGTACGAGGAGCTGGAGCGAACGGCCCACGGGCGATCGCGCGACGCCGACCGCCCCGACGAGCTTCACTTCGGACCCTTCCGTCGGATCCTCCGCGCCCGCCTCTCGGTCCCGCTCGAAGGCTCTCAGTGGACCGGCATCACGACGCGGATCGGGGCCCGGCTCCTCGAGACCAACGCCGTCGATGCGGTGCTGGCGATGGCTTCGGATCCCGACGACCCATGGAAGCCCCGTCCGGTACTCGTCACCGAGCCCGAGGGGATGCGGGCGTGCAGGGGAATGAAGATGGGCTACGCTCCCCTTCTCTCCCTGCTCGAGCCGGCGATCGAGCGTGGGTGGACCCGGCTGGCCGTGATCGGAATCCCCTGCCAGGTGCACGCCTTGCGGGCGCTCGAAGAGGAACTCGGCCTCGAGCGGCTCTACATCATCGGAACCCCCTGCTCCGACAACACCACCACCGAGAACTTCCACACTTTTCTGGATCTCCTCTCCTCGCGTCCCGACGAGATCGAGTATCTGGAGTTTCGCGCGGATTATCGGGTCGAGCTGCGCTTCTCGGACGGAGAGACCCGCGAAATCCCCTTCCTGGATCTTCCGATCTCGGATCTGCCCGACGACTTCTTCCCCCTCACCTGCCGCAGCTGCGTGGACTACGTGAATGTCCTGTCGGATCTGACGGTCGGCTACATGGGCGGCGAGGGGCACCAATGGCTCCTGGTCCGCAACGACCGCGGCGAAGAGCTGATCGACCTGCTCGGCACCGAGCTCGAGACCACCGCACCGGGGAGCGCCGGGAAACGGGCCGGGCCGGTTCGGGGATTCCTCGGAAACCTGGAACGAGCCTCGGGAGGCCTCCCCGTACGGAGAACTCCCCGCTGGCTGAAGCCGATCGTGAGCTTCCTGATGCCTCGCATCGGTCCCCGCGGACTCGAGTTCGCGCGGGCTCGACTCGAAATGAAAGCACTCGAATCCATCGTGCACCTGCGCCGGGAGAGACCCCGCAGGATGCGCCGTATGATCCCTCCGCACGTGTGGTCACTCGCCGAACCATACGGCATGGAACCTGAACCCGGGGAAACCCCATGAGTGACCGTTACGACGCCGTTGTAGTAGGGGGAGGCCCCTCGGGCGCCACCGCTGCCCACGACCTCGCCACCGAGGGATACAGGGTCCTGCTCCTCGACCGACAGGGGCGTGTGAAGCCCTGCGGGGGAGCGGTGCCACCGAGACTCCTCCAGGAATTCGACGTTCCCGAGTCGATGCTCGTCAATCGGGTCGATACCGCCCGGATCCTCTCCCCTTCGGGACGGAGTGTCGACATCCCCGTGGGCGACGGCTTCGTGGGGATGGTGGACCGGGGCCCCTTCGACGAGTGGCTGCGAGTTCGAGCCGCGGAGGCGGGCGCCGAGCGGGTGGTGGGCAACTTCGAGTCGATCGAGAACGCCGGCACCGGACGGCCCCGGATCCAATTTCGCGAAGGGGGTTCACGCCGCGGCCCGGTGCGCACCGTCGAGGCCCGGATGGTGATCGGGGCCGACGGCGCGCTCTCTCAGGTCGCCAGGCAGGCGGTCCCGAATTCCAGGAAGGGGCGGTTCGTCTTCGCCTATCACGAGATCGTTCGCTCTCCGGAGGTCGACTCGCAGAGCTTCGGCGCCAATCGCTGCGATGTCTACTACCGGGGGGACCTGTCCCCCGACTTCTATGCCTGGGTCTTCCCCCACGGAGACACCACCTCGATCGGGACCGGGACCGAGCAGAAGGGCTTCGACATGCGGGGCGCGATCGACTCCCTGCGGCAGTCCACAGGGCTCGACGGCCTCGAGACCCTGAAGAAGGAGGGGGCACCGATCCCCCTCAAGGCCCTCCCCCGCTGGGAAAATGGCCGGGACGTGATCCTCGCCGGCGATGCCGCCGGGGTCGTGGCGCCCTCATCGGGGGAGGGGATCTTCTACGCGATGACCGGTGGACGCCTCGCCGCCCGATCGGTGCACGAGGCGCTCGAGACCGGTGACGTTCGTGCCCTGAAGCGAGCCCGGCGTCGCTTCCTGCGGACGCACGGAATGGTCTTCACGGTGCTCGGGGTGATGCAGTGGTTCTGGTACACGACGGACAACCGCCGAGAACGCTTCGTGCGAATCTGTCAGGATCGCGACGTTCAGGAGCTGACCTTCGACGGGTACATGCACAAGGAGCTCGTCAAGGCGAAGCCGCTCGCGCACGCACGTATTTTCTTCAAGAACATCGGGCACCTGACGGGACTGGTACCGGCATGACCGGCCTCCCCTTCCCCTCGGTGCCCGACACGAAACGGGCCGAAATCCTGGAGGGCTTCGTCCGCACCCATCGGGCCCGTTTCGAGGCCGCGCTGGCCGAGGTCCTGCCGATGCCCGAGGGACTTCCCCCCGCGCTGCCACGGGCCGCGGCCGCCGCACTCGGCGTGAAGGGCAATCCCGGGAGTCGCTGGCGCCCCCTTCTGACCCTTGCCGCCGCGAGGGCCTGCGGAGGTGACGACTCCTCTGCCCTTCCCGTCGCACTCGCGGTCGAGCTGACGCACACGGCGTCGCTGATCCTCGATGACCTGCCCTCGATGGACGACTCTTCCCTCCGGAGGTCTCGGGCGGCCACGCATCTCGAGGTCGGCACCGGCGGGGCGATCCTGCTCGCCCTCTCGTTGCTGGGCCGCTCGGCCGAGCTCCTGGGGTCGATTCCACGGTCCGGAGGAGCGCTGGCCGCGGAGTGGGGCGGCGCCTTTGGGATCGCGGGGATGTGCGGGGGGCAGGCGGTCGACCTGACCGGCGCCTTCGCCGCGGGTGGGTCGCCGCGACGTCTCCACCGGAAAAAGACCACCGGACTCTCCGAGTTCGCCCTCAAGGGCGCCGCGATCGCGGTGGGAGCACCACAGGCAACCGAGTCCGGACTGGCCCGGTTCGGGCGGGACCTGGGCTGGGCGTATCAGTTGGCCGACGACGCCGACGACTGGGCCGAGGACGGACAGTTCGGCAAGGGACCCGCCGGTCGGGCGCCGCGTCGGCAGAGCCGTCGGCTTCTGATCCGATCCCTGGGGACACTGCGTTCCACCCCGGGCCTCGACCAGGAGGGCCGGACACTGCTCGAAGCACTCGCCGAGCGGACCGCCGGCGTCGATCCGGAGAGGCCGGAAGCCGAGCCCGATCACCAACGGTGGGGGATGACGGCATGACCGATGTTCAGACCGAAGGCCTGATGGTGGTCGGAATCGACTTCCGTTCGGCCGAGGTGGCAGTCAGGGAGCGGTGGGCAATCGACGATACCGCCCTCACCCGAATCTTCGGGCAGGCCCGCGAGGGAAGCCTCGGAGAACTTGTCGTGATCCGGACGTGCAACCGCACGGAACTCGTCCTCTGGGGACCGGATCGATCTCCCGATCGCATCCTTCGGCTCTGGGCCCACGGGGTCGACGCGCGGGGCACCCGACCCGACGCCCCGGTCGCCGTCCTGCGAGACGGGCTCGCCGCGCGGCATGTGCTGCGCGTGGCCGCGGGGCTCGAGTCCCAGATCCTGGGAGACATCCACATCCTGGGCCAGGTGCGCCGCTGCTATCGCGACTCCAAGCGGGCGGGAACGGTGGACAGTCACCTGCACCGACTCTTCGCCTCCGCCCTTCGGACGGGAAAGCGCGTGCGATCCAGCACCCGCCTCATGTCCGGACAGAGCTCGGTCGGCTCCGAGGCCGCTCGGTACCTGCTGGACCAGATCCCGGCGGGAGCGCCCCGGCGGATCATCGTGGTCGGGGCGGGAAAGGTGGGATCTCACGCGGCCCGCTCCCTCGCGCTTCGTGAGGATGTCGAGGTCGTCCTGCTGAACCGCACCCCGGAGCGGGCGCGGGCACTGGCCGGCGAATGGAACGGAGAATGGGGTGGGCTCGACACGCTCTCCCATCATCTTCCCCGGGCCGGTGGACTGATGGTGGCCACCGGAGCCCCGTCGGCATGGGTCGACGAGCCCGTACTGCGCGCCCGTCTCGCCGGTCGCCCCTTCCCGGTGATCGACCTCTCCCTTCCCCGGAACGTGGACGCGAGGGTCGCCGAACTCGAAGGGATCCGACTCTCGAACCTCGACCAGGTTCACCCCGAAGCCGCCCGGGTCGAAGAGGCCCGACGGGAGGCGATCCCCCTGGCCGAGGCGATCATCGAAGAGGAGTTCGGGGTCTTCGATCGCTGGCTCGCCGACGCCGGGGCACGTGAAGCGCTGCGCCCCCTGCGGGAGTATGTCGTCGAAGTCTGCCGCAAGGAAGTCTCATACGTCGCCGGAGAGGAGGAAGCGGCGGAGCGCGCCGCCCGCCGAATCGCAGCCAAGCTCATGGCCAGGCCGATGAGTGCGCTTCGATCGGCTCCGGGCTCCCTGCCGTCCGAGGAGTCCCCTCGCGACATCCTGGCCCGGGCCCTGATGCACCTGTTTTCCGAATCCGATTCTTCATCGAATCACCCCCAGAACCCGAGGTAGTCATGGCATCCTACAGCCCACTTCCCGAACCGCAGGCGATCGCGCACCCCGGTCTGACCCCCGGTGTCTCGGTCCCACTCTCCCCCCGCGGTCGGACCGAATCACGTGTTCCGGAGGCACGCTCCGGTCGGATCCGTGATTACGTCGAGGCCATACCCATGCGGTCGCGGGTCTCGCGCTGGATGCAGATCTTCCACGACACCACGACCCACTTCTTCGAGGACCGCGACGGAGGGGGACGATTCGAAGAGGATGCCTGGATGCGCCCGGGCGGAGGCGGGGGGATTTCGCGGGTCCTGACCGATGGCGTGACCTTCGAGAAGGTTGGAGTCAACCGATCCGTGGTCGACGGAGAGATCCCGGGTGAAATGGCGGCCCGGCTCGGCTCGGACCGCATCTCGGGGGGCCAGGTCCGGTTCTTCGCAACCGGAGTGAGCGTGGTCTGTCATCCACGCAGTCCGATGCTCCCGATCGTCCACATGAACGTCCGCTACTTCGAGATCGAGGGGAAGGACGGGACGCCCCTCGACTACTGGTTCGGGGGGGGCATGGACCTTACGCCGACGCACCCCTTCCCCGAAGACGCGGTGCACTTCCATCGCGCCCTGCGCGAGACCTGTCTGCGGCATCATCCCGACTACTACGACCGCTACAAGGCCTGGTGCGACCGGTACTTCGTGAACAGTCATCGAGACGATGAGATGCGGGGGATCGGTGGGATCTTCTTCGACAACCTTCGAGGCGGGCCCGATGGCACGCTCGACGCGGAATCGGCATTCGCCTTTTCACAGGACGTAGGGCTGGCCCTCCGTCCGGCCTACGGGCCCATCGTGGAGCGACGCCGGAACATGAGCTTCGGAACGCGCGAAAAGGAACTGCAGCTGGTTCGGCGGGGTCGCTATGTGGAGTTCAACCTGGTCCACGATCGGGGTACGCGCTTCGGGCTCCAGACGAACGCTCGAATCGAAAGCGTCCTGATGAGCCTCCCCCCCATGGCCCGGTGGGGATACAACCTGTCATACGATGCCGGCACCTTCGAGCATCGGCTGATGGAGATGCTGAAGCCCCGGGACTGGGTCGACGGGGTACCACCCGAGTTCACAAGCCCTGTTCGATGAGCCGGCTGTGAGCGGCTCCGGGAAACACGCAAGAGGGCATCCGGCCGCCCTCGAATCCGAGGGCATCCCGCTCACCCTCCCCCTGGAGTCGGTCGGCAGTGCCGACCGCCAGAGCGTCGGGGGCAAGGCGGCTTCCCTCGGAGAGATGATCCGGGAGCTCTCGAGCGCCGGAATCCGTGTTCCGGGAGGATTCGCCACCACCGCCGCCGCCTTCCGACTCTTCCTTTCGCAGCCGGTGCCCCGGGAGCCCGACCCCAGGACCGCGGCGCTCCTCCCGCTCGGCCAGGTGGCCGGACGATGGGACTCGGTCCGCTCCGCGCTCGAGGACGGGGCAACGCTGGGGGACGCACTCGCTCTCATCCTGTCGGCGGACGAGGCCCTCTCGGAAGAGGGCGCAGAGGTCGCGGCCACGCTCGCCCGGGCCCTGGTTCACGCCACGCCCCTTCCGGACCGCCTGGACGCCGCGATCCGGACCGGCTACCAGGTCCTCGAAGGACGATACGGAAGAGACATGGATGCCGCCGTCCGCTCTTCCGCCACCGTCGAGGACTCCGAGCTCGCCTCCTTTGCGGGTCAGTACGAATCCTTCCTGAACGTCCAGGGGGGTGACGCCGTGGTCGAGAGCTGGCGCGGATGCATCGCCTCGGCATTCACCGAGCGCGCGATCTCGTATCAGAGGGGGCAGGGGATGGACCCGATGGCGGGGGCCGTCGCGGTCGTGATCATGAAGATGGTTCGCTCCGACCTGGACACGTCCGGGGTGATGTTCACCCTCGATCCGGACTCCGGCAATCCGAACCTGATCCATGTCACCTCTTCGTACGGGCTCGGTGAGCTGGTGGTGCAGGGCACGGTCACGCCGGACACCTTCCTTCTCTGGAAGGAGGGCCTTCGGCGGGGTCACGACGCCCTCGTCCACCAGGAGCTGGGCGCCAAGGACAGGAAGATGGTCTACTCGACCCAGGGTGGCACGGCCACCGAGTCGGTCGATGTCGAGGCGAGTCGTCGCCGAGAATGGTCGATCTCTGCCGAGGACGTCCTCGAACTCGGCCGGATGGCCCTCACGATCGAAGACCACTACGGACGCCCGATGGACGTGGAATGGGCAAAAGACGGGATCTCGGGCGAACTGTTCATCGTGCAGAGTCGACCCGAGACCGTGCACGCCCCCTCCGAGTCGGGATCGGGATCGGGCCGGATCCTTCGAACCTGGCGCATGGACCCCGGGCTCACCGCTCGCCTGCAGGAGGAGGGCAAGGTCCTCCTGACCGGCCTCGCCGTCGGAAGCCGGATCGGATCCGGCCGGATCCGGATGTACGCGGACTACGACGAAGTGATTCGGCGCAAGCGAGACCTCCGCGAGCGCACGGCGGCGGGGGAGGACCTGAGCGACCTGCCCGTCGAGGATCGGGTCTTCGACCCTGGCGACGTTCTCGTCACGAGCCTCACCACCCCGGACTGGGAGCCGCTGATGCGAGACGCCTCGCTGATCATCACGGAACGGGGTGGCCGCACGTCACACGCGGCGATCGTCGCCAGGGAGTTCGGCACGCCTGCAATCGTGGGGGTTCGCAGCGCCATGGAGATCCTCAGGCCCCTGCAGGAGGTGACCGGAAGCTGCGCAGAGGGCGACACCGGCCTCGTCTTCGAGGGGATCCACCCGTTCGAGGTCGAAGAGATCGAGCTCGAGGACGACAGCCCCCTGGAAACGGACATCAAGCTGAATGTGGGCTTCCCGGGGAAGGCCCCGGGAGACGCCATGCTCCCGGCCGACGGCGTGGGTCTCGCCCGCCTCGAGTTCATCCTGACCGCGCAGGTCGGCATTCACCCCCTCGCGCTCGTCTGGTACGACGCGCTGCGCCTCTTTGCCGCCTCTGGAGAGCTTCCGCCCGAGCTCGAACCCTTCCGGGACCAGCTGCGGGCCGAGGACCTCTTCGAACTGGGGACCCTGCTCGGCGCGGTCGAGCGCCGCATCCCGGGATACGACTCCCCCGAGGACTTCTTCGTGGACCGCGTCCGCTCGGGCATCGCCCTGATCTGCGCCGCCTTCTATCCGCGCCCCGTCCTGGTCCGGCTGTCGGACCTGAAGTCAAACGAATATCGGGACCTGCTCGGCGGTCGGCTCTTCGAGCCGCACGAAGAGAACCCGATGATCGGGTGGAGGGGAGCCGCGCGCTACGTGGACGCGCGCTTCGCCCCGGCGTTCGACCTCGAGCTGCGGGCCCTGGAGCACGTGCGCTACACCATGGGCATGGACAACCTTCAGGTGATGGTACCGTTCTGCCGCACGCCCGCAGAGGGCCGTGAGGTCATCCGCCTCCTCGAGGCCCGGAAGCTGGACCCCGCGTCGGGCGTCCCCCTCTTCCTGATGGTCGAGATCCCGTCGAACGTGCTCGAAGCCGAGGCCTTCATCGACGAGATGTCACTGGCCGGCGGGTCGATCGGCTCCAACGACCTGGTGCAGACCGTCTACGCGCTCTCCAGAGACGACCTCGAGGGATATCAGAGTCCACCCGACGCCCGATCCCCCGGAGTCCAGACACTGATCCGCGAAGCCGTTCGGCGATTTCGCGACCGAGGTATCGAGATCGGGATCTGCGGACAGGCTCCGTCCGATCATCCCGAAGAAATTCCCGCCTTCCTCGTGGAGTGCGGGATCTCGTCGATCTCGGTCACACCCGACACCTTCTTTCGAGTGCACCAGGCGGTACGCAAGGCGGAGGCGAGCCGGTCAGGCCCGCTTCGAAGGTGAGGCGAGCGCGCCGGCCTCGGAACCGATGCCCGGAGATGCCTTCCGTGTTCGCCGCAGGTCCCAGAGAGCTCCCCCTCCGACCATGACCTTGCGGCCCAGAGAGGTCATCGCCCGCCGGTGGAGATTGTCGTAGTCGTTGAGGCGGATCTCGCGATGGATCCCCCCATACACCCGGCCCGCCACGGCCACGGGACGCTGAAAGAACGTCGGGAGCGCCGGGATCGCCTCGAAGGCCTGTTCATAGTCCTTTTCGGCCTCCCGAATCAACTCCTCGATGAGCCCGGGCCACCCCGCGGGAAGTCCGCCCTTCTCGACCGCGCGGCCGATCTGGTCCGGCGTCACGCCGTGGGCCTCGAGTCGATCCAGGGGAAGGTAGAGCCGCCCGGTCCTCCAGTCCTCACCCACATCCCTGAGGATGTTCGTGAGTTGCATGGCATGCCCCATCAACTCGGCCCGACGAAGCACCCACGGCGTGTGGGTCCCGAACAGCTCGGTGAGCCAGAGTCCGACCACCGACGCCACGCGATAGGAATAGACACGCAGCGCCTCGAGGTCCTCGAATTCCGTGGGCTCGATATCCATCGCCACCCCCCGAAGCAGCTCTTCGACGTACCGAAAGGGAACCGAGCGTCCGGCCGTTTCTCCCATCACTTCATCGAGGAGGGGGATCCCGGTGGTCCGACCCCCATAGGCCTCTCGGCTCCAATGGCTCCAGGCCTTCAGGCGGGCACGCCGAAGCGCAGGAGGGTCGTCGGGGTTCCGATCCACGAGGTCGTCGGTGAAGCGGCAAAAGGCGTAGACGCCCGATACGAGTCGCCCCTCGTCGCGGGGAAAAAGCCGAGCCGAGAACCGAAAGGACTTGGAGTGATGGGCGAAGTAGGAGGTCCACTCCCCATCCTCTCCAAGCGCCGTCGCCTCGAGGCGGACGGCCTCGAGGATCTCGGCATCGACCGTCGCCACCCCGGCCTCCGGGGCGGTCGCCCGGGACTCGCCGGTGCCGGCGGTCGAGGGGAGGATCGAATGCCCGAACTCCGCCTCCTCATCTGCCAGCGCACCCTCTGCGCGCGACAGCCAGGATCGAAGAGTCTCATCGAGACCGGCCGCCCGGGGGAACGTGTGGACCCGGTGCCGGATGAGGCGCTCGGCCTCGGTGCGAAGGACCTCGATTCCCCGCCGCATGATCGAGCCCCCCAGGTGATCCCGACGGACGAGGAACTCGGCGATCTCGAGGGGTGAGCCTTCGGGAAACGTCTCGTACCCCGCGATCGCGAGGGGCCAGGTCCATTTCTTCTGGCCCAAGTCCTGCAGCGCCGGCTTGCCCACCTCGGCGGACCGACACAGGTCGAGGAAGTCGTCGACTCTCTGATACAGGCACCCGACCTGCCGCCCGAAGGCGACCCACTCGTCGACCGAGGGGGCCGGGGACGAGTCGAGAAATGCGGGGAGGGCGAACGCCGCGCCGAACAGCTCCCCGGACTTTCCGCCGATGATCTCCAGGTACTCCGCTTCGGAAAGACGTCGTCCGCGTGCCGCGCACTGGGCCTTCTCGCCGGCGACCGTCCGCTCCACCGCCCGAGCAAAGGCTTCCACGAACTCGAGCGAACCGGTCAGGGCGGCGGCTCGATAGGCGGCGGTCAGCAGGTGGTCCCCCTCGAGGAGCGCGACCCCGATCCCGCTTCGGGCCGCCAGAGCTGGCTCTCCCCGCCGCCTCCCCGCCTCGTCCAGGATGTCGTCGTGAAGGAGCGACGCCTCGTGGACCATCTGCACCGCAAGCGCCCCGTACCAGAAGCCCCGGGGGGCCGGGTTGGTGGCGGAGAATCCGCCCGCGGCGAACGCAATCAAAGGTCTGAGCAGCTGGCCTTCGAGGGCCAGTGACGGAAAGCGGGCTTCAGTGCTCAGCGTCACAAGGGCATCCTCGAGCCCCTCCCGAAGCTCCAGGGACCGATCGATCATGCCGGCTCCCCGGCGATCCGGTCGGTGCTGGGTGCGCCCGGTGTCCCCCGGGCCACCGCCCGATGGAGCCCCCAGGCTGCGAGGTACGAGAGGAAGGTGACCAGAACCGCGAGCCAGAGCCCTTCCAGCACAATCATCCCGACGGGCATCAGGAGGGTTACCCCGTAGTAGGCGAGCGCGTAGGACGGCGGGATGGTCCGGGTCCAGGAGCGGATGCCCAGGAGCTCCATCGCTGCCATCAGTAGAACCCCTGTTCCCAACCACCCGGCCAGGTTCACCCAGGGCATCTTGAAGTAGGGCCCGGTGTCCGTCCAGATCCAGTAGTAGGGTGCCTGAAAGCTCATGGCGGGATCGAGCGCCAGATCCCAGAGGGTGAGAAGGACCGCGGCAAACACGATCCGGGGGAACCACCGCAGGGCCCCCGGAAAGGTCTCGCGAGCCAGAATCCAGGCTGGAACGGCCATCAGGAACCAGGAGAGGGGGATCACCCAGGGTACCCGGTCGGCGATCTTGTATCCCAGGAGGCTCGTGTACTCGTAGAGACCGAAGGGAATCCCGTACCCGGTCCCGAAGAACTCCGACAGGAAGGAGATCAGGTAGACCGTCAGGAAGGCCGGTACCCACCGAAGCCCGCCCCAGCGGACGAGCGCGATTCCGAGGACCACGGCCCCGATGATGATATGGAGCTGAGCGAAGAACGCGTACGAAATACGCCAGAACCCGATCAGGGATGGCGGAATCCGCTCGGGATTCAGTCCAAAAATCCCGTATCCGGCAAGGGCTGTGATCGTGAAAGCCAGGAGGAGAGCGATGCCCCACCCCGCGGGTGTCCGGTGCCAGTTCGCGTCGGGGCCCGTCACGCCGACCGGACCCCGGTCATGCTGCTCCCCCGCTCCTCGCGACGCTCGACCCACTCGATGAAGGACACGGCAGAAGGGAAGGTCATGAAGGTGCGGAAGGGGAGATCCGTGCCATCGTCCAACCCACTCGACGCCGCTCCGCCGAACACGAGATCGAAGGGTGAGGCGGGGCGATAGAATTCTCGGAGCACATCGAGGCACCGACGCATGTGCCCGATCGAGGTGGGCGGAGAGAACGACACGCACACCAGTTCGGCACCCCGGGCACGCTGAATCGCCGCAAATTCCTCGGGGGGCGTATCGGCCCCCAGGTAATGGACGGTCCAACCCGCGCGCTCGAGCAGAATCCGGACACACATGGCTCCGATGTGATGTCGATTGCCCTCCATCGATCCCACGACCGCCGTCGGCCGAGAGACGGGCAGGTCCTCGCCCGGGGCGATCCCCGCCCAAGCATCATCGGAGAGCCGGACGAGCGCCTCGAGCACCGCCTGGCTGGCGATATGCTCCTCGCCGATCCGAAGTCGTCCCTCCCTCCAGGCCATGCCGACCTCCTCCATGAACGGTTGGATTCCCCCGTCGCAGACCCGGGCGAAGGCGAGGCTCTCGCGCGAACCCAGGTCGTGGAAGAGGGCGGAAATGCGTCGAGGGTATCCGCGGATCAGCCATCCCATCGCAAGGGACACGGTCCGGGAATAGTCATCATGACGAATCGCATCCTGTACCGCCAGCCAGACGTGAGATTCGAAGGGGGTGAATGGAGCGAGATAGGTCTGGACGCCCCGGCCGTTCGCGAACTCCAGCACCTCCCTCAGGTAGATCCGACGATGGCCCCCGTCGGTCTTGTCCGATTCAAGTTCGCCGGCATCGGTCCATCGCTTCACGGTCGACGGGTGGACGTCGAGAAGTTCGGCGGCCTCGGATGTGGTCAGGAACAGTTCGGAATTGAAGGCCTGCATCGGGACTCCTGCATAGGGAGGAGGAGACGATCACGAAACCGCTCGTCCCCCAGTATAAAGCGGTTACACGAAGATGTCAAAGTACTCTGTACATATTCTGGACAGATCCTGCACACACCACCCCCCCCCGATGAGTTCCGGCTCCCCTATGCTCCCCCTTCGTGCTCTTCGACCGCCAGTCGGGCGACCGCGTCGATCATCTGCGAAAAGATCAACGCGTGGGCGGGCACCAGCGAATACCAGTAGAGCGTCCCCGGAAGCCCGGACGGTGCGAACAGCGCCGTCTGGATCAGGCGGGTCCCCCCATTTTCCGGCTCCGCCTCCCACTGGAGCCAGGCCTTCCCCGGGACCCGCATTTCGGCCCTCAGGCGCAGGAGCCTCCCCGGCTCCAGCGCCTCGACACGCCAGAAGTCGACCGCCTCTCCGACGCTCAGGTCACTCGGGTGCCGACGACCCCGGCGCAGACCCGGCCCTCCGAAGAGCTGGTCGACGAGGCCGCGGAATTCCCATGCCCACCGCCAGACCAGCCAACCCCGCGTCCCTCCGACCGAGGTGAATGTGCGATACACGGCCTCGGGCGGCAGCTCGACCCGACGGGTCCGGACCTCACGCATGATGCCCTCGCGATCCTCGAACTCGGAGGTCGCCCCGTCGCCCAGTGCTCCACTCCACCGGGTGGTCACCGCCCCGGTCTCGATACGCTCCAGCGCCAACTCCACCGCCCGCCGGTAGGAAATGGGAACGATCTCGGGAAAGAGCTCTCGCGCTCGCGTCACGTCGCCGACAACCGGTTGGACGACCCCCTCGACGAGAGGCACGGCGATCGCGTTCGGGATCGGGGTCACGAGGCCCACCCAACGGGCCGACAGCCCCGGGGTCAGCACCGGCACCGGGATGATCAGCCGCTTCAGCCCCCGAACCTCGGCGTATCCGATCATCATCGACCGGAAGGTCAGCACATCGGTGCCTACCTCGAGCACATCGAGCGGCTCGCCCCTCTCGGCAGCGGCCACGAGATAGGCGAGGATATCCCGGACCGCGATCGGCTGGACTTCGTTTTGAATCCATCGGGGGGCGACCATCGCGGGAAGTCGCTCGGTCAGATACCGCACCATCTCGAACGAGGCCGAGCCGGACCCGATGATCGGTCCCGCACGAAGTTCGGTCGCCGGAAGGCCCTCTCGAAGGATCTCGCCGACCTCGGCTCGGCTCGACAGGTGCTCTGAAGCGGG
The DNA here is from genome assembly GCA_007692605.1 of Gemmatimonadales bacterium. Classification (GTDB taxonomy): domain Bacteria; phylum Gemmatimonadota; class Gemmatimonadetes; order Longimicrobiales; family Gaopeijiaceae; genus SLBA01. The sequence continues at coordinate 13,645 of REBS01000121.1, forward strand.
ATCCTCCGACTCCGGCAGAATCCCCCCCAGGTAGACCACCAGCGGCCCACTCCGGCAGACCTCGACGAAATTCCGCGCGGCCTCGCGATCGCGCTCGGCGAAGTCGGCTCCCGCATACATCGAATGCACGAGGTAATACGCGACGTCGATGTCATCGGCCAGGCCCGTCAGGGAAGCGGGGTCGGAGAGGTCTCCCCGCCGGATCTCGACCCTATCGACCCAGTCCTTCCCCTCGAGTTTTCGGGGATCCCGGACCACGACCCGGACCACGTGCCCCCTGTCGAGAAGACGAGGAACGAGACGCCCACCGATGTAGCCGGTCGCGCCGGTAACGAGAACACGCACGAAAGACCTCCACGGGGAAAGAAAGGAGCGGGAGCAGGATGACTACCCGCCGGCCCGAGCGAGGATTCCAATGGATGGATCTACCGGGCGATCAGGACTCGGGCTGAGACCTCTTCAGGACCCCGGTGATGAAGGGGAGCAACTGTTTTTTTCGACTCACCACACCCGAGAGCCGAAAGACCTCGCGTTCGATCACGGCCGGATAGGAGATCGCGTCGATCAACTCCGCTCCCCCCTTGACCACGAGGAGCGAATCCTGCGTCTTCACGTCGGTCACCATCAGGATCGCGAAGTCGAGCTGCTCCTCGCTGCGGAATCGCTCCAGTTCGGCGGACAACTCCGGGCCTCGCTCCCAGAACTGCTCGAACCCGAGTTCCTCGACCTGCGAGATGGCGAATCGACGACCGCCCTCCTCGTACTCCTTCCGATCGAGCGCCAGGACCGCGGCCGGGGGGCTGTCCGCGACCACCGACCCGGACGAGAAGATGATCTCGGCCAGCTCCGCACCCGTCACCTGGGTGAGTTCCTCGAGCCACCCGAGGATTTCCCTGTCGATGGGTGTGGTCGTGGGGCTTCGAAGGTTCAGGGTGTCCGAGACGAGGCCTCCCATGAGGATTCCCGCCATCTCCCGGGACGGGGTGATCTGCGCCGCACGGTACTTGTCAGCCACGATCGTACATGTCGACCCGACCGGTCGGTTGATGAAGAGAATGGGCTCTTCCGTGCGGAGATCCCCCAGTCGATGGTGGTCCACGACCTCGACAATCTGCACCTGGTCCGCGCCCGCCACCGCCTGGGACAATTCGTTGTGGTCGACCAGGATGAGTCGCGTACTGCTGGGGAGTAGAAGATCGCGTCGGGTGAACACCCCCTCCAGCCGTCCTCCATCATCGGTGACCATGAAGACCGAGGGGTCGAGCTGACTGGTCCGCCTGCGAACCGAGTCCACGGGATCGTGGGCCGAGAAGCGAGCCGGCGCCTCGCCCATGACCGAATCCACCCGGGCGGCCGTACGGATCGTCCAGGCCGTCGTGGCCGTGTCGTGGTGACTCGAAATGATGCTGGTGCCCCGGGCCTTCGCGCTCTCGATGATGCGCGGCTCCACCTCGAGTCCGCCGGTGACCACAAGGAGTCGCACACCCAGTTCGATCGCCGACGTCTGGATATCGGAACGATCGCCGACCACGATAACGGAGCGTTCGGGAGGAATGTCTCCCGATGACTGGAACCGCCGGAAGGACTCGAGGTCCATGGCGGCGACCCTCACCCAGAGCGGCTCGACGACCTCGGCGCGCTCGACATGGAGCACCTGCGCATCCAGAGCGGAGATGACCGAGTCGAGCGAAGACTCCACCCGTCGGATGTCACGCCCCCCACCCGACTTCGGAATGAAATACTCGCCGAGCTGGAAGATGCTCAACACCCCGAGCAGCGTGCGGTCGGGCCGAACAACGGGAAGGAGCTGAAAATCATGCTCGTCGATCAACTCGAGCGCCCGGGCGCAGGTATCCCCCGGACCGACAGTAACGACCTCCGAAGTCATCTGATCCCGAAGTCTCGGGGTCACATCGGAGATAAACGGAGGAAGGGGGACTCCGAAGTGGTCCAGGATCGCATCGATCCGAGCGTTCGAATTCCCGCAGCGGGCCGCCCGGAAGTCCCCGCCGGTCGTCCGGCGCTTGAAGTCGGCGTAGGCGAGCGCCGAACAGATCGCGTCCGCGTCAGGGTTCCGGTGTCCGAAGATGTACGTGGGGGTGGCCATCGGCGCCTCAGCGGGTCGGGGCGAGAAGGATGAAGTCGCCCCGGCCGCCATGCGCCACAGGATCGAAATCGGACCCGGGGTCGACCGGGTAGCCGATGATCAGGAGCATGGTGGTACCCGGCCGGTAGTGTTGCACCAACTCGGGAATCCCGGTACCGTTCGCCACATGAAAGGCGCCGGCGACATGGATGATCCGATCCACCGCGTCCGCACGGATGGCCTCGACGATCGTCCAGGCCATCCCCGCGTCCCAGAGCCCCTGCGCCTCGAGCATTCGCTCCGCGGCCGCCTCACCCTCCGGGCCCGACACCCCGTGGGGACCCGCGCCTTCCATCAGGGATTCCCACTCGGCCCGGTAGGCGTCCGAAGGGCCGGGATACGGCAGGGGGGGAAGCCAGCGCCGCGCGGATGGGGGAAGTTCCGCCAGGGATTCGGTCCCGAGCCGACTCACCCGGTTCACGTAGCGCCGCGGAGGGTTGGCCCCCAGTAAGGGAAGGCCCGCCTCACGCGCCATCTCGACATAGGGCCGATAGTCGGAAGCGTAGTTGTCCCAGGGACGCGAAGCTCGCAGGAAGTGCTCCTCGCTGATCCATCCGCCCAGATATTCGTCGAGGACCTCCTGAACGTCGGTCTCGAACATCTCGAGCGAGATCGCCGTCGAGGTATCGGCGGTGATCCCCGCCGCCACCAGCGCATGCCGGGCCCGATGTCCAACCCCGTCGTTGTGAATCTCACCGAGGAGCACGACCTCGACATCACCCGCTGCCCGAACCAGGTCGGCCCACTCCACCGGAGACCCCGACCCCGTGTAGACCCGGATCTCTTCGGGGGGGTGAAGGGCCGATTCGATGGCCGACTCGAGGCGTGGATCGACCGGGCGATCGGGGCGATCCGGGGCGGTGTGAACCATCGGCGGCCGGGCGGTGTCGACATCGTCGGTCCCCGGGCTCGACGCGCACGCTGCGAGCACGAGGACCACCGCGCACACGGCCGCCATCCGGGGCGTGCGCACGCCCCCCGTACTCAGCCTCGCCCGGATCGCCCGGACCATCGGATCAGATGTCCAGATTCCGGACGTACCGGGCGTTCTTTTCGATGAAGGCGCGCCGGGGCTCGACCTCGTCGCCCATCAGCCGTGAAAAGATGGAGTCCGCCTCGGCGGCGCTCTCCATCGTCACCTGCAGGAGCGTCCGGCCGTCGGGGTCCATCGTGGTGTTCCAGAGCTGGTCGGGATTCATCTCACCCAGTCCCTTGTATCGCTGGATGTTGAGCCCTCGCGCCTCCTCACCCTTTCCGTTCGTCAGCCGCTTCACGATCTGCTCCCGCTCGCTCTCGGAGAATGCGTACGTCTCCTGTTTTCCCTTCGCGACCCGATACAGGGGGGGCTGAGCGATGTAGATGTAGCCAGCCTCGATCAACTCCCGCATCTGACGGAAGAAGAAGGTGAGCAGCAGGGTTCGAATATGCGCTCCGTCGACGTCGGCGTCGGTCATGATGATGACCTTGTGATAACGAGCCTTCTCGATATCGAAGTCCTCACGGATCCCGGTCCCGAGCGCGGTGATCATCGCGCGGATCTCGACATTGGCCAGAATCTTGTCGATCCGTGCCCGCTCCACATTCAGGATCTTCCCCTTGATCGGGAGGATCGCCTGGAAGGAGCGGTCGCGGCCCTGCTTCGCCGAACCACCCGCGGAGTCACCCTCGACGATGTAGATCTCGGTGAGGGACGCATCGCTGAGTGAGCAGTCGGCGAGCTTCCCCGGCAGGACGCCACCCTCGAGGGCGTTCTTCTTCCGGGCCAGGTCGCGGGCCCGTCGGGCCGCATCGCGGGCACGGGCGGCCTGCAGGGACTTCTCGATGATCGCCTTGGCAGCCTTCGGGTTCTCGTCCAGCCAGATCGCCAGGTGTTCGTTCACCGCCGTCTCGACGGCCCCGCGGACCTCCGAGTTCCCGAGCTTCGTCTTGGTCTGTCCTTCGAACTGGGGCTCCATGACCCGGACGGACAGCACACAGGTGAGTCCCTCCCGAACGTCGTCGCCCGAAAGACCGTCGTCGGATTTCTTGAAGAGTTTGTTGCGGCGGGCGTAGTCGTTGATCGTACGGGTCAGCGCCGCTTTCAGCCCGGTCAGGTGCGCTCCGCCTTCGTGGGTACTGATGTTGTTCACGAAGGTGTGCGTATTCTCGGAGAAGCCCGTGTCGTACTGCATCGCCAGCTCGATCTCGGCCTCGGGCCGGTCGGCCTCGAAGTAGATCACATCGTCGTGAACCGACTGACGCGCACCTCTGAGGTAGATGACGTATTCGGCCAATCCGCCTTCGTACCGGAAGCTCTCCTCCTCGGGTTCATCGGAGCGCTCGTCCCGAATCGTGATCTGCAGGCCACGGTTGAGGAACGCCAGCTCCCGCAGCCGCGAGGAGAGGGTGTCGAAGTTGAACACCGTCTCGGTGAAGATCTCTCCGTCCGGCACGAAATGAACCCGGGTGCCGGTCCCCTCGGCGGGACCGAGGTCCTCGAGTTCCTTGGTCTTGATCCCCTTCTCGTAGCTCTGGTGGTAGTGCCGCCCGTTGCGATGGACCTCGACTTCGAGGAAGGAAGAGAGGGCGTTGACCACACTCACGCCGACCCCGTGCAGCCCTCCCGAAACCTTGTAGCTCGACTTGTCGAACTTTCCGCCCGCGTGCAGCACGGTCATCGCCAGTTCGACCCCCGGCAGCTTCTCGACCGGATGCACATCGACCGGGATTCCCCGACCGTCGTCGACGACCGTGACGGAATTGTCCGCGTGAACGGTCACATCGACCTGGGTGCAGTGGCCGGCCATGGCCTCGTCGATCGAGTTGTCGACGACCTCGTACACGAGGTGGTGCAACCCTCTGGCCGAGGTGGAGCCGATGTACATGCCCGGCCGCTTCCGCACCGCCTCCAGGCCCTTCAGGACCTGGATCTGGCCGGCATTGTAGTCGTTCATATTCGGATCGCTGGGTTGTTCAGCCATCAACATGTCCCTCAAGGGAGTGCAAGGTTCCGGAACAGACACTGAAATTTAGCGAAATCTCTCTCCTGAGACCATTCCTCGATGGGCCCCTGACATGCGAGAAGGGGCGCGGTCAGACGCCACCGTCCGATCCCCCGCTGAATTCCGACGACGCGGAGTCGGGATCCTCCGCCAGAAGGAAGACGATTCGCTCGATACGCCCGTCCTGCTTTCCCGCGTTCAGCCGCGCCATGAACTCGTGTCGCATCAGGTTGAGTTCGCTCATCCATGCACTGGATCGGACCTCGACGTAGAGGACGCCCCGGGCCACCCCGCGCGCCCGGGTCACCCGTGAGATCGCGTCTCCGACGATTTCGGGCCAGGCCGCCACCAGGTCCTGCTGCTCGAGCGCACCCCGGATCCCCCACTTGCTGAGAAGCCCGGAAAGCAGATCCCCGATGCGGTCCGGATCCCCGCTGCCTCCATTCGCGCCTCCCGACCCACGCCCCCTCATGGGGCCTCCGAATCCAGCGAGTGCCCCCTCTCCACACGGCCGTCATGGATATCCCACCGAACCAGTCGATCCGACCGGAAGTGCAGGTCGCTCTGCTTGGGAGCCGTGAGGATCACCTGCCCGGCGGCGGTGCGATCCAGCAGGTCCACCACCCGTCGGGACCGGTCCGCGTCGAGTTCCGCGAACAGGTCGTCCAAGAGGAGCAGGGGCGGCCGCCCCCGTCGCTGCGCCACGGTTCGGGCCTCGAGAATCCTGAGCGTCAGCGCCGCCGTTCGCCGCTGCCCACCGGACCCGAAGTGCCTCAGGTCCCGAGGCTCCGGCGGATCTTCCGACTCCCCCCGTCCCACCAGATGCATTCGAAGTTCATCCCGGTGCGGACCGGACTGGGTGGTTCCCCTCCGGCGATCGCTCTCGAACTGTCGATCCAGCTTCGCCGCCATGCCCTCCCCCCAGGCCTCGGGGCCCGCTCCCTCGAGGGGGGGCTCGTCCACGCTCCCGGGCTGATAGGAGAGGATCGCCTCCTCACCGCCGGAGGCTTCGGCGAACACCGACCGGAACTCCGATCCGCGCTCCTTGACCCAGCGAGCCCTCCGATGAGAAATCGCGCCTCCGAGGCGGGAGAGCAGGGGGTTCCACGCCCGTACGGCGGCGCCCTCTCCACCATCCCTCAGCACGGCGTTCCGCTGCGAGAGCCCCTGCCGGTACCTCTGCAGGTCCTCGAGGTACCCGGGCAGGTTCAACGAGAGCATGATGTCCAGAAAGCGCCGGCGCTCTTCGGGTCCATTCGACACGATCCGGACATCTTCGGGAGTGAAGAGGACCGCGGCGACCCCACCGATCGCCGCGCCCAGACTGGGGGGCTCGACGCCATCGACGGTGACCTTCTTGAGGCTCCCGGAGCGCTGATAGGCCGCCGCGATCACCTGTCTGCTCTCTCCATGATCCAGATGGCCTTCGACCCGGAAGACGTCCTCGCCGAAGCGGATGATCCGGGAGTCCCGGGTGCCTCGAAACGACCGAAAGATCTCGAGATAGTAGATCGCCTCGAGAAGATTGGTCTTGCCCTGCGCGTTGGCGCCCACCAGCGCAACCCCTTCGGCCGGGAGATCGAGCCGGGCATCGGCAAGATTTCGAAACCCGCTCAGACGCAGGTGCGTCAGCATCGGTGGGCAGCGAGAGCGGAGTCGGGCCGGACTCGAGCGTCGGAGAGACTCAGGATCCGGTGAATTCCGCCTTCCTCTTCTCGATGAAGGCCTGCATGCCTTCCTTCATGTCGGAGGTCGATGCCAGGAGGCCGAAGAGCGACGACTCGAAGCGCATCGACTCCGTCGTGGAGCTGTCGAGCGCCTGGTATACCGACTCGAGTGCGAGCGACAGGGCGACCGGGGCGTTGGATGCGATCTTTTCGGCCATCTTCAAGGTGTGCTCCATCAGCTGCTCCCGGGGCACGACGGCATTGGCGAGTCCGATCTCGGCGGCCCGCTCGGCGGTGATCATCTCTCCGGTGAGGGTGAGCTCGAGCGCTCGTCCCAGGCCCACGATCCGTGCGAGCCGCACCGTTCCCCCATAGCCCGGGATGATCCCGAGCCCGACCTCCGGAAGGCCGAAGCGGGCGTTCTCTGAGGCCACCCTGAGATGACACGCCAGCGCCAGCTCGCACCCGCCTCCGAGGGCGTAGCCTCCGACCGCCGCGATCACGGGCCGGGGGAAGGTCTCGATGCTGCGAAAGACCTCCTGCCCCTGCCGGCTCACCTCGACCCCCGACATCGGATCCATCTTCGCCAGGACCCCGATATCGGCTCCGGCGACGAACGCCTTCTCCCCGGCGCCCGTCAGGATCACGGCACCGACATCCTCGTCGGAGCGCAGGGTCCCGAAGGCCTGGCCGAGCTCTTCGATCACCTCCGGGTTCAGAGCGTTCAACTTCTTCTGGCGATCAATGGTGACGGTGGCGACGCGACCGTCGCGGGTGATCCCGACGTAACTCACAGTGGTGTACTCCGCGTTGGAAAGAAGCGATGAACGAACTCAAGGGGTGCCAGCGCCCGGATCCGGGCGGCCCACGGCTGACCCTCCCGGAAAATAGGTGTGCTCGACACGCGGTGCCACCCGTCCCCCCATGGTCTCGCCCAAGGCAGATCACTACCTTCTCGACGGTTCGAGCCGGGCCGGATCGTAGAGTCGGTCCGTCCGGGTACTTTCACTATCAGATTCTTCGCAGCCGCGAAACCTGTTTCCGGGGTGTCGACCCTGGACTCGGACTCCCCATACCAAAGGAGCAGATCCACGATGAGTCGATCACTGAACAAGGTCATGCTGATCGGAAATCTCGGTTCCGACCCCGAGATTCGAACCACGCCCTCGGGAACCAAGGTGGCCAAGGTATCGCTGGCAACCAACCGGACCTTCCAGGACCGATCGGGTCAGCAGCAGGAGAAGACGGAGTGGCACCGCCTCACCTTCTTCGGGAAGCTGGCGGACATCGTCGAGCAGTACGTGACGAAGGGTGACCGCCTCTATACCGAGGGGCGCCTGGAATACTCCCAGACCGAAGACGACAAGGGGAATGTCCGGTACTGGACCGACATCGTGGTCATGGAGATGGTCATGCTGGGCTCCACGATGGGCGGGGGGCAACCGGGGGGGGGCGGCTCGCAAGAAGGTGGCGGGTTCGCCGGCCCCTCCGAGCCGGACCTCAGCCAGCCCGACGACGACCTCCCCTTCTGAGGCACCGGATTTTCGTGGCGCGCTTTACGAAAGCCGGAGCCCGGTAACGACACCGCCCACAGGGGTGTGCTGCCCCACACCCCTGTGGGCATCCCCACAAGTTCTCTCCACCGTCGGCAACCCACCGCACCCGACCACCACCCCGGCAACACACCGCACTCGGCCACCACCCCCGACAGCCCCCCTCCCCCCGGGGCGCCCGTTGCGGGGCACCCTGCGGGGCGAGCCCCAACACCCTGCGAAAGGAAGCACCACCAGAGCCCCGCAGTGTAGCGAGCTCCACGCCAGACCAAACCCCCAACAGCGAGCGGCCCCGCGACGGGCGCCCCGGGGGGAGGGGGGCAGAGCAGAACCATGAAGTGGATCCACCTCGAAGCGACCAGGAGCAGAGAGAAGCAGTTCGGAGCCGTTCAGGCGTCGGTTCCGGCCTCCGACTCCCAGAGCCCGAGCATCTCCCGATCGAACAACAAGGGGTCCTTTCGGTAGGCCTCAGCCCACTCCTCGAAGCGGGGAAGCTCCAGTTCGCTGGAGATCCGACCGGTGGCGAGCTGGACCATCTGGTCGTAGGAGAGAGGTTCCGAAGATTCCTCGTTCCGCCCTCGTACCGCGGCTTCGGCGAGCAGGAAGATTTCGTCGGGAGACAGGGTCAGCAACGCCTCGGCCACCCGAGCCGAGCAGTAATCCAGATACTTGGCACGGAGGACGGCATCGTCTTCCTGAGGTGGCCCCTTTCGTGGCGAGGCTCTTCCAGCGCTGCCCGTCACATTCCCCCCCGCGGAGAGAGTCCATGACCAGCCGGCCCCCGGAGCGGGGAAAGACTGGAACAGACTCAACCTGCAGGGTCGAGTAGTGTTCCGTCAAGAAGATCCGATGGGTGGCGCGAGTGAGACCGTACTCAGAGCGGGAGGGCAACCGGGGAATCGGAGCCCCCGGACGAGGTCTCCTGCTGCTCTCGCAGATGCCGATATACCGACCTCCGTGTCAGTCCATAGAGTACGATTCGACTGAGAAATTCGGGGTCGGATTCCTGGACCTCCTCCGCTTGCTGGGCGATTTCCCTGGGAAGGCGAACATTCAACTGGACGGAGCAGGTCTCCCACATAGGCGTTCTCGGATCTCGTCAGGGTAGGAATGGCATGATGTCTGGGGCGTGACGGAACGATCGATCCCGAGGCGATGGCGCTCCCTCGATCGATCGGTCCGGGGGCCGTGTCGAGTTCGATCTTATGACGCCTTTGTTTCCGGCGCAAGGCCTTGTCCGAAAGCAGGCGGAACCAAAGGGTGTTCGGCTAAGTCTAAGCGCTGCAACTGTTTACGGGATTAGACAAAATCCAGAATCAGACGTTCCTGAGCTTTCAGCAACCCGCGTTTTTCGAATTTTTTTTTCCATCCCCGAGAGGGCGCAGGGAGTTTCGGACTTCCTTTCAGGGAAAGCCACACCCGGCCGGTGACGTATTTTTTACAAAACCCACTTTGTTCGCCCGGGCGATTTTCCTGGTCCTCATCCCGCCACTGATCGGAAAAAAGCCTCGAGGGTAGGGCGAGTGAATTCGTGAAAGCGGTCGAGAATCTCGTCTGGACCGTCCCCTCTGAAAATCTCGCCGGTCCGGTGCGAGGAGTTCGTCGCCGGACCATGAAAGCTCATGAACCCGACCCAGCCCCGATCGCTCCGGCGCAGGTGGAGATGAGCCCAGATCTCGTCCCGCATCTCACGCGTGGACACCGTGACCGGATCGGGACGCGCGGGAGCCGCAGGAATCCCCATCCGCTGGAGGTAGGGTCGGCGGTCGCTCAGATAACTGCGGACCCAGACCTCGTACGGTGGCAGAGGAAGGAGCTCTTCGGTCACCTCCCGGAGTTCCTCCAGCGACGCGCCCTCCCGGGGCGGCTCGTGACGGGTCTCAGCGCGGCGATGCCGCCAGATACTTCGCAAGCCCTCTCGCGGGATCAGGGCGAGAAGCTCCTGCGCCTCGCAGCGTCGATACCTCTCATACAGGGCGCGCAGCGTCTGCGGGAATGGACGAGCCGGGACCCCGACGCGTGGAGACCGGAGGCCGGCACGCCCGAGAGAACGGTCGGGAGCGGAAGCTTCGGAAGCGTCCGACCCGTACCTCGAGAATGGGGAGATCAATGTATCCTCCCCGAGGTGACCGGCTGTGCCGAGCGCAGGGGTTCCGGCACAGCACTCATCGTCTCCCCGGCAGAAGGTGCCTTCGAGATACTCGTTGGCGATCCTTTTCGGTCCCCCAGGGTCGCGAGGGAATCGCGCTCCCCGAACCCACACAGCATCTCGCGTATCGCCTGATATCGCCGGGGCTCGAATCGGGAGAGGAGGTGATGGAAGCCGCGCCGGATTCGCCTCAGTTCCCGGCGCAGTTCCGCCAGGGAGCGTGCGTGGGGAATCTCCACCCGGTAGCTCTGCGTACCCAGGCCAGCGCCGGACACCGACCGGTCGATCGTCCAGCCGGGGAATCCCTCGGCCAGCGCCGTCTCGAAGTCGGGATCCCGGTGCGCGTCGCTCGTCCGGACGCAGAGCACCGACGCGGCGGCATCGAGTTCGGCACGCGCGACACCTCCCGGCAACAGGATTCGTATGGCGAGGGCCTCATTCAGATCCAGGTCCTCGACCATGTCCCGGAATCCCACCCTCAGGAAGAGGGGCCGGGTCTCGGCTGAAAACCCGACACGATCGAGAAGCCGAAGGGCATCGTGCCACCAGCCCTCACCCGGAGGTGTATCGAGACCGGACATGGGAGTTGCACGACCCACGAGGCCTCGCACCGTCGAAGGGTACAGCCACCCCAGGATCACGATCGGCCCACGCAGGTCGGCTCGCCGGATCTGCCCACTTCCCAGGTCCAGCACCCTCGTCGTGGAGCCCGCGACCTCGTCGATGACGACACCGAGCCCGAGATCCTCCAACCGACGCCCACCCTCGTGGGCAGGAGACGCCTCCCGGTAGGACACGACCGCCGCACTCAGCGAGGACTCGCAACGCCCGGTGAAGATCAGGGCCTCTTGAGAACCGAAGGCCACTTCATTGATTCCGACCACGTTCGCCATGGGAGAGATCTCCGTCGTATTCGCGATTCATAAGGGGCGGGTACAGCCCACCCCTTGACAGAGGCCGGTCGAATTACGACTATCTCCCTAGATTCTGATGGAGAGCCGTGGGTGCCAGCCCATGCCTTTCGGAAGAGCCTCCGGGTGCCAGCCCGGGGGCTCTTTTCTGTTGTTTCCTGTTCCGGCTCCCTCCGCGAGAGAGAAGAACCGCTGGGTCCGTAACCGAGCTGCCAGGCCCGATCGGAAGCCCACTTCCCTTCCTCGTTGAGGGACCGGCAGGATAACCTGCGATCCCGCCACCGGGCAAGGGACCAGCCTGACGCTCGAAGCCACCTTCCTTGTCCCTGCCTCATCGATGGGCGATCTTGAAGGCCGACCGGTAGAGCCACGCATCGGCCGGAGTCCACCACCCCCATCGACCCCGTGACCTCAGCCTTCCGGGAGGCGCATTGCAGAACGACGAACACCGCCGGCGATCGATGGGCTTCCTCGACCTCGGGGGAGCGACATGGGCGTGCTTTCTCGTCACCTTCCGGGACCCTTCGGGACGTTGGAAGGGGTTCTTCTCGTTCCGACCCAGGGAAGAGGACCGGGGGCGAGATGAAATCCGCACGGCCGACATCTTTCTGGAAGATGCAGAGAGCGAAATCGACCGGAAGGCCCGCGGTCTCGGCCGTCCGCTCCTCTCCGGCCTCCTTTCCTCGGCTCTCCACACCCGGGAGAGGAACCAGCCGGATCCGCCGGCGCTCAGGAACTGGTTCGGCGAAGTGCTCTCCTCGAACTCCCGTGAGGTGGCAGGCGAATGGGAGTCGAACGACGAACCCGCCGACGAACGAACCCTCGCCGAACTGCGCTCGATCTACGCGTCGTACCGGATCGACCAGGTCGCGCACTTCATCACCCTCGTCGACCCCGAGGACTTTCAGCGAACCGTGGACACGATCCTCGACGGCCAGGCCTTCGACTTCAGCACACGCGATCGGCTCCAGTTCGCAATGATGGTCGTCGCCGAGATCGAGGGGCTTCTCCCCCTCCCTCCCTTCGAGGCCTGGGCCGAGGACTATACCGCTCATCCCGAAGCCTATCGGCAGTACACCCACGAGCTGCACCGAGGTGATGATCCGGAGTGAGGGCCTCGCCCCGGCTGCTTTTCCATGGACCCTTGAACCCCATCCGCAATCGCCCTATGTTTAGGGGCTTTTCTAATGTTTTCGCCCAACCCAAGGACGGTGATACTCTTGGAAGTGATCGTTCAGGACGGAGAGAACCTCGAGCGGGCCCTCCGCAAGTTCAAGCGGAAGGTTCAGCGGTCCGGTCTCTACTCCGAGCTTCGCAAGCGCCGGTTTTACGAGAAGCCGAGTGCACAGCGAAAGCGGAAGAAAGAGGCGGCCATCCGACGGGAACGTCGTCGTCAGCGTAAAGACGACAAGCCCCGTCACTAGACGGTTTGATCCCCATGCCGTCTGACGGCATGGCCTCCACTTCCGACGAAAAAGGCCCCGACTCCTCCGAGTCGGGGCCTTTTTTTTCGTTAGAGCCGGCGTAGCGTCGCCTCCCGAGTGAGGAAGCCTGGATGCCTTGCGGTCAGACCGCAATCGGTACGGGCTCGTCGCCCGAGTAGTCGTAGAACCCGATGCCGGCCTTCCTGCCATAGCGTCCCATGGCCACCATCCGTCTCAACAGGGGCGGAGGCGCATATCGCTCCTCGCGGTACTCATCGTACATGATCTCGGCGATCCGGTAGGTGGTGTCGTTGCCCACGAAGTCGCACAGGGTGAACGGTCCCATCGGATGCCCGCACCCCAGCTTCATACCCGCGTCGATGTCCTCGACCGAGGCGACTCCCCGTTCGAGTTGGCGAATCGCGTCCAGCATGTACGGAACCAGGAGCAGATTGACCACGAAGCCCGAATTGTCCTTCGCCGTGATGGGTTCCTTGCCGAGCGCCCTGGCAAAATCGAAGGTGCGCTCGAAAACCTCGTCGGCCGTCGCGATGGTTCGAACCACCTCGACAAGCTTCATCACGGGAACGGGATTGAAGAAGTGCAGGCCCACCACCCGATCCGAACGACTCACCGCCGCCGCCATATTGGTCACGGTGAGGGAACTCGTGTTCGTGGCAAAGATGGCCTCCGGGCCGCACAACTCGTCCAGCTTGCCGAACAACTCGTTCTTGATCTCGAGGTCCTCGACGATCGCCTCGATCACGATGTCTCGGTCCGCAAGCTCCTCGACCGCCGTGACGAATCGGATCTTGGCCAGGGTTTCGTCGCGCTGCTCCGCCGTGATCTTCTCCCGCTTCACCGCCCGGGCGAGCGAAGATTCGATGCGCCCTCGTCCGGCGTCGACCGCCGATGCATCGATCTCGCGGACCACCACATCCATGCCGGCCTTGGCAGAGATTTCGGCGATTCCGCTCCCCATTAGCCCGCAACCCGCCACTCCCACCTTCTGGATTCCACCCTTCATCGACTCCCCTCGTTCAGAATGATCGTGTTCAATCGACTCTCGCTTCGCGTTCAATCATGGAATGCTTCGACCACGACGGCTCCGCCCTGTCCACCCCCGATGCAGGCCGACCCGACCGCGAAACGCCCTCCCCTTCGGCGAAGCTCATGCAGAAGGTGCACGGTGATCCGGGTCCCCGACGCTGCGAGGGGATGGGTCAGGGCGATGGCACCGCCATTCACATTGGTCGTTTCGGGATCCAGGCCGAGTTCCTTCTCGACCGCCTTGTACTGGGGCGCGAAGGCCTCATTCACCTCGACCAGGTCCATCTCGTCCAGACTCAGCCCCGCGCGCTCGAGTGCCGCACGGATCGCCGGCGCCGGGCCGATCCCCATGACCTTCGGCTCGACGCCCACGTACGCCCATGACACGAGCCTCCCGAGCGGCTTGAGTCCCTCGTCTCGAGCCCAGGAAGCCGACGCGAGGACCACCGACGCCGAGCCATCCCCGATGCCCGAAGCGTTTCCAGCGGTCACGAGGCCATCTTTGCGAAAGTAGGGCCGGAGCTTCCCCAGACCTTCCATGGAGACATCCGGGCGCAGGTGCTCATCACGCTCGAACCGGGTTTCGCCACGGCGGGATTTCACGACTACGGGAGAGACCTCCTCCAGGAATCGGCCTTCCTCCCAGGCGGCCGCGGCACGCTTCTGGCTCCGAAAGGCCACCTCGTCCGCCTCCTCCCGCTTCACCTCGTATCGGTCGGCGAGCTCCTCGGCGGTCTGCGCCATGGTCAGATCGCACCGCGTATCGAGGAGCGCCTCCCAGAGCAGGTCGTCGAACTGCCCCCCGGCCGGCCCCAGACGCAGGTCTCCCCAACGGGCGCCCCGGACCACGTGGGGGGCCTGACTCATCGATTCCGTTCCGCCGCAAAGGGTGACACTCGCGTCGCCCAGGAGGATCTCCTGCGCCCCCTGCGTGATCGCCTGAAATCCCGAGCCGCACAGACGATTCACGGTCACGGCGGGAACCGTTTCGGGCACCTCCGCACCAAGCCCCACATGGCGAGCCAGGTAGATGGCGTCCGCCGAGGTCTGGAGCGCGTTGCCGTAGATGACATGGTCGACCCGGTCGGGCGATACCCCCGCGGCCGTCAGCGCTGACTGGGCGGACTCCACCCCCAGCTCCGTCGCACTGAACCCCTTCAGTGTCCCTCCGAAGGTTCCGAACGGGGTTCTCTTCCCCGAAAGAAAGACGATGTCGGTATCGTGTCCCTGGGTCGCCATCAGGTGGAGCTCCGTGGTCTGCGGTGATCATGGTGGGACCGATGAGGATCGGGCCCCGTCAAGGTTTTCACGTACCCTTGATATCCGAGAGCGTTCACTCTCATCCGTCCCCCTTCGGGAGTCGGCCTCATCTTCTCCGGTGCGCGCCTCAACCGAAAGTGGGCTCCGGAGTGTCCTCGGGCAGGTGGGGCTTGAAGGTGGCCTTGGTGTTGGCCTTCAGATACGCCTCTTCGGCATCGATCACACCGGACATCAACAGCTCCATGATGTGCTGGTCGAGAAGCTGCATGCCGTCCTTCCGACCGGTCTGGATCATCGAGGGGATCTGGTGCAGCTTCGCCTCGCGAATCAGGTTCGAGATCGCCGAGGTGCCGACCATGATCTCCATGGCCGCGACCCGGCCCTTCCCTCCCTTCTTGCGCAGCAGAGCCTGGGACACCACCCCCTTCAGCGACTCCGCCAGCATCGACCGGATCTGCTCCTGCTGATCCGCGGGGAATACATCGATGATCCGGTCCACGGTCTTGGGGGCCGAGTTCGTATGCAGCGTTCCGAACACGAGGTGCCCCGTTTCGGCGGCGGTCATCCCCAGCTCGATGGTTTCCCGGTCCCGCATTTCTCCGACGAGGATCACATCCGGGTCTTCTCGCAGCGCGGCCCGAAGTGCGTTGGCAAAGCTCCGGGTATTCGTGCCAATCTCGCGCTGGTTGACAAGGCACTTCCGATTCGGGTGCGTGAACTCGACCGGATCCTCGACGGTCAGGATGTGATCGAACCGGGTCTTGTTGATCAGGTCAACCATGGCCGCCAGCGTCGTGGACTTCCCCGATCCGGTCGGACCGGTCACCAGGACGAGACCCTTCGAGAGCTTGCAGAAATCACGGATCACCTGCGGAAGACCCAACTGGTCGGCCGTGAGCACCTCGGATGGGATCGTGCGAAACACCGCCCCCAGCCCCTTCCTCTGCCAGAAGACATTGACCCGGAATCGGGCCACGCCTTCGATTTCATAGGCGAAGTCGAAGTCCATCGTCTCGAGGAAGGTCGACCGCCACTCCTCCTCCATGATCTCGTAGACCAGCTTCTCCATGTCCATCCCGGTCAACTCACGGAACTTGTACGGTTGAAGCCGGCCGTTGAGCCGCATGATCGGAGGGGCCCCCGTGGTAAGATGCAGGTCGGACCCGCCCCGTTCCGCAAGGACCTTCAGAAACTGATCAATCTGTGCCATATCGGAACCAAGTGTTCAATGGGATACACTGATCGGAAAGAGTCTCCAGGTGAAGTCATCGGCGCTCGCGCCCTCGACCTCGATTTCCCAGCTGATCCCCTGTCCGGCGTACGTCGTGCGAAGCTCGCTCGAAGGCATGTCGACAAGGAGCGACCGGGACACCGGGATCAATCGTTCGATCCAGAATGCAGCGTCTTCGCCGGCGTCCACGCTGACCGCATCGAAGTCGAACTTCTTCAATTTCTCCAGAAATTCCTCGACGGCGCCGGACTCCTTCGGGTCCGGAAGCCGCAGCAGCAGCTCTTCTTCCGGAGCATTCGAGGGGTCGACGCCCCCCTCGGCACGAGTCTCCAGATGAGCGGCGCGCGTTTCAGAGCCGAACAACGTCGTGGGAAGAGTTCGCAGAATTCCCTCGGACTTCCCGGCCTCCCCGCACCGCACCGCGAACCGGGCCGAGCCCGAACGACGGATCAACCGCGCCTCGTGGATGAGTTCGGAAGGGGGAGCCGGCCGACTGACCCGATCACCGACCGGGGACTCGAGGAGGTTGATCAGGACCTCGCGGCGCACTCCCCCGGTCAGCGACGAGACTTCGACCGGAACCTCGGTCCCTTCCCAGAGGATCGTCGCGCGCCAAGAGGCCGCCCGCGCCGCGCGCACGTCCCCGTCGTCGGGTCCGAAGACGCCCTCGTGCGGATCCATACGCTCCGCCATGGCCCGCGGCCATCCTGCCGCGAGGGTCACTCGTCGGACCCCACCGTCGACTCGAATCCAGCCCATCGCGGTGCGCCCTCGAATCGAGATTCCGAGCTTCTCGGCTCCTTCATCCATCGCCAGCTCGAGAAACCGCTCCACGGACACCACCTCTCGCAACCCCGAATCCGCCTCCGCCACGCCCTGGTCGAAGACCGATCGAATCAGGGTGCGGATCTTCCCCGGGGATGCGATCGCGAGCTCCACACCCAGCCCCGTCTTGTGCTTGAGTTCCCGGACCACCGTGTCCTTGAGGGGAGAGTCGACCACGACGACCAGCGTCCCACCCGCCCGCGAGATCGGCAGCGCGAGGTTGCTCAGGGCCCACTCCGGCGTGACGAGAGAGGCGATATCCCGATCGATTGCCTCTGCGTCGGGAAAGATGTACGGAAGATCGAACTGTGCCGCCAGTGCGAACTCGAGCTCCTCGGCGGAGATGAACCCGAGGTGGGTCAACGCCTCACCGAAGAATCCTCCGTGCTGCTTCTGGTACTCGAGCGCCGCCTTCTGCTCGGACTTCGTGATCCGGCCGAGGTCCAGAAGCACCTGGCCGAGGTTTCGTCGCTCAGACATGAACGCCCACCATCAGGGATAAGTTGTCAGGAGTTCGGCAAGTCCGTCAGCCAGCCACTCGCCGACCTCGCCGGTTGATCGGGTTCCGCCCAGATCCGGAGTCGTGACCCCCTGGGCAATGGCCGAGGTGACGACATCGTCGACCGCCCGCTCGAGGTCTCCTCGACCCAGGTAGCCCATCAGGAGACCCACGCAGCGCACCGCGGCCATCGGATTCGCGATCCCCTGCCCGGCGATATCCGGAGCCGAGCCATGGACTGGCTCGAAGAGGGCATGAATCCCGGGGTTCAAGTTGGCGGATGGAGCCAATCCCATCCCTCCGGTCAGGGCGGCTCCCTCGTCGCTCAGAATGTCGCCGAACAGGTTGGAGGTCACCAGCACGTCGTGTCGATCCGGGTTCCGGATCAGATCCATGGCCATGGCATCGACGTACTGCATATCGGACTCCAACTCCGGGAACTCCTCTGCGATTTCCCGAAACACCCGTCGCCAGAGCCGTCCGGAGTGGGGCATCGCGTTCGCCTTGTCCACCAGTGTGACGCGCCCTCGATCTCGCTCCCTCGCGAACTCGAACGCTCGGCGGACGATCCGCCCGACCCCCATTGCCGTCGTCACATCCTCCTGGATCGCCAGTTCGTGCGGGGTCCCCTCTCGGAGATTTCCCCCGAGGCCGCCGTAGCTCCCCTCGGTGTTCTCGCGGAAGATATGGAGGTCCATCGGTCGCTCAGCCCCATGCCGAAGCGGCGACAGATCCGGGTGCAGGAGTCTGCAGGGTCGGTAGTTCACGTAGAGGTCGAGACGGAACCGCAGGCCGAGCAGGATATCCCGGGCGTGGACATTCGACGGGACCCTGGGGTCACCGAGGGCCCCGAGCAGGATGGCGTCGTAGTTTTCCGAGAGCTCAGCGAAATCCTCTTCGGTGAGAGTCGTGCCGGTCCGGAGGTAGCGGTCAGCCCCGAGATCCCATTCGTCCCAGCCCAGCGCAAGGCCTTCATCTCTGGAAAGAACATCCAGCAGCCGAACCGCCTGCTCCATGACCTCGACCCCGACACCATCTCCGGGAATGATTGCGATGCGCGCCATATACCTCAGGGACAGTCAGGAAACGGTCGATCTCGATCGAGCGAAGAGTATAGGTTTCAGGCGGGTCCGGCGCCACTCTCGGAACCGGGCTACTCCTCCGATCCAACGCGGAGCAGGCCCCGAACCGGATCGCCGTATCCCTCCACCACGAAGGGATAGGAGCCGTTGGGTGCGTCCTCGAAGGAAAACAACTGCCGGCTCCCCCGCTGTGTGAGTGGAGGGGACGCCGTCTGCTCGGACCTGCGAAGAAACTCAGCCGCCGCGGGGTCCATCTCCTCCAGAAGGAACCGCACCACATGCACCCGGTGATCTTCGACAATGAACTGAACCCACGCGCCGGGCTCGAGTGTCACCGCCCCCGGGAGCACCCGCGTCCGTGCGCCGGTCCCCCCCAGATGAATCCGGTGAAAGACCGTTCCGGACGGAAGGCCCAACTCCTCGGCGAGTTCGGGGTCCGTGGGTGGCGGGGGGTCCCGCAGGCACCCCGTGAACAACAGGCTCATCAGAACGAGTCCGACGACGAGGCCGACAGGGGAGTTCAAGTGAAGCAACACCGGCCTCGGCCTCTGCGCAGTCCGCTCAGCTGTCGGTGGTGGTTCCGCATGCAATGCAGAAGGCCCAGTCCCGCTCCAGGACCTCTCCACACTCGCTGCAGGGCATGATGAAGACGTTCGCGCCGCAGAAGGGACAGAACCGAAGGGTCTCCCGATCCGGGAGCGACGACTCGCAGTCGGGGCAATCGGACGGAGGGGCCCCACGAACCAGATCGGGTGCGGCCGCCCGTCGGGGGGCCGTCGCCTTCTTCGCTGACCCCGAGGCGAGCAACACGGGAGTCGCCTCCTGTTTCGGCGCCGACGAAGTCTCGCGGGCCGATGAGGAACTCCGATCCGACCTCTCATCCGTGGAGGCCTTGTCGGACTCGGCAGCGAACGTCGATTTCTTCCCCGATACGTCAGACGCCGAGGCCTCGTCGTTCCCCCCGGCCTCCTTGCCATTCGCTGGGGGCAATTCGTCCGGGTTCAGTCGAACCTGAACCGCTGCGAACTCCCGATAAAGCCCCGTGTTCGGATTCGATGAATCGAGCTCTCGCCGGATCCGGGCCTGCGCGGCCTCGGATTCCAGCTCCAGTAGGCCATCGCCCCCCCCGAGGAGTCGCAGGAGAGCAGCTTCATAGTCCCCGTTGAGCTCGACGCCGATCCGGTCCCGGTGCGTTCGGTAGGGCACAAGCGACTGGTAGATCTCGGCCACCGTGAAGGGGCCGGAAAGGTAGTCGGGTGCCCCGCGGCGGATCTCTTCGACCAGCACCTGGTGAAAGCGTCGAACCACCGTGGCATCGGGTGCCATGTCTGCTCCTTGAAAATCGATAAATGAGGGGAATGTCACAGCTGGCTCGGCGGAGTGCCGGGCGGATTCACTCGAGAATCTGAAGGTCCAGAAGTCCGGCTCGTGCGGCGCCCTTAAGGAATGCCTCCGGGTCGGTCGACGGTACATCGACCCCGAACTGCTCGTGCCACCGTTCCGCCATCCGCCGCATGAACTCCCCCGGACGGTCGTGCTGAAAGCCCGAGTCATCCCGGAGGGCTCTCACGACCTCCTGCCAGCTCCCCCGGAACTGTCCTCTGCCCGGTAGGCGCACCTCGATCTCAATCGTGCCGGCGGGGGGGCCGGCGACTCCGAAGAGCTCCAACTGCGACTCATCCCTTCGCCAGAGAGAATCGTCGTCGTGGAACCGCGCCTCGACTTCAGCGAGGACCCTCTCGACCGGATCGTCCTCGAACCGCTGAAGCTCGTCGATCCGGGTGTTCCAGGGAGCCAGGCTCGGATGGTCCTGACTCCACCCACGCACCTTGTGCTTCAACTCCATGAGCCGATAGAGCGACAGAATGTCCCAGTTTTCCCCCGGAGGTACCCGCTCGTACTCGCGCAGCGCCGCTGGGCCGTCCCCGCGATCATAGAGCAGATGGCCCAGATACACCCGAGCCTCGTACAGATCGGGGGCGACCCGAAGTGCCCTGCGAATCTGACGAGCCGCCGCAACCTCGTCGCCGAGTCGGTGGAGCGTGTAGCCCACGCAGGCGGTGGCCTCAGCGCAGTCGGGACGAGCGGCCGCCAGGCGGGCGAAAACGTTTCGGGCCTGGGGATACAGCCCTTCTCGATAGAGCGCGCGCCCCATCGTGAGCATGAGCTCGACATCATCGTCGAAACCCTGGGACTCCACATGGCGGAACAGCTTGAGTCCCTCCTCGATGTGGCCCATTCGGAGAAGGACCTCCCCCATGCCCACCAGCCCATCCTCGTGCGTGGCGTCGAGGACCAGGGCCCGTTCGAAGGCCCGTCGCGCCCACGCGAACTCCTCGCGGGCCAGCCGCGCATAGCCCAGACCCACATACAGGTCCACCGAATTGGGATAGAGGGCCACACCCTCCTTCAGGGTCTCGAGCGCTCCATCGACGTCGCCGCTGTTGTAGAGGTCATGCGCTCTGTCGTCGTATTCTTCTGAGCTCCAGAAGCGATGGGGCATCGGCGAACCGACCTCCGACTGTGACAGGAGTTGCGTCCGGGCTGAGGGGTCCCGAACGATCGCACACAATCTAAGGGGGTGAGACCGCTTCCACAAACGGCCACCGGGTCCCTGACTCAGGACCCCGGGGAACCCTTTCGATCCCGCGGCCGCCCCCTCTACACACCGCACACCTGGGGTCCAATAAAAAGACGGGGCGGAACCTGGCGCTCGCGCCATGTCCCCACCCCGTCTCCAACAGCTTTGGCCCTGCGACCCGCTTCGGTCCACCGGGCTGACTGTGTCGCCGTGAGCCCGGATCAGGCCGTGGGCGAATCCTCCGCACCGGCGCCTACAGGCTGCCGCGGAGACTCGACGGACTCCGGGGTCTCGGTACGGTCGCCGGCAGCTTCGACCTCGGCAGCTTCGACTTCGGCCTCTTCGCCGGTGGCATCCACCTCGGTCTTGCTCGCGCTTCCGGGCCGTCCGTGCGGAATCGCCGGCCGGCAGAAGCGCATTCCGAGCTGGAAGAGGTCCTTCAGGTCGGACTCGGCGAGATCGGGATACCGCTCGCCCAGATAATCCATCGTTTCCTCCATCCAGTGCTGCTGATCGTCCTCTTCAGCCTGGAGTACGCCGCATCGGTTGATGTGGCTGAAGAGCTCATCGCGAGCCCGGTCCTTCAGCTTGTTCCTATCGGTCATGAAGCCTCCCTTCTATGCTGTAACGTCCCGAGAGCCGACATTTTGCCCATCGGGGAGTGCAGAGTAACGGTTATTCTGCAGCATTCAAACATAACCTTCAACCTTCGTCTAACGCAAACCTCGGCCCTCGTCCGAGCGGTCCCGATGCGAGGGCACGAACCCCGGAGAACCCCAATGGTGATAAGTCCTTCCGAACCCCGACACGACCCGATCCGCCTTGAGGTCCTTCGTCAACTTTTCACGGCGATCGCCGAAGAGATGGGGGCAACGCTGCGGCGGGCCGCCTTTTCACCGAACATCAAGGAGCGCCGGGACTACTCCTGCGCGGTCTTCCACCCGACCGGAATCCCGGTCGCCATGGGTGACCACATGCCCGTCCACCTCGGCGCCATGCCGATGAGCGTTCAGGCGGCTCTGGCCGCGCATGGCTCCCTGGATTCCGGCGACGTGATCATCCTGAACGATCCCTTCGAAGGGGGCACCCACCTTCCCGACCTCACCCTGGTCTCTCCCGTCCACTTCCCCGATTCCGGGGACCTCCTGGGGTATGTCGCCGCACGCGCGCACCACTCCGACGTGGGGGGAATGAGTCCCGGATCCATGCCCCTCTCCCGCGAGATCTTCCAGGAAGGACTCAGAATCCCGCCGATTCACCTGAAGCGCCGGGGAACCCCCGTCCCGGAGGTCTACACCCTCCTCATGGCCAACGTACGCACGCCGCAGGAGCGAGCCGGAGACCTGGACGCCCAGATCGGGGCCCTGCACACCGGAAGCCGCAGGCTGATCGAAATGGCGACCGCCCGGGGCACGGCCTCCGTCCTTTCCGGGATGGAGGATCTCCTCGAGTACGCGGATCGGCTGCTCGCGAGAGGAATCGAACGCATTCCCGACGGAAGCTACGGAGCCATCGATCACATCGAGGACGACGGCGCGGGATCGGATCCCCTGCCCATCCGTGTCGCCCTGGAGGTCAAAGGCTCCTCGCTGCGGGTCGACTTCACCGGTTCGGCCGGCCAGACTCCGGGGGGCGTGAATGCCGTGAGCGCGATCACCTCCTCGGCGACACGCTATGTGCTCCGGTGTGTCGTCGAGGCCCTCCTCGAGGTCGCGCTGCCGGCGGGGGGCGGCCGACTGCAGGGGGTCGACCTGACGCTCCCCCGGGGCTCGATCGTGAATGCGGAGCCGCCGGCGGGGGTCGCCGCCGGTAACGTCGAGACCAGCCAGCGGATCACCGACGTCCTCCTGCTGGCCTTCCAGCAGGCCCTCCCCGATATCATGCCCGCCCTTTCGCAGGGCACGATGAACAACCTCACCGCAGGGGGAGTCGACCCCCGCTCCGGCCGTGCCTTCACGTACTACGAGACCGCGGGTGGAGGGATGGGCGCCGGGCCGGACGGCCCCGGGCTCTCGGCGGTTCACGTTCACATGTCCAACACCCTCAACACTCCGATCGAGGCTCTCGAGCACGCCTATCCCTTCCGGGTGAGACAGTACGGAATCCGCCGGGAATCCGGTGGCCGCGGGCTGCATCGTGGAGGAGAGGGTCTGGTTCGAACGCTTGAGTTTCTCGCTCCCGCGAACGTGACCCTCCTCTCGGAACGTCGTCGGTCGGGGCCGGCGGGCGTGCGGGGTGGAGAGGCCGGAACTCCCGGAGAAAACCTGCTGACGCGTGGCTCCGAGATCAGCCACCTCCCCTCGAAGGTTACCTTTGACGCCCGGAATGGCGATCTTCTCACGATCAGGAGCCCGGGAGGTGGCGGCTGGGGCGATCCCGAAGCCCAACGTTCCCGAACCTCCCAGGCGTCTCCGGGCCCCCTCGAACCGATTCCCGCTGAACCCCAGGAGTAAGAGCCGATGCACGTGCAACTCGCCCTCGTCTGTGACGAAGCGCGCATGAGACCCGATGGCAAGATGGATGTCGAGGGGGTCTTCAACGACCTGGCCGCCCCGGGGTTCCCGGCGCGCCAGGACCGGATGGTCCTGGTGACCACCATTGAATGGGACCGGGGGGATGAGGGTCGCAACCAGTTCAAGGTCGAACTCAAGGGGCCCGACGGCCGCCCCTCGGTGACGGTGGAAGGCGAGACCGAGGTCGATGCGCGTCCCAGCCACCGTCCTCCCCCGAGAACCCGACTGATCCTCCCTCTCGAGGATGTCGTGTTCCCGGAAGCCGGACGGTACTCCTTCGAGATCCGGATCAAGGGAAAGAAGCTGCGTGGGCCGTCGATCTTTCTCATGGAGGCCGAGCCGGCAGGCTGACGGCTCGGCGCCGGATCAGCCGCCCCGGTACTCCTCGACCGCCTCGGAAAACGCGAGCGGGCGAAGCGAACGACCCGGCGTGATGTTGCGCAGATGCAGGCTGAGAGACCCCATCACCGGAACCCTCGATCGAAGTTGGACGAGGAGGCGACGCGAATCGTCGCTGAAATGGATCTCGGCCTCCCCCCCCTCCCCGAAGAGGCCCCGGGTCTGGATGATCGGCTGCACTACGATCGTGTTGAAGGTGCCTGCGGGAACCTCGACCTGGTCCCGGCGCACCACCTTCACCACAACGGGGTTCCCATCCTCCTGGAAGTACCGGTCCAGCTCGTAGGTCTCGCCGACCTCGAGGGGGAGGGTGCGCACGTAGTAGACGAAGGCGATCTCGTCGAGCGGCTGATCGGTGGGGAGCTCTCCGGACTCGTCGATGTCGGCCCGCTCGTACCGGCGCTCTTCGGGGAAGAACTCGAACTGGCGGAACCGCTGGGTCCGGACTTCGTCCTGGTCCTGCACGAAGCGTCGCGAGGACAGCGTCTCGACATCGATCCACGACTCGAGCAGGTTGTCGACCCGAGCCAGGGGAATGCCCCCCTGGATTCCCATCGAGACGTGATAGGTTCGATGGCCCCGAACACGCTCCACCCCGTGCACCCTCATCCAGCTCTCCCCGACCGTGAACGCACCGAGCTTCACCTGATACTCCAGGCGCTCACCGGGCCCGAACGGAACAGGGGCGAGCTCCTCGTTGATCCGCTCGGCCCAGGGCGCCTCGAGCTGCTGAGCCTGCGCCGGCGTCACGGCGAGCAGACCGATGAGGACCGCCGCAGGAACGAGCAGAGGCCATCGGCTCCACCCCCGCATGCTCGTGCTCATGCCCGCTCTTCGGCCGGTGACCAGCGGAGCCGACGGAATGGCAGGAGTGCCTTGAGCTCCGGAACGGGCTCGAAACGAGACGCCCGCTGCCGGTGCGCATAGCGCAGACGGTAGGGGGCGTCCTCGATCCGTCGTGCGAAGGGGGCGGTGATCGAAAGCAGGGCGAGGCTCGCCGCGCCCCCCTCGGTGGCCTGGAGAAGCTCCGGCCCGGCCTCGGTCCGGAACGCCTTCTTCAGCACAATCACCCGGTATGCCCGGAGTCCCGAAAGGGGATCCTTGACCGGAGCGCCGCGCACGGTGCCCGCGAGGAGCACCCGCCGAGCGACCCAGTCGCAGATGCGCCGCTTCCTGGGAAGCGTCACGTCCCTCTCCTCCACGTGTCCACTCACGAGATCGGCGCCCCCTTCGATCGCCTTGATCATCGGGACCAGATCGGCCGGATCCTCGGTGAAATCCGCCTGGAGGGTCACGACCACATCCCGCTTCGGGTAGGGGGAGCGCTCGACCGCGTCTCTCATGAGGCGCTCGATCGCCGGACCGTACCCGACCCGCTGATCGGAGCGCAGTACGCGCAGCGGCAGCTGTTTCTCGTACCGGGCGAGGACCTCGGGAGTCGAATCCGACGAGGCGTCATCGAAGACGACGATCTCGTAGTCCCGCTCGAACTCCGCCATCACACGACGGACCTTCCAGAGGACGGCGCCGAGGGTGGCCGCTTCGTTGTGTGCGGGAATGGAGATATAGATCATGGTGGTTGTTCCTACAGATGCGAGGCTATCGGGTTCCCGGCAGTCGATCGCGCGCATCGTTCCTCGACGGCTCGAACTCCTCCGGGGGACGGGTCTTCCAACGACGGTGAAACCAGAAGTACTGCTCCGGGGCCCGTCGCACGGCATCTTCGAGCAGGCGGTGGAATTCCGCCACGACCCGAAGTACGTCGGCCTCGGTGTCGCCGCTCGCCGCCACCGCGATGGGCGAGATCTCCATGCGGTAGCGAGCGCGCCACCCCGGAAGCCGAGTCACGGCCATGAACATCACCGGCGCACCCGTCCGAAGCGGGATCACTCCCGGGCCCTTCGCGGCCGACGCCGGGATCCCGAAGAAGTCCACGAACACCCCGCCCGACCGGACGTTCTGGTCCGCCACGAGGGCCACCACCCGCCCCTCCCGAACCCCTTTCAGCACGGGACGAAGGGCCGCATGTCGATAGATGGGACGCATTCCGAACCCCTCCCTCATCTCCCGGACCCGCTCATCGAACAGGGGATTCGACTGCTTGCGTCCCACCACGTCCAGTGGAACATCCCGGGCCGCCAGCGCCGCTCCGGCGAACTCCCAGTTCCCCAGGTGCCCGGCCAGCAGAACCACCCCTTTCCCCTCGTCGAGCGCGTCGCGCAGAAGAGACTCCCCCCTGATCTCGCTCCGCTCCCGCACCTCACCTGGGCTCATCGCCCCGAGTCGGAGCAGGACGATCGCCTCGCGACCCAGGTGTCGGTAGGCCGCCCGGGCCGCCCGAACCCTCCGATCCCGCGACCAGTCGGGGAACGCCCGCTCGAGATTTTCCTCGACGGTCCCCCGTCGGATCCGCAGGACGCTTCCCGCGAGCCAGCCCAGCCTGGACCCGACCCACTGCGCGAGCCTCTCGGGCAGCAAACGCGCCAGGGCCCCGATACCCACGAGCAGAAGTTCCTGGGCGCGATCCCCGAGTCCCGGGGCGAGAGGATCCGGATTCCGGGAGTCCCGGGGCACCGCCCCCCGCGCCCCCTCCCCGACGTCAGAGTCCGGCATCGCCCGGGGCCCCCACGGGATTCTCGAACTGCAGCGCGTGCAGCTTTCCGTAGAGCCCTCCCTCGTCGAGAAGCTCACCATGACGGCCGGACTGCACGACCCGGCCGTCCTTCATCACCAGGATCCGGTCGGCCCGCTGGATCGTCGAGAGCCGATGGGCGATCACGAAGACGGTTCGTCCCTCCAGCAGGCGCTCGATCGCCTGCTGGACCAGCCGCTCCGACTGGGTGTCGAGCGCCGACGTCGCCTCGTCCAGTACCAGGATCGGAGGGTCCCGCAGGATCGCCCGGGCGATCGCCACCCGCTGCCGCTGTCCTCCGGAGAGCTGCGTCCCCCTCTCTCCGACCACCGTGTCGTACCCGGAGGGGAGCCGGTCGATGAACTCCGAGGCGTGCGCGGCGTCGGCGGCGCGCTCGATCTCCTCCTGCGTCACCCGGTCTTCGATCCCGTAGGCGATATTCGCCCGGATGGTGTCGTGAAAGAGCACGGTCTCCTGCGAGACGATGCCCAGGTTCCTGCGCAGGGAGTCGATCGACAGGTCCCGCAGGTCGACCCCATCGACCAGTATTCTCCCGGAGGTGGGCTCGTAGAACCGCCCCAGCAGGTCGACCAGCGTCGTCTTCCCCGCCCCGCTCGGGCCCACCAGCGCCGTGACGCTCCCCGCCTCGGCCTCGAAGGAGATGTCGTGAAGGACCGGCTCACCGTGACGGTACGAAAAGGAGACATCCTCGAAGTCGATCCGATCTCGCACCCCTTCGAACTCCCGCGCGCCCGGCCGCTCCCGAATCTCGATCGGCGCGTCGAGGAACTCGAAGACCCGCCCGGCTGCCACGATCCCCGGCTGGATGATCGCCGGCATCTTCCCCAGGTATTTCACCGGAGAGTAGAGCTTCATCGAGAGGGCCAGGAAGCCGATGAACTCCTCGGCCCCGATCTCCCCCCCGGTCAGGACGAGGCGGGTACCGTACCAGAGGATCACGACCGTTCCCAGCGCACCGACCATCTCGGTGATCGGGTGCGAAAGGGCACGGAATCGCTCGGTCCGGATGAAGGCCTTGAAGTAGGCCCAGGTGACCTTCGAGAAGCGCTTCCGCTCGTGGTCCTCGGCTCCCGAGGCCTTGACCAGGCGAATGCCCGACAGGGTCTCCTGAATGTGGCTGTGTACCTCGCCCGCCAAGTTCAGGATCGTGCGGTCTCCGCGGCGCACCCGCCGCAGCAGGGGGCCCCAGATCGCGAAGATCCCCGGGAGCACCACGATCGACACCAGGGTCAGCTTCCACGAGATCGCGATCATGATCGCCAGGACCGAGAGGAACTCGAAGACCGAGGAGATGATCTTCGACTGCTCCTTCGTCACCAGGGTCCGCAGCTGCTCCACGTCGTGCGTCAGTCGGGACACGATCTGGCCGACCCGGGTTCGGCCGAAGAAGCCGAGGTCCAGGTCGACGAGATGGTCGTAGACCTCGTTGCGCAGATCGCGGGTCACCGCCTGTTCGACCCAGGCCACCAGGTAGTTCCTGAGAAAGTCGAAGACGTTCTTGACCAGGAAGATCACCAGCAGGAAGATGATGATCCCCTGGATCGCCTCGGAGGGAGGCGCGGTCATGTCGACGAAGCGCCCGAGCGTCCCGTCGAGGAGCCACTCGAGCAGGTCGTCTCCTTCGGCCGCCTGCGTCGCCCCCTCGACCTCGGCCCCCTCCACCGCGGTGTCCGTCTGCGCGAAGAGCGTCCGCATGAACGGAATGAGGAGCGCCATCGAGAAGGCGTCGAGCGCGGCGAAGATCAGCGAGGCCAGCACCGCGATCCCGAAGACCCCCCAGTAGGGCCTCAGGTACCGGAGCACCCGCAGGTACAGGCCCAGCATCGTGGTCGGAGAGGGCTTTCCGCCCGGACTCAGCGTGGGTCCCGCCTCCGAGCGGGGGTCGAGCTTCACCGGGGGCGGGGGTTGAGCAGGGCCACCGGCACGATCATCTCCTCGGGGGTCGCCCCTCCGTGCAGGAAGGCGTCGCGGTACCGGCTCTGGTACTCACGCAGCTTCGTGGGATAGACCATGTAGTAGTCCTCGAGCGAGAGCACGTAGCTCATCCCCATCCGTCCCGGGGGCAGCCGCAGCTCGGCCGGCTCCTTGGTGGCAAACACGGTTTCGGGCTTCTCGGCTCTCAGGTCCTGGCCGAACTTGTAGCGAAGGTTCGAGGTCGCGTCCTTGCGGGCGAAGACCGTCGTGGGCCGCTTGCACAGGATCGAACCGTGATCGGTGGTCAGAACCACGCGAAGTCCCTGTGCAGCCGCCATCTTCAGGATCTGCAGGAGCGCGGAGCGCTCGAACCAGGTGCGCGACAGCTCGCGCAGCGATCGCTCGTCGCGGGCCATCTCCATGAAGACGGCCGACTCCGACCGGGAATGGATCAACTGATCCATGAAGTTGAAGACGAGCGCGATCACCTCGACCCCGGAGCCCAGCGCCGACTGCACACGCCCGCGCAGCTGCTCCCCCTCGCGGTCCGAGAACACCTTCTCGTAGTGCAGCGACACCTCCCGACCGACTTCGCGGCGGAGCTGGTCCCGCAGAAGCTGGTCCTCGAAGGCGTTCATGCTGCCCTCCTCCTCGATGCCCTCGAACCAACCGGGGTGGTCGCGTGCGATCTCGTCGGGGTACTGCCCGGAAAAGATGGCGTTGCGGGAGTAGGGCGTCGCCGTCGGCAGGATGGAGTAGTGGAGGAGTTCCTCGACCTCGAACATCGGGGTCAGGCTCGGGAGCACGACCCGCCACTGGTCCAGCCGCATGCAGTCCACGACGACGAAGAGCACGGGGCCCCCTTCGAGGCGCGGGACCAACACGTTCGAGACCAGGTCGGTCGAGAGGAGGGGGGACCCCTCGCGATCCTCCATCCAGACCGGATAGACCTCCTGGACCCATTGTCCGAAGTCGCGCCGCAGTTCGGCGAAGAGCGAGTCGACCGTGTCGAGCAGACCATCCTCTCCGGCCGCCTCGAGTCGAAGGTGCCAGTCGACCAGTTCGCTGTAGAGCGACGAGAAGTCCTCGTGCCCCTGCACCTCCTCGCGCAGCTGCCCCAGGCGGGGCCAGCGCGACGCGAAGTCCTGCGCCACCTGCTGCTGGCGGATCGAGGAGCCCTCCAGTACGCGGGTCACGGCCGAGAGCACCTGCATGGGGCTCGTCGGCTTCACCAGGTAGTCGTCGACCCGTCGACCGATCGCCTCGGTCATCGTCCGATCCTCCTCGGACTTCGTGATCATGATCACGTGCGCGTGGGGGTCCTCGCGGCGCAGGATCTCGAGGACCTCGAGGCCCTTCAGCCCGGGCATCTGCTGATCCAGGAGGACCAGGTCGTAGGGAGAGCCACGGAGGAGCGCGAGCGCATCATCTCCATTGGCGACCGCATCCACCCGATAGCCCTTCTGCTCCAGAAAGAGCAGATGGGGCCGGAGGATTTCGATCTCGTCGTCGACCCAGAGGATCCTTCGCGCCGCTCGTGCCATGAGGCTAAGCTACGGGAAGCGCCTTCGGCGGCCAAGGATCACCGCCCGGCCAGCGGTCGCTGCAGGCCCGGGGGGTCAGGACACGCCGCCGGATGCCCGCGTCAGTCGAGGGCGAAAAGCTGCCGCTCGATCCGCTCCCACCGGGTCATCAGCTCCTCGAGCTCCTCCTGGAGACGGGCTCGCTCCTCTTCCAGCGTGCGCACCTCGTCGGCGGGGGTCCGGTCGTAGTATCCCGGCTCCAGGAAGGTCCGATCGATCGCCTCGATCCGGGACTCGCGGGCCTCGATCTTTTCGGTGATCTCGCCGCTTCGCTTCTCGAGCTTCCTGCGCTCCCGGTCCGGGTTCGAGGATCGATCGGCGCCGCCTTTCCGATTCCCCGAACCCCGCCCGTCATTCGACGGCGCCCCCTGATCCCTGGAGCGGCGCTTCTCGGCCTTGGCCTTCAGGATCACCTGGTCGGCATCGAGATGGTCGTCGCCGTGCCGGTCCACGAACTCCTCGTAGGTGCCCCGGTAGTCGCGCACCCCGCCGGCGGTGATCTCGACGATCCGGCTCGCGAGTTCGTTTACGAACCATCGGTCGTGAGAGACCATGATGAGCGTCCCCTCGAACGCCTTGAGCCCCTCGACCAGGGCCTCGATCGACTCCATATCCAGATGGTTCGTCGGCTCGTCGAGCACCAGGACGTTGGGCCGGTCCATCGAGATCCGGCTGAACACTAGCCGCGCCGCCTCTCCTCCCGAGAGCGAGTCGAGCGGCTTCTTCGGCTCGTCTCCCGAAAAGAGCATCAGGCCCAGGCGGCCGCGCACGTAGCCCAGGTCCTTGTCCGGACAGGCGTCCCAGATCCAGTCTTCGGCGCTTCCCGTGTGCCCGCGGAACTGGTCCTTGTAGTCCTGCGCGAAGTACCCCGGGTGCGTCTCGTAGCCCCATTCCACCTCACCGTCGTCGGGCTCCAGCTCCCCCATCACGATCTTCAGCAGGGTCGACTTTCCGATCCCGTTCGGCCCGAGGATCGCCAGCCGGTCGCCGCGTTCCACCGTCAGGTCGACCCCGTGGAGGACCTGGTTGTCGTCGAAGGCCTTCGTCACCCCGGCCACCTTCAGGACCTCGCGGCCCGAGTTCCGGCGCTGGTCGAAGCGGAAGGTCGGATACCGACGGGAGCTCGGGGCGAGTTCGTCCATGTCCTCGGCCATCCGCTCGATCATCCGGGCCTTGCTGCCCGCCTGCCGCGCCTTGCTGGCCTTCGCCTTGAAGCGGTCCACGAACTTCTGGTGGTGGGCGATCTCCTTCTCGCGCGAGGCGATGTCCTTTTCGCGCCGCTCCCGCTCCTCGACCTTCGCCCGCCGGAAGTGGGAGTAGTTGCCGTGGTACAGCTGCACGGTCTGGTAGTCGACATCGAGGATGTGCGTCGAGAGCGTGTCCAGGAACCGATGGTCGTGCGAGATCACCACGACCGGCCCCGAGAAGCCCTTCAGGAACTCCTCGAGCCACTTGATCGAGAGGATGTCGAGGTGGTTGGTCGGCTCGTCCAGAAGGAGCACGTCGGGGTCGCTCGCCAGGACCTGCGCCAGGAGCACCCGAAGCTTGAAGCCGCCCGAGAGCGACGAGATCGGTTCGCGATGGACCTCTGAGGGAATCCCGAGCCCCTCGAGGATCGCCGCGGCTCGAGCCTCGGCCGTGTAGCCATCGTGCTGCTGGACGGTCTCTTCCAGCTCCGAGAACCGGTCCGCGTCGAAGTGCTCGTCGGCATTCGCCAGGAGCTCCTCCTTCTCGACCATCGCGGCCCAGAGCTCGGGGTTGCCCATGAGCGCGACCCCGAGGATCGACTCCTCTTCGTAGCGGAACTGGTCCTGGCGGAGCACGCCGAGCCGGAGCCGCTTGGGGATCGAGAGGGTCCCTTCGGTGGCCTCGATGTCACCCGCCAGAATCTTGAGAAGGGTGGACTTTCCCGACCCGTTTGCACCGATCAGCCCGTAGCGTTCCCCCGGATTCAGCTGGAAGGACGCATTCTCGAAAAGGACTCGATCGCCGTAGGACTTGGCCAGATTGGAGACAGAAATCATGCCCTGAACTTAAGGGAAATCCCGCTCCGAATCACCCCGCTCGGCGCAGTCTCGGCTCCGGACGCCGGCCCGGGTCAGCCCGCCCCACCGGCGGCCGCCCACTCGGCCAGGACCTCGGCCTCGCGCTCGCGGCTGAACCCGGCGCTCGGCCGCTCCGACGTGGCATGCTCCTTCCACCACACCAGGGTATCGGCGGCGGTCACCGCGAGCGGGCGGAAGCGGATCCCCGCCTCGAGCGCCCTCGTGTTGTCGATCCGTCCGTAGTTGAGCCAGTCGCCGGTGGGGCTGCGCCAGCCGGGGATCTCGCTCCCGCCCCGAAGTCCCCGCTCCTCGAGGAACTCCCAGGGGATCCAGGTGAAGCGCACCGGGCTCGACGTGCTGGCCCGCACCCCGTACAGGAACTCGGCCGAGCTGAGGGGCGCCGCGGGCGCTTCGGGGTTGAAGATGCCGGTCGTCCCCTGTTCGGCCAGGTGGACGAAAAACTCGACCAGGTCGCGCACGTCAAGGTACTGAACCGGATCCGAGGGATCCCCGGGGGCGATCACCTCACCCCCCGCATCGACCCGGTGATACCAGTAGGTGAAGCGGTCCGTGCGGTCCCCGGGCCCGGTGATGATCGGAGGGCGCACGATGGTGGTGCCGCCGGGAAAGGCCTCCTCGACCTCGCGCTCGGCGAGCGCCTTCAGCGGCCCATAGCCCGACCACTCCTCTTCCGGCACCCCGGGCACGCCGATCGGGGCGTCCTCGTCCATGACCGGGTCGGTGTAGCCGGCGTAGACGGCGCGCGTCGAGGTGAAGATGTACTGGCCGGCGGCGTCCTTCAGGAGCTGCGCGGTCAGCCGAACCTGGTCGGGGGTGTATCCGGAGTTGTCGATCACGACGTCCCACTCGCGTCCTTCGAGCGCCGCCACGTCATCGTTGCGATCCCCGATCAGTCCTTCGAGGCCGTCGTAGTACTCCTCGAAGAGCCCCGGTTCACTCCGCCCGCGGTTGAACAGGGTCAGGGTGTGTCCCCGCTCGACCGCCGTGCGAACCAGGTGGGGCCCGATGAAGCCGGTGCCCCCGAGGATCAGGATCCGAAGCGAGCGTGGGGGCCCCGACCGAAGGGCCCCGCCGACGCCCTCGCGACCCGGGCGGAGCGTGTCGCCGAACAGGACACCCGGCACCACGCCGGTGGAGAGGGCGCCCCCAATGAGGGCCGAATTCCGAAGGAAGTCTCTGCGGGAGGTCATGGTCGGGCCGCCGGTTGCCGGGGTACGGGACGACCCCCGGATGCGCACGGACCGGGGGACATGAATCCGCTCAGTCTATCGTGCGCCGGCGCGGTCGGAAAGAGCACCCCGGCCCCGTCCGGCTCGATGCGTCAGTATGAGATCGACCAGTTGAACCAGGTGGCGACGAGCTCTTCGCCCCTGCGGGCCGGGCGAAAACTCCAGCTCGCGATCACTTCACGCAGTTCCTCGTTGTACCGGCGGTCGGACGAGACCGGATCGACGCGGATCGAGTCGGCGACGACCCGGCCCTCGGCGTCGACGAAAATCCAGACATCGACCTGGGCGCCGCGAAGATCCGAGGCGGGATCCGGGGGAAGGATCACGCCCCTCGGAACGGGGGGCACGACTCGGAAGAGGCCCTCGTCGGCCGAACCTCCGTCGCCGGCGCCCGTCGCCTCGGGGAGTCCGGCGTCGCCCTCGTCCGCCGCATCATCCCCATCGGTGCTCCCGACCCCCGGAAGGGGAACCTCGGGCTCCTCGACCTCGACCTCGGGAACCGCCTCGGGTTCGACCTCGATCTCTTCCGGGGGGGGAATCTCGACGTCGGGGACCGGGGTCGGCGGGGGAATGGCCGCGTCCGGCGGGGCCGAGCTGAGCGCGAGCGTCTGCATCGCACCCTGGGCGGCCTGGTCGTCGAGCGCACGGGGACCGGCGGCCGAGAAGGGCGAGTCCGGCATCGACGCGCTCGGGCCGATCAGGAAGATGAGGATGTGCGCGACCACCGAGAGCAGGAACCCGATCCGCCAGATCTTCCGCTCCCTCTTCCGGCGCTCGCGCGCAGACAGGTGCACCGCCCGGGCCACATTCTGGGGCTTTTTTTCTGCCATGCCGATCCCCCCGGGGTGCACAGTCCTTCCACCACGCCACACTCGCCTCTGCACCGCAGATACGGGCAGAGGGGCCCGGAGGTTTCCCCCGGACCCCTCTGTGTACACCAACCATCGGTCAATGGGTCACGCCGCACACACCGGTCGCCCCGGAGCCCTCCCCCACGCCCCACGGGCGCCCACTCGCGGGGCTCCCGGTCAGAAGAAGCGGTACCCGGTCGAGGTGAAGTTTCCGGGCAGATACTGGGCCAGGAAGGGCCCATAGGCGATCAGGATCAGGACGATCGCGGCGATCAGCCAGTACCGGAAGCTGTCGAGCTTGACCTCCCAGCCGGTCGTGGCGGGAGGCTGATGCGTGTCGGTGAAGGGAATGTCCTCGGGGGTGTCGGTCTTCTTTCCGAAGAGCACGGTGGCGATAAGGACCGCGAAGAAGAGCATTCCTCCGACGAACATCAGCGTCCCCCCCAGCCCCGTGAGCATCCCGGCGAGCTCCCACGATGGCTTCGAGTACGGCGCCTCGAGCATCTCGGTCCGGCGGGGCATTCCGTCGAGTCCCCCCGAGATCAGACCTCGGGCCATCACCAGAACCCCGAAGAAGTAGACCCATTGGGAGACCAGCGCCAGCCCGCGTCCCACGAGCTCCTGCCGGTTGAGGTAGGGGATCAGCCAGAAGGCGATCCCCATGAAGGACATGGTCACCGCCGAACCCACCGTCATGTGGAAGTGACCGGGCACCCATGCGGTATTGTGGATCGCCTGGTTCAGGTTGTACGAAGCGTTGATCAGTCCGGTGATCCCTCCCAGGGTGAAGGTCAGCATCGCCAGGATCTGGGCGACCAGGGCGGGATTCTTCCAGTCGAGCTTCAGGAACCAGTTGGCGAGCCCCGTGCCCCCGCGCCTGCGTCCCCCGATCTCGAGGGCATACATGACCGAAAAGGCCGTGACCATGCTCGGGAAGAACACCCCGAAAGTGAGCACCCCGTGCAGCGCCTTCATTCCCCCGCTGATCCCCGGATCCGTGTACTGGTGGTGAAACCCGGTCGGGATCGAGAGCAGGAGGAACATGATGAACACGACCCGCGTGAGTGGGTCGCTGAACAGCGTTCCCCCCGCCTGCCGGGGAACCATCACGTACCACGAGACATACGCGGGCAGTAGCCAGAAGTAGACGATCGGATGCCCCGAGTACCAGAAGAGGGTCCGGCTCAGCAGGGGGTCGGAATGCGCGATCAGCCCCAGCGACCAGGGGATCAGGAGTCCCACGACCGAGATCGCGATCCCGAGCGAGGCGAGGGTCCACATCGCGTACGTCGCCACCGAGATGAAGGCCATCAGGGGAATCCGCTTCCCCTCGTTCTCCTTTCGCCACCCCCGGAGCGCGCCGAACAGGAGGATCGCCGTGAGCCACGTGCTCACGACGAGCAGAGCCAGGCCGACGTAGAAGCTCCAGTGCGCGAGAAGCGGCGGATAGAAGGTGTACAGGACCGAGGCCTGGCCGGTGGCCATCGCGTAACCCGCCAGCAGCGTCCCGGCCACCATCGTCCCGAGAACGGCCCAGAGCAGCGGGGTGTTCAGGGGCCGCGCGAGCGCGCGACTCGTCGTGAGCGCCAGGAACCCGTTCGCGAAGGCGAAGGTGAAGACGATCGCATTGACCACCCCGTGGACGGTCAGACCCTGGTAGTAGTTCCGCATGCCGGGGAAGTACTGCAGGATGTCGACCCGGGCGTAGTTCAGCGCCTGACCCAGCCCGTTGATGATGCCGATGAAGAGGGCACCGAAGGCCAGGTAGATCATCCAGCGGATCACCCGCCTCTGTGAATCCGGAAGCTGGAAGCCCTCGGGACTCGCTACGGTTGGATTTTTCATTCGACGATCACCCTTCCGTACATGAGGTGGTGGCCCGCCCCGCAGTATTCGTGGCAGATCATGAGGTGCTCGCCGGGCTCGCGGAAGGTCGACGTGACCTTCGAGATCTGACCCGGAATGAGCATGAAGTTGAGCCTTGTTCCCTCGATGTGGACGCCGTGAATCACGTCGGTCGTGGTGGCGATGAAGGTCACTTCGGCTCCGGCCGGCACCCGGATCTCGCGCGGGGTGAAGGACCACGCCGCGCCGATCAGGACGACCTCGTACTGGTTGTCACCCACTTCGCGCACCCCCGGGTCGTCGAAGGGAGGGGTGTTTCGCACCTCCGACGGAAGGATCTCGCCCTCGCGGTCGGGCAGGTGCATCCCCATCCCGAAGGCCGAATAGAAGAGCGCCCCCAGAAAGACCAGGAGCATGGCGGCCGTGAGCCCCAGAAAGATCTTTTCGATGCGTTCGACCGTCATCGTCATCTCCCCAGGAATTCGAAGTAGATCGCACCCCACATCCCGGCCATCACCATCAGGTAGATCATCATGAAGAAGAGGGTGCCGGTCGGGAGGGGAAGCTCCTCGTCGTCATCGGTGACCGGCCCGGCCGGATCGACGGACGAGGAGGGCCGGGAGGCCGAATCCTCGAAGGCGTTCGCTTCGCTATGCTCTGAATCCGGGGTCACCGGTTCACCTCGTCGTTGTCGGGGTCGTCGGTACGGGAAGGGTACGGAGGAATCACGAGTTGGATGTATCGGGCCATGAGCCACGCGAACCCCACGAAGACTCCAATCAGCGCCATGGCCAGGAGGTACTGTCCGCCCTCGACCGGCTGACCGGCCAGGAACTCGCTCAGGGTGTGCCAGATCACGAGGGCCATCGCGGCCCCCGATACGAAGAAGAAGCCGAGCACCAGCGTCAGCTGCCCGGTACCGGGTGACGTTCGGGACATACGCGCACTCCTCGAAGGATCGGTAACTCGGTTCGACCGCAGCGGGGCATGACGGCAAAGTCGATGCCGCTCGGGCCTCCACGCAGGGAATCACCATAACTTTTACGATCGCAGGGGCTCAACCGGCGCCCCGACCAGCCGAAACCGCCCCATCGCACGAACCGGCCTGAGACGGAATGACCAGCGCTTCGGCCCCACCTCGGGACTTTTCGTCACAGCGTGACATGGAGGTGACTTCGGAGCCCGTCAGCCAATGAACACCCGCCGCTTGCGTCCCATTTTCACCTTGGTGAAGTTCGGGGTGCCCTGTTCCGAGAGTGCGCCTCCCTCGCCCCGGCCCCATCGTGTCCGAAACCACCGTACAGGCCCGCCCCTCGACCAACCGGGTGCGGGCATACTACGAGCTCACGAAGCCCGGGATCGCCGTCTTCGTGATGATGACTGCGGGGGTGAGCTTCTATGTCGGGGCCGCCGGGATGATCGTGCTCCTTCCCCTCGTCCACACCCTCATCGGCACGGTGGTCGCCACGGCCGGAGCCCTCGCGCTCAACCAGTACATCGAGCGCGAGGTGGACGCGCGCATGAAGCGGACGCGCAACCGCCCCCTTCCCTCCCAGCGCCTGGCCCCCCTCGAGGCGCTCGTCTTCGGGCTCCTCCTCATCGTAGCCGGCTGCGTCCACCTGTGGATCACCGTGGGAGGCCTCCCCGCGCTCCTCACCCTCGCTTCGGCCGTCGTCTACAACTTCGTGTACACGCCACTCAAGTCGCGCTCCTATCTCGCCACCTTCGCCGGGGCCTTTCCGGGAGCCATGCCGGCGCTGATCGGGTGGAGCGCGGCCACCGGAGGGGTGAGCCTGGGCGCACTGGTCCTCTTCGCGATCGCCTTCCTCTGGCAGCTCCCCCACGTGCTCGCGCTCGCCTGGCTCCTGCGCGCGGACTACGGCCGGGCCGGCTTCTACCTCTCGCCACCCGACCCTGAGGGCAGGCTGATCGGGGGCAAGATGGTCCTGTATTCCGCAATCCTGATTCCGGTGAGCCTGGCCCCCACCCTGATCGGCATCACCGGCTGGATCTACTTCGGGGGTGCCATCGTGCTGGGACTCGCCGTCCTCTGGTGGAGCATCCAGGCCCTGGGCGACATGCAAAAGTCGGGAGCGGTCCGTAAGGTCTTTCTCTCGTCGCTCGCCTACCAGCCCCTCCTGCTCGCCCTCATGGCGCTCGATACCGTCCGGCCCGGATGAGCGAACCGGGTCCCATCTCCGTCGAATCCTCTCAGGGAGGCCTATCGTGCCCGTCTCGTTCGCCGCGCAGTCCGTCCTCGTGCCCCTCGCCCTCACCCTGCTCCCCGGCACACTTGCGCCGGAGCCGGCGACCCCGGCGCTCAGCCCGGCCACACCCGTCGCCGAGGTGACCCCGATGCGCCCCGACACCCTCGA
This sequence comes from Gemmatimonadales bacterium, assembly GCA_007692605.1. Classification (GTDB taxonomy): domain Bacteria; phylum Gemmatimonadota; class Gemmatimonadetes; order Longimicrobiales; family Gaopeijiaceae; genus SLBA01. The sequence goes on from REBS01000121.1 coordinate 52,432, forward strand.
CGCGGCATCCCGGCCCCGTGCCCGCGAGCTGGGGATCGAGATCGGGATCTTCCGGCCGGGGCCGCTGAACGCGATCACCGACGTGCCGGGCGTGCAGGTCGGACAGACGACCCTTCAGGATGGAGACCGGATCAACACCGGAGTCACCGCCGTCCTCCCACACGGGGGCGATCTGTTCCGCGACCGTGTGCCGGCCGCGATCCACGTGGGCAACGGCTTCGGCAAGCTGATCGGGATCACGCAGGTCCGAGAGCTGGGCGAGCTCGAGACGCCGATCCTGCTCACCTGCACCCTGTGCGTCTGGCAGGCGGCCAATGCGATGGTCGACTGGATGCTGGCGGGCGAGGGGATGGACAACGTGGGCTCGATCAACCCGGTCGTGGGCGAGACGAACGACGCGGGCCTCAATGACATCCGCAGCCGCCCCATCACCCCCGACGCCGTGGTCTCCGCTCTCGAGGGCGCCAGTACCGGTCCGGTCATGGAGGGCTCCGTGGGCGCCGGCACCGGCACCCGCGCCTTCGGCTGGAAGGGCGGGATCGGAACGGCCTCGCGCATCCTTCCCGTCGACCTCGGGGGGTATCACGTGGGGGTGCTCGTCCAGTCGAACTTCGGCGGGATCCTGAGCGTGGATGGAGCCCCGGTGGGTCGCGAGCTGGGGCAGTATTCCTTCCGGGGGTCGGTGGAGCGCGACGAGGCTCACGCCCCGGAAGCGCCGGCCGCCCGGGGACCGGACACCGCGGCCGAAGACGAACGCTGGCTCGACCAGGAGGACGGGGCGGGCTCGATCATGATCGTGATCGCCACCGATGCGCCCCTCTCGGATCGGAACCTCGAACGCCTCGCCTCCCGCGCCATGATGGGACTCGCCCGGACCGGCTCCTTCGCCGGCAACGGCTCCGGCGACTACGTGATCGCCTTCTCGACCGCCGCAGAGGTCCGCCGGGACGGGAGCCGGGAGCTGCCGATGATGGCGGATCTCCCCAACGCCCGCACCTCGGCTCTCTTCCAGGCCGTCGTGGAGTCCACCGAAGAGGCGATCCTAAACTCGCTGTTCAAGGCAACCACGGTCGAGGGCATGGGGAGGCGAGCCGAGGCCCTCCCCCTCGACGAAACCATCGAGGTACTGGAACGGTACGGGGTGATTCCGCGGCCCTGAGCTGCGGGACCGCCCCGTACCCCGAACCCAGGGACACCCCGAAATGTCCGACGCCCCATCCAGCACCCCTTCGGACTCCGCGTCCGACACCCCGCCAGACGCCTCTTCGGGCGCCTCTTCGGAGGCGAGCCCACTCGCCCGCGCAGCAAGGGTGAACTTCGAGCGCACCGCGGAGCGGCTGGAGCTGCCCGAGGGCATCCGGATGCTCCTCTCCCGCTCCCGCGAGGAGCACGAAGTGTCCCTGCCCGTCCTTCGGGCGAACGGCGAGCTCGAGGTTTATCGGGGCTTTCGTGTAGTGCACTCCAACGCCAGGGGCCCCGGGAAGGGGGGTCTCCGCTATGCCCCCTCGGTCTCGCTCGAAGAGGTGCGGGCGCTCGCGGCGCTCATGAGCTGGAAGTGCGCCGTCATGGATCTTCCCTTCGGCGGCGCCAAGGGTGGCATCGAGGTGAACCGTAGGGAGCTGGACGATCCGGAGACCCGCATCCTCACCCGGGCCTATGTGCACGCCCTGGCGCCCCTTCTGGGTCCGGACCGCGACGTGCCCGCCCCGGACATGTACACCGACGAGCAGGTCATGGCCTGGTTCGTCGATGCCTATGCGGCGACCACTGGGACCCTCCAGCCGGCCGTGGTCACGGGCAAACCGCTGGCCCTCGGCGGGTCGAGGGGTCGGGACCGGGCGACCGGCCTGGGGGCCGCGATCGTCCTTCGGGCCGCGATGGAGAGCCGCGGGGTCGACCCCGACGGCGCCCGGGTCGCGATCCAGGGCTTCGGGAACGCCGGACGCGTCCTGGCCCTCGAGCTGGCCGAGCAGGGGATCCGCGTGGTGGCGGTGAGTGACTCCTCGGGGGGGCGCCACGACCCGTCGGGCCTCGACGTCGCGGCACTCGCCCGCGACAAGGCGCAGGGGGCCTCGCTCGCCGATCTCGACGGGGGAGACACGCTCACCAACGAGGAGCTGCTGGCTCTCGAGATCGACGCCCTGGTCCCCGCCGCCCTCGAAGGCGTGCTGACCCCCGAGGTGGCCGAGGGCGTCCGGGCCGGGATCGTGCTCGAAGTCGCGAACGGCCCCACCCTTCCCGACGCCGATCCCATCCTGCAAGAGGCCGACGTCCTCGTGATCCCCGATCTCCTCGGGTCCGCCGGGGGCGTGACGGTCTCGTGGTTCGAGTGGGTTCAGAACCGGTCGGGGGACCGGTGGTCGCTCGAGAAGGTCGAACGAAGGCTGGAGTCACGGATGAAGGCCGCCTGGGAGGAGGTATCGACTCGCGCCGACGACGACTCCATCTCGCTCAAGGAGGCCGCCTGGAGCCTGGGGGTCGAGCGGGTGGCCGAAGCCGAGTCCTTTCGAGGCGGCTGATCCGGCTCCCGCACTCCCCCCGGGATCATCCGCGCCGGTCGTCCGGGGTCACCCGCGCCTCTCGTCCAGAGTCATCCGCGCCGGTCGTCCGGAGTCACCCCCGCCACTCGTCCTTCCAGCGATCGTAGTGCACCGCCGTGATTCCGGCCTGCCGCAGGATGTCGACGCCGGTCGCATCCCGATACGCCTCGCGGTAGAAGACGTGCGAGATCCGCGCCTGGGCGATCAGCTTCGCGCACATCACGCAGGGAGACGCGGTCACGAAGGCCACCTTGTCGCGCTCCCTCCCGGGAGCCTTCACCAACGCGTTCATCTCGGAGTGGATGCAGCCACACGCCCCGGGGGTGGGGGCGTCACAGTCGTTCGGGAAGCCCCTCACGTTTCCGTTGTATCCGATCGCCAGGACGTTCTCGAGATGGGCGTCGGTGATCACGGTCCCCACCGACAGGCGCCGGCAGGTGCTGCGCTTGGCCAGCTCTTCGGCCATCCGCATGTAGAGTTCGAAGAGGGGAGGCCGCGCCGGGCGCCAGCTCTCCACCTCGGCCTCGCTCACCCCGTCTCGAAGGTTCAGCGGGTGCGTGTTCTCGGCAACCAGATCCTTGAAGAGGGTGGGCATCGAGCTCAGAGCACCCCTGCGCAGGCGGCCGGCCTCTCCGTCGAGATCAACTCCAGGACCTCGCACAGAATCGTCTCTCCCCGATCGCGAGCATACCACTTGCGCACCTCGAGGTACCGCTCGTCGCCGGGAAGCTTCAGCCCATCCTCCCGAACCCACGCCTGGAGGGGAGCCGGCCGCGGCCCCCACCAGCCGATCTCCCCGAAGGCGTCGTCGTAGGCGATCACCACGGGGATCGACCGTGAGCTTCCATTCGTGAGATGCGCGTCCATCAGGTCCGCGTTCTCGTCACGACTCAGCACCCGAAGGTCGATCCCCGGCGATGCCTCGGCGAGGCGAGCGACCCACGGCAGCGAATTCACGGCATCGCCGCACCAGTCCTCGGACAGCGCCAGAAGGTGGACCGGTCGGTCGATCCCGCTCACGGCCGACTCCACCCACCCGGGAAGCCGCGCGCGCTGCCACACGCCGTGCCAGAGGTCCCGGTTCCTCTGCACCGCCTCGAGCATCTCGTCGAAGGTCGGTGCGGCGCGATATCGGATCTCGTTCATCATCGGTCAGGCTCCGTAAGCTCGGGGATTCAGGCGTCCCGGGCCGCGAGCGCCTTGTGAGCCTTCTTCCTGCGGTTGGCATCCAGCTCCTTCTTGCGGAGTCGGATCGCGTCGGGTGTCACCTCGATGAGTTCGTCATCGGCGATGAACTCGAGCGCCAGCTCGAGCGTCAGCTCACGAGGCGGTTCCAGCTTCACATTCTCGTCGGAACCCGCGGCCCTCATGTTCGTAAGCTTCTTCCCCTTGCAAACGTTCACGTCGAGGTCACCGGGCCGGACGTGCTCACCCACGATCATCCCCGTATAGACCGATTCGCCCGGCGCCACGAAGAGCGTCGCCCGCTCCTGAAGGTTGAACAGGGCGTAGGCGATCGCGTCTCCCTCGCGGTCGGCCACCAGGACCCCCTTCTTGCGCCCCTGGATCGCTCCACCGTGCTCCCCGTACTCGAGGAAGTGGTGGTTGAGGATTCCCTCGCCACGGGTGTCCGTCAGGAACTCGGAGCGATACCCGAAGAGCCCACGGGCCGGCATCCTGAACTTCAGGCGGGTGTTGCCCGCCGCATCCGGACGCATGTCCAGCATCTCGCCCCGCCGGGGTCCCAGCTTCTCCATGACCGTCCCGACGAACTCACTCGGCACATCGATCAGGATCTCTTCGTACGGCTCGAGCCGGGTGCCGTCCTCGCCTTTCTTCTCGATCACGCGGGGCCGCGACACCTGGAACTCGTAGCCTTCGCGACGCATTGTCTCCATCAGGATGGTCAGGTGCAGCTCGCCCCGACCCGACACCTTGAAGGTATCGGTCTGTTCGGTGTCCTCGACCCGCAGGGCCACGTTCCGCTCGAGCTCCTTGAAGAGGCGGTCGCGAAGCTGCCGCGTGGTCACGTACTTGCCCACCAGCCCGGCGAAGGGGGAATTGTTCACGGTGAAGTCGACCGAGAGCGTGGGCTCCTCGACCTTGATCCCGCGAATCCGCTCCCGATGCTCGGGGTGCGTGAGCGTCTGGCCGATCTCGACGCCCTCGAGCCCCGAGAGAGCCACGATGTCACCCGCCTCGGCCGAATCGACCTCGACCCGATCCAGGCCCTGGAAGGAGAAGAGCTTCGTCACCTTCGAGCGCTTGGCCTCGGACTCGGGGACCTCACCCGGCGCTCCGAAGGGGAGCAGCGAGACCGTATCGCCCACCGACACCGAACCCCGCTCGACCCGACCGATCCCGATCCGGCCGACATACGAAGAGTGGTCCAGCGTCGAGACCAGCATCTGGAAGGGACCGTCGGGGTCCGCCGTGGGCGCCGGAACGAACTCCAGTACGGATTCGAAGAGTGGCGAGAGGTCCTCTCCCTGCACCCCGATTTCCGACGACGCCCACCCGTTGAGCGCGGAAGCGAAGATGAAGGGCGCGTCCAGCTGATCGTCCGACGCCTCGAGTTCGAAGAAGAGCTCGAGCACCTCATCCTGGACCTCGGCCGTGCGGCTCGCGTCGCGATCCACCTTGTTGACCACGACGATCGGCATGAGTCCCAGCTCGAGCGCCTTGCGGGTCACGAACCGGGTCTGCGGCATCGGGCCCTCGACGGCGTCGACCAGGAGGAGCACACCGTCGACCATCCGAAGAATCCGCTCGACTTCGCCGCCGAAGTCGGCGTGGCCGGGCGTGTCGACGATATTGATCTTCGTATCGCGCCACTGGACGGCGGTGTTCTTCGAGAGGATCGTGATCCCGCGCTCGCGTTCGAGGGGGTTGGAGTCCATGACCCGATCCTCGACGTGCTGGTTGTCGCGAAAGACCCCGGCCTGGCGGAGCATCTTGTCCACGAGGGTGGTCTTTCCGTGATCGACGTGCGCGATAATGGCAATGTTGCGAATATTCATGGCTGAACCGGGCCGGAGCCCTTCGATGGGATCGGAGTGACTTCGCGTGACTTCAGGGTGGGCAAATGATTGTACCCGAGCCCTGAAATGTAGCCGATCAGGCTCGCCTTTTGCAGTCCCGCGCGTTATTTAAGAACCGTGGCCCGAGATTGCGACCGACTCGTCACCACGATGTCCCTCCAGCCGGGAGCCGACCCCATGATTCTCAAGCGATTCTACGACGAGGCCCTCGCGCAGGCCTCGTACCTCATCGGGTGCCAGGCCACCGGCGAGGCGATCGTCGTCGATCCCCTCCGCGCGGTGGAGCCCTACATCGAGGCCGCCCGATCCGAGGGGCTGGCGATCACCCACGTCACCGAAACCCATATCCACGCGGACTTCGTCTCGGGCTCCCGGGAGCTGGCGCGCCGCGTCGATGCGCAGATGCTCCTCTCCGACGAGGGAGGTTCGGACTGGCGATACGCCTTCGCGCATCGGGACGGCGCCCGTCTCCTCTTCGACGGAGACACGTTCCGGATCGGAAACATCCTCTTCGAGGTCCTTCATACGCCCGGCCACACCCCGGAGCACCTCACCTTCCTGGTCACCGACACCGCCGGTGCCGACGAGCCCATGGGGGCCCTCACCGGAGACTTCCTCTTCGTCGGCGATGTCGGACGACCCGACCTGCTCGAGAAGGCCGCCAAGGTCGAGGGCACGATGGAGGCCGGGGCCCGCCAGCTCTTCGAGAGCCTCGAACGCTTCTCGCATCACGAGGACTGGCTTCAGATCTGGCCCGGTCATGGAGCCGGGTCCGCCTGTGGCAAGGGACTGGGCGCGGTCCCCGGCTCGACCCTCGGCTACGAGCGGCGCTTCAACCCCGCATTCGCCCACGACCGCGAAGAAGACTTCGTGGCCTGGGTGCTGAGTGGCCAGCCGGATCCCCCGGCCTACTTCGCCCAGATGAAGCGGATCAATCGCGACGGCCCCCCGATTCTCGGCGGTCCGCCCGAGCTCAGGGCACTCGCCCCCGACACCCTCGCGGAAGCGCTCGACGACGGAATCGTGGTCGATGTGCGCCCGGCCGACGCCTTCGCCGGCGCCCACATTCCCGGTGTGCTGAACATCCCGCTGAATGAATCGTTCACCACGATGTGCGGCTGGCTTCTGCCCTACGACCGAGCGCTCCACCTGATCGCCGAGGGACCGACCGATGTCCACGAGGCCGCCCGGCACCTCTCGTCGATCGGGCTGGACCGACTGATGGGATACTGGCCCACCACGGTGATCTCGGAGTGGGCTCGCGCCGGAAATGCCCTGCAGACCGTGGGTCGCACGACCCCCGAGGAACTCGAAGACCAGCTCCGCAACGGCGACGTGCACCTCGTCGATGTCCGCTGGCAGCGCGAGTGGGACGACGGACGAATCCCGGGGGCCCGACACATCTCGCTGGGCGAGCTCGAGCAGCGCGTCGGGGAGATCCCCGACGACCGACCGGTGGTGCTGAGTTGCGCAACGGGGCGCCGCAGCGCGGTCGCGGCATCGCTGCTTCAGCGTCGGGGATTCGACGAGGTGATCAACCTCGAAGGTGGCTTCCATCGGTGGCGGGACGAGGGGCGCCCGACCGAGCACGCCTGAGTGAGTCTCGCCGGAGGCCCTCGACCCACCCTCGGCTTTCTTGCCGACCGCCGGGCACCCCCCTACGTTCGGGAATGGAGTGGTCGGCCTCACGAACCGTTCTTCGAGCCGTTCGGTCCGGCTCCGCTCCCGAGCCTTCCACCTGCGACCCATCCGACCCGGAGATCACCGCATGAGCCACTCTCCCGCCCTGTCGATCCGGTACCGGGGAGTGCCGCTCCTGATCGTCCTTCTGCTGGCGCTGGTCGCGGGGTCCTGTACGGAGCTGCTGGTCGAGCCCGCACCGTCGACGGCCACCCTCGCGATCACCGTCGAGGTGCCCGACGCCGATCCGGCCGGTGCCGCAGTCCTCGACGGCGGATACGCCTCGGTCTCAGCCGATCCCGGGGCCGCCTTCGATCGCGCGGATCAGGTCCGCCTCCGGCTTCTGAGCGGAGAGCGGACGCTGCTGAGCGAAACCCGAAGCTTCTCACCCGTCGACGGTGAGGCCCGTCTCCAGTTCGAGGTCGAGCTCGAGAACGACTCGGAGTCGGTCGCGATCGAACTCACCCTCCTCTGGCAGAATCGGGCTCTCTTCGAGGCCGGTCGGTCGGTCACCCTCGAACGAGGGGAGACGGCACAGGTCGAGCTGGCCCTCGCGCCGGTCCCCGACCAGATCGAGGTCGCCGACGCCGCGGTGACCCTCGACGCACTCGGCGCCCAGACCCAGCTCGCCGCGACGGTGGTCTTCGCGACCGGCGACCCGTTTCCCGCCGCGGCGCCGAGCTGGTCGAGCACCGATCCTTCGGTGATCCAGGTCGCCTCGAATGGCCAGGTGACCGCGGTCTCGGTCGGTCAGGCGGCCGCGGTCGCCTCGTGGCAGGGTCTCACGGCGCAGACGACCGTCGAGGTCCGGCAGGTGGTCGCCTCGGTCGAAGTGAACCCCTCGACCGTGACGCTCGCGCAGGGGGAAACGCTTCAGCTCCAGGCGATCCTGTCGGACGCGAACGGGAACCGGATTGTCGATATCCCCCCGACGGTCAGCTGGAGTTCGGCGGACCCGGGGATCGTCAGCGTCGACGACAGTGGACGGGCCGAGGGGGTCTCCGACGGGACGACCTCGATCACCGCCACCGCCGAAGGGGTGAGTGGTTCGACCAGCGTCACCGTCGAAACCGCGGTGGGCACGGTCACCGGACAGGTCCTGAACGGGGCGACCGGAGCCGTGATCGCAGGAGCCACGGTCGACTTCAGCGGTGGGCGAGCCACGACCACGAACGCCAATGGCGAATTCAGCCTGAGACTTCCCCAGGGCACCTACACGGCCACGATCCGGGCCGACGGCTTCTCGCCGATCGAAGTGGACGACATCGTGGTGCTCGAGGACCAGACCACCGCGCTGGGAAGGGTGCAGATCTTCTCCGACGACTACGACGGGCTCTTCGGGGTCTGGAGCTACCTCGAGGTCGTGGAGTTCCCGGGGGCGGACACCCCCGACCTGTTCGTCTTCCAGCCCCCGGACCTCTTCTGGGATGTCGACGACCTGGGCTCGTGCTTCGAGGTGTACGTGGCGAATGTGGTCGTGGTCGAGATCGACGGGGACCGGTGGACCTTCCTCGACCTGGATGACGACGAGACTTTCACCTACCGGATGATCCTCGACGGAGCCGACACTCTCAGGGCCGAGCTGCAGGACGAGGACTTCGACCTGACCTTCATCTTCGGTCGAACCTCGCTCACGGTGAACGACCTGGTGCCGGTGTGCAGCGGGGTCGAGATCGACGGGCCCGCCGCGGAGCGCGACCGCTCGTCGTTCCACTCCCCCTTCGGCTCCCGCTGACCCCGATTCCGGACCGGACCCGGCCAGCACTGCTCGCTGCGCCGGGCCCCGGTCCGATCCCGCCCGGTCTCACCACGGCGCGCCCGGCACCGAGCTGTACGACCCGTGGAAGAGGGCGTTCAGGAAGAGGCGGTTCGTCCCGTACCAGTAGCCGCGGAAATTCGGGTTGTCGAGAAAGAGCAGGACGCTTCCGCCCCCCACCTGGTCGATCAGCACCGACGCCGTCCCCCGGAGCCGCTCCAGGTTCCGCTCCGAGATGTATCCGCTCAGGTGCGGGTCCTCGGTGAGCTGCACCACCGTGCTGTAGGGGTTCGAGGCCGGCGGGTACAGGAAGCTGTGATCGCGCCAGACGGGAAGGGTCCTTCGGTGGAGCCCGAAGCCGAGCGGATGGGTGATGTCGACATCGGCCTCGTAGATCGAGCCCCCGATCTGCTGGGCGCCCGAGATCACCCCGGCATCGGCCCAGTCGCGTCGGCCCAGAGGCACGTCCTCCCAATCGTCGGGGAGGAGGTCTCCGGCGCCCTCTCGATCGGCGGCGATCCGCGGGGCGAAGCCCTGCCCCACCGCCCAGTTCGCCGCGGAACGGATCGCGACCAGCGTCCCCCCGCGCTGCAGCCAGCGGCGCAGATCCTCTCGCTGCCCCTCGCTCAGGAAGTTGTAGTTGCCCGAGGCCAGCACCACGTGCGTGTACTCGTCGAAGTTGATCCGGCCCACCTGATCGCGGTCGACCTTGGTGATCGGCAGGTCCACCCGCGTGTCGAGCAGGTGCCAGATCTGCCCGGCCTCGTTCGCCGACACCCCGCTCCCCACGATCATGAGCGGTCGTGGAGGCGTCATCGGACGCACGTTGCCACTCCCCAGGTCGATCCCCGCGAGCGAATAGCCGGTCTCGGTCGCCTGGAAGGGGACCCCGGAGCGCATCTCCGCCTCGAGGATCAGTGCGTGGAGCTCGTCGGGCTCCACCGACTGGAGCTGCAGGGGAATCGAGATCGAGCCGGCGGGATACTCGTACGCGCCCAGGTTCGTGCTCGCAGTGAAGGGCTGGAGCGAGGCTTCGGCCCTCACCCCGCGGGCAAGCAGGTACTGCAGGGCGCGCGGCGCGTAGTAGTCGCTCCAGTCCAGAAGGTAGGCGTACGACGCCCGGGGGACCGCCCCGAGCCCCTCGGGCGCCGGAACGTCCTCCACGAGGCTCCCGAGCGGAAGGGTGCCGGTGAGCTCATCGTGCCGGATCCCGTAGGCCAGGCTCATCGTCCAGGTCGAGGCGTCGTAGAAGACGCTGTCGGCATAGCTGTCGGTCCGCTCGAAGATCGACCGGACCATCCGGTAGCCGGGCTGCTCGACGGGTACGACCCAGGCCCCTCCGGCCCGGTAGCTCTCGCCCCCCACCTCGGTGTCGGCGCCGACCTCGTAGACCTCGATCCGGTGGCGCAGGAGGAGGTCGAGGAACTCGCGGTTCAGCGAGGCGTTTCGGTCCTCTCCGAAGACCCATCCGCGGACGGGAAAGTCTCCGGCCTCGGCGAGTCCGCCCAGGTAGAAGTCGCGCTGGTACTCGAGGAGCCGCTCCTTCTCTTCGACCGAGGCGCGGACGGTCGCCAGCGAGGTGCGCAGCTGGTTGCGGATCGCGAAGCCGAAGCTGAGCTCCCCGTGATGCGAGCTGCTCTGCAGGTGACCGCGCGCGCTGGCCTGCTCGAAGACGAGGCCCAGTCCGCCCAGGAAGTTGGGGTAGGTGGAGCCGTATCCGGGATAGGTGTTGTCGAAGACCTCCTTGGTGAAATAGAGCGATCCCAGCTCGTCGAGCGACTCCGCCCAGTAGTCGGCGAAGCGCAGGGTGATGTCGGTGTAGAGCTCCTCGGGAAGGAGGGGATTCCAGGAGCCCTCGGGCTTCGTCGGCTCGAAGAAGTAGGTGCTGTTCGTGCCCATCTCGTGGTAGTCGGTGACCACGTTGGGGCGCCACTGGTGGTGGAAGTCGATGCGCGCCCGGCTCTCGGGCGCCTGCAGGGGGAGCCAGTCGCGGTTCAGGTCGAACCAGTAGTGGTGCGTGCGGCCCCCGGGCCAGACCTCGTTGTGCTCCCGATCGAGGGGATCCGCCACGAAGGGATCCGACTTGTGCATGTTGGCCCAGTGGGTGTGCCGGTCGCGGCCGTCCGGGTTCAGGACCGGCTCGATGTGGAACACCCCTTCGGCCAGGTAGCCGGCCACCTCGTCGAGCTCCGAGGCGGCGAGCCAGTAGGCCTGGAGCATCGCGACCTCCGACGACGACGTCTCGTTGCCGTGCACCCCGTAGCCCAGGTGGACGATGACCGGGCGGTCGGCGGCGGGGACCGGGCCGGAGTCGGCATCGAGCGCCCGCAGGTGCGTCTGGCGGATCTCGTCGAGGCGCTGGTGGTTGGCGGGCGAGGTGACGGTGATCACCGGCATGACGCGGTGCTCGACCGTGCGACCGATCTCCTGGTAGCTGACCCGGTCCGAGAGCCGTGCCAGCTCGCGGAAGTACGCCACGATCTGATCATGGCGGGTGTGGTGGGTCCCGATCTCGTAGCCCAGGAACTCCTGCGGCGAGGGAATGTCGGCGCTGAACCGCTGGCCCTCGGGAAAGAGCTCCTCGAGGGTGAAGTGCGGCTGCTCGTGGGGGTCCGGGGTCATCTGAGCGGCGGGCTGGGCCTGCTGGGCGCCCACCCCCGAGGCGGATACGAGTAGCACTGCCAGGGCAAGGGCGAGAACCGGGTGAAGCGCGCGCTGGGACACCGGACGCAGGAGCGGGCGGATCGTGGCGAAGCGATGAAGCACGGTCATGGCGAAGCGGGGTTCGGGGTGTGCGTGACGGGATCGTCGGCGATGTCGTTTGAGTGTCGACCACTCTAACCTCGCCCGGGACGGGGTGAAAGGAGAGAGCGGGTGGGGCGTGTGCTGGGGCCCTCCCGGTCAGGCCGGGAAGCTGCCGTCCGGATTCAGTCCCCAGTGACGGCGCACCCGCTCCAGCACGGCCCGGAAGCGTGCATCCTCACAGAAGTCCCCGAGCATGTCCCGGTAGTGGAAGTGCATGGCGAGGGTGGGCCAGTAGGCCCATCGCTCCACCCGCTCCAGCGCCGCGAATGCACGCTCCCGCTCTCCGAGTGTGGCGTGCACCATTCCCACCCCGAAGGTGTCGCCGGCCTCGGCGAGGCGGCCGAAAAGGGAGCGGGCCTCGGGTTTCGAATCCGACGTGGCGTGAATCATCGCGAGCGCGAGGAGTGGCCCGGAGCCGGCCCAGGGCACGAGCAGCCCCTCGAGGAGCTTCCTGGCCTCGTCAGGCTCTCCGAGGGCCAGCTGGGCGTGCGCCTCGTAGAAGGCTGCCGACGTTTCGTCGGGCTGAAGCCTGTGGGCCCGGCGCGCCTCCCGCAGCGCGGTCTCGGGGTCGCCGGTGACCAGACGGGTCGCCGCCAGGTTCCCCACGACTTCGGGCGCGAGGGGATTCAGCTGGACCGCTCGCAGAGAGCACTCCAGGGCGGCCTCTCCCCGGCCGAGAAGCTGATACGTCCAGCTCATCCAGTTGTGCGCGTCGGCATGGCTGGGCTCAAGCTCCACCGCGCGAGCATATCCGTGGATCGCCGGTGGCCCCTCGTGACGGGCCTCGTGCATCAGGGCACGCGAGGCGTGCGCCGCCGCGAGTTCGGGGTCCAGCGCCAGCGCTCGCTCGACCGCGGACGTGGCCTCCGGAAAGGTCTCGTCAGCCCCCGCGTATCCGTATTCGTAGCGAAGGGTGAGCGCATCTGCGAGTCCAACCCACGCCAGGGCGTAGTCCGGATCCTCCGCGATCGCGCGACGGAAGTGACGCACGGCTCGCCGCATCCCATCGTCCGTCCGCTTATCGAGGCGCAGCCGTCCCTCCTGCTGATGCCGGTAGGCCTCGAGGCTGCCGGTCGGAGCCCCTCGCGTCATCCGCGCCCTCTCATGAGGGGTGAGTTCGGCTCGAAGCCGCTGCGCGATCGTCTCTGCCAGCTCGCTCTGGATCTCGAAGAGGTTTTCCGTGGTCAACTCCCGATCGAAGGTGTCCGCCCACCGATGCCCGTCGCTTCGTGCGTCGATCACCTGGATGTTCAACCGAACGCGATCCCCCACCTGCTGCACGGCTCCCTCGACGATGGTCCCCACCCCAAGGGCCCCGGCGATCTCGGGGAGGGGCACGCTGGTTCCGCGGTACCGGAGCACCGAGGTCCGTGACGTCACGCTCAGAGCCGTCACACTCGAGAGCCGGGTCAGAAGATCGTGATGAAGCCCTTCGGCGAGGGTGGAGGGCTGGTCGACCCCGAGACTCTCGAAAGGAAGGACGGCGATCGAGAGTCGATCACCTCCCGGGCCCGACGCCTCCCCCTGAAACTCCCGGGTGAGCGCTCGCACCCGGGCGCTGGGCTCCGCCTCGAACTCCGCCTCGAAGGCCTCGAGGTGCTCCTGGCCGACCCGGAGGGCCTCCGCGCGGTTTCCTGCGGCCGCCAGCGCATTCATGAGCCGGATCGTGACCCGGGCGTCATGAGGGTCCTCGCGGGCCCTCTCTCGCCACCACCGAACGGCGAGCATCGCCTCCTTGCGCTCTTCGGCCCCCATGGCGAGGGCCTCGAGGGCCTCCCGGTAGCCGCGGCGCAGTCGATCCCGCTCCCGCTCCGCCCATTGCTCGAATTCCGGCGAATCCCGCAGCCAGAACCCGTCCAGAAACGGCCCCGCGTAGAGTGCGACCGCAGCCTCCGACTCCCCCGCCTCGAGAGCCACGCGGAACTGCCCCACGTCGCTGCGGATCCGCCGAGCGTTCAACCGAAGGCCCCCGCCGACGGAGAGGAGAACGTCGCCGCCCAACGCCTTGCGCAGACGATGGACCCCGGTGTTCAGACGGTTTCGAGCCACTCTCTCCGCGGACCCCGGCCAGAGGAAGCCGGTGAGTTTTCCCCGGCTGAGCGTCAGGTCGGGAGCACAGCTCAGGAGCGACAGGAGCGCAAGGGAGTGTCGATGGCTCGCCGGCCCCGAAAGCGTACCGGCTTTGTCGTGCACCGTCGCGCCGCCCAGGAGCTTCAGTTCGAACATCGCACCTCGCTCGACCGCAGGGTGACCGAGGGCGATCGGAACATGCCCCCGTCTCGTGCTCTTCATCCAAGGTAAGTCGATTCCTGCACGCAGCGCACGGTGGGGGGGACTCAACGCACCAGGGTTCGGGGGTGGGACATCCAGCTTCGCGACGTCATGGCCGAGCATGCCTCCGCGGAGTGTACGCGACCTTCCGAGCCACGACGATGCCTGGAACCGGAAGTCCACACGGATGGGGTCTTCGCGGGACGGTGTCATCGGAACGGGTTGTATATGAGCCGGAATCCACAAGCGTTCCTCGCCAAAATCGACGGTTGTGGAGTTCGCGGTCTATACGACGCCCTGGAACGCCAGCGTCCACGAACGAGCCGTCCAGTGGGGAGAAACGGCTCCCTCCCGCCCGCGACGGTTCCTTCCCGCCCGCGACGGTTCCCTCCCGCCCGCGACGGTTCCTTCCCGCCCGCGAAGTGAGGGCCGCTCGCAGCCGCTCGCCCCCAACCCGCGAACGACCGCACGCACCCCCGCCCGCCAATCGCTCTCGTCCCACACCGAGCGGCCCGGCCTCGAGGTGGAGTGCGTCCAGGCTTGGGTCACCCATGCCGGACACAAAAAAAGCCGGCACCCTCGAAAGGATGCCGACTTCCGGAACCACGTGGCAGGGGTGTTATTGAAGCCCGGGATAAACGAGTGGTGACCTCCCCCCAGCGTTCGAAGTCCTTCGAAAAGGCGTGACGGCGGCTGCGAGAGTCAGTCCCGGCTTCTTTTGTGTTGGCTCAATAATGATGCCCTGCCAACGCGTCCGGACATCCAATATAAGTACCCTCCCCTCGGCACGCAAAGAGCCGGGGGGGCCACAGCCTCTCGCACCCGGAGGGTCCGCTCCCCACCTTACCCGCCGGCGTACATCGGGAAGGTCACCGCGATCGCCCAGGCAAAGGCCATGGAGTTTCCCAGCCCCGCGACCAGTGGAGAACCGGTACTCCGGAACGCCCAGCGGCTGAACAGGCCGTGTACCACGAAGAAGATCAGGACCACCGGGAAGATGATGATCAGGAAGAAGAGGGCCTGGAAGTCCAGTGCCACCGCGAGGGCCAGCGAGAGAAGGAAGAGAACCTTGGTGAAGGCGTAGGCACCTCGCCGCGGATCCGTGCCGCGGGTCAGCCACTCGTCCGCCAGGAAGTAGGGGAGGACCCCCACCAGCACGGCGACCATCAGCGGAATGCGTTCGGCCACGGGGAAAAACGAGGTGAAGAAGCGGTCCAGGGGCCAGGCCATCAGCACGAGGAAGAACGCCACCATCCCCCCCGCCCCCAGCGCCAGCCGGAACGCCCCCGGCCCCCGGACCCCGGCCAGCTCCAGCACCCGCCCCATGCGGGGCCGTCCCCCGGTCCACCAGAGCAGCGCGGCGGTGAAGAGCCCCATGGCGAGAAAGTGCACCCCCAGGTAGTCGCCCACCACGACCGGAAGGAATCCGGTGGGAAGCGGACGCAGGAGGAAGGGCGTGACCAGCGCCGGGAGCCCGGCGACCAGGAGCAGGCGCTTCCACGTCGCATCGGCACCTCCGGGAGTGGGGGCCACCCGGGGGAGCAGGGTGGCCAGTGGACGCGCCAGCAGGAAGACGCAGACCATGAGCAGCGCGATCCACAGCCCGCGACCATGCGCTCGATTCGCGATCGGATCCACGCCCTCCCACTCGAAGACGCCGTCCAGCCAGAGCCGCGTCTCGTCGAGCGTGGTGGCGCTGTAGAGTACCCCGACATGCTCCACCCGGGGGGAGACCACCAGTCGCCGGGCACTGCCGTCGGAGAGGTCGCCATACGTGGTGAAGGACGCCACCGACTCCGAGTCCCCGCCGGTCCTCATGGCCACGACCCTGCGGCCCTCGGCCTCGAGTCGACCCTCCAGCGCCCCCACGATGACCAGGAGATTCCGGGGGGTGGACGCGTCGATGGTGGGAGCGAAGAGGGACACGCCCACCGTGGCCCTCACCCGGGGGTCCTCCTGGGCGTATCGCACCAGGATGTTCGTAGCCATCGAATGTCCCACCAGCGCCAGCCCTCCCTCCACCCCCGGAAGCGAGAGCGCCATCTCGGCCACCTCGGCCGTCTGCTCGATCAGGAGGGCCGACGTCCCGTCCTGCTCGCCCAGATCCCCCCGCATGGGCAGGGGGTGCCGCCCGTGCCCCAGGAAATCGTAGGTCACCACCACGTATCCGCTTCCCGCGAGCGCCAGGGCGAAGGGCTCCATGAGGCGTCGGGACCCCGCGAAGCCATGGGCCACCAGGATCACCGGGGCGGGTTCGTCAAGCCCTCCGCGATACACCGTGACCGGGGTCTCGCCCACGTGCAGGGATTCCCGCACGATCCCCCGCTCATCCGCCCGGAGTTGCCAGAGGGACAGGGCGAGGACGCCGATCAAGGCGATCAGCAGCGGGATGCGACGGGTGGAGGGCATGGCGGCCGGGGTGGCGAGAGAAAGATCGGAAGGCTTCGGTCAGGCGCCCCCCCGATACCCCCGCAGCCGCGCCAGATTCTTCCGGTCGAGGGTCACCATGTCGTCGCCCTTGGGCGTCTCGAGCACCTTCGGAATCTCCATGAACCGCTCGTCGGTCATGATCCGCCGGAAGGGCGCCTCGCCGAGCGACCCCTCGCCGATGTGCTCGTGCCGATCCTTGTTCGAGCCGAAGGGGTGCTTCGAGTCGTTCAGGTGGAAGAGTCCGAGCCGCTCGAGCCCGAGGAGGTCGTCGAAGGCCGCCCACACCCCGTCGTAGTCCCCGACCAGGTCGTAGCCCGCCGAGTAGGCATGGCAGGTGTCGAAGCAGATCCCCACCCGACTCCGCTGGGGTTCGGGAATCCCCTCGAGAATCCGGGCCAGAGACTCGAAGCTCCCCCCGACCGACGTGCCCGAGCCAGCGGTGATTTCGAGGAGGACTCTCGTCGGCCCCGATACCTCTTCGAGGGCTCGGGCGACCCCCTCGGCGTTCCGTGCGATCCCCGAATCGGCGTCTCCGTCGGTGGCATTCCCCGGATGCGTGACTAGAAAATCGAGCTCCAGGGCCACGCAGCGCTCCAGCTCCTTTCGAAACGAGTCGAAGGAGCGCTCCCACAGCTCGGGCTTCGGCGACGAGAGGTTGATCAGGTACGAGTCGTGCGAGCCCGCCACCCGGATCCCATGCTCCTTCCACGCCGCCCGATACGCCGAGCGCTTCACCTCATCGATCTCGGGCTCGGCCCATCGGTTCGGCTGCTTGGTGAACAGCTGCAGGTTCAGCGACTCGATCGCACGGGCTCGCTCCGGCGCCATCTGCACCCCGCCGGCGACCGAGACGTGTGCACCCAGTTCGTCGGCCACACCCGCGAACTCTCCTCCCTCGGACGATGCACCGGCGCCGCCGCCCTGGAACTCGATCCCCTCGCTCATCGCCTCACTCCCCCGATTCGGGAAGCCCGGGCTCGGTCATCTCCCGCACATTGAGCGCGTCGTCGATGCGGTCCTCGGGGAGCAGTCTCAGCTCGCTCACCACGTCGCGCACCGACCGGCCCTCGCGCGCCGCCTGCTTCGCCACCTCCGAAGCCTTGTCGTATCCGATGTGCAGGTTGAGCGCGGTCGCGATCGACGGGTTGCGCTCCAGGAGCTCGCGCGCCCGCTCCTCGTTCGCCCGGATCCCCTCTACGCAGCGCTCGGTGAAGGCCGTCACCGCGCCCGCCAGAATCTCGGTCGACTCCAGGAAGGTGTGCGCCATGACCGGGATCATCACGTTCAGTTCGAAGTTGCCCCGCCCCCCTCCCACCGTCAGCGTGGTCTGGTTCCCCGCCACTCGGGCCGACACCATCATCAGCGCCTCGCTCAGCACCGGATTCACCTTGCCCGGCATGATCGAGCTGCCGGGCTGGATCGCGGGCAGCGAGATCTCGGAGAGCCCCGAGGTCGGTCCCGAGGCGAGCCAGCGGACATCGTCGGCGATCTTCATCAGCGACACCGCCAGCGTGTTGAGCGCCCCGTGCGCGTTGACCAGGGCGTCGCGGGCCGCCTGCGCCTCGAAGTGGTTCGAGGCCTCGACGAAGGTCAGTCCCGTGAGCCCGTTGATGCCCTGGATCGCCCTCTTCGGGAACTCGATGTGGGTGTTGATGCCGGTGCCGGTGGCAGTTCCCCCCAGCGCGAGCTCGGCCAGCTCCTCGGATCCCCGGCGCACCCTACCGATCCCCTTTTCGACCTGGGCCGCGTACCCGCCGAACTCCTGCCCCAGGCGTACCGGGGTGGCATCCATCAGGTGCGTGCGGCCCGACTTCATCACCTCGTCGAAGGCCTCGGCCTTCTCGGCCAGGGCGGCGTGGAGACGCTCCAGCGCCGGGATCAGATCCTCTTCGAGGGCGAGCCGGGCGGCCACGTGGACCGCGGTCGGGATCACGTCGTTCGAGGACTGTCCGAAGTTGACGTGATCGTTCGGGTGAACCGGACCGTCCTCGGGTGCCGCGCCCTCGTTCAGAAGGGTCCGGGTCGCCAGCCGGGCCACGACCTCGTTGGTGTTCATGTTCGTCGAAGTCCCCGACCCGGTCTGGTAGATGTCGACCGGGAACTGCCCGTCCCAGCGCCCGTCGGCCACCTCGGACGCGGCCTTCGCGATCGCCTCGGCCACCACCGGGTCGAGGGTGCCCAGTTCGGCATTCGCCCGAGCCGCGGCCTCCTTCACGATCCCGAGCGCCTGGATCATCCGGCGCCCGAAGCGCTGTCCACTGATCGGGAAGTTCTCGACGGCCCGCTGGGTCTGTGCCCCGTAGAGGGCGTCGGCCGGTACTCGAACCTCTCCGAGGGAATCACGTTCGACGCGGAAGTCCTCCGCCATGGATCTGCCTCCGTTCTGCTTCGGTTGGGTTCGCATTGGGTTCGAATGGGTTCGGATTGCCTTCAGGCGAGCGCCGCCGGACGGTGCTCGCCCGCAGGCCGCTCACCCTTGGGCCAAAGGATTCTCGGCAAATGGCGCCGGGTCCGCCAGCCCCGGGGCTCCGCCCCTACTTCCGAGGGGGCTGGCTCGGGCGAATCTCGATCTTCGAAGGCAGCGCGCGGGGCGGAAAGGCGAGCAGGTCCATGACCAGACGGGCCAGGTCCTCGCCCTGGAGCTTCCACTCGTGCTCGGGGTGCGGTCCCCCCTCGAAGAAGTGAGTGTTCACACTGCCCGGCATGATGCAGGTCACGCGGATCCCCTCGTGGCGCAGGTCAAGCATCATCGCCTCGGTCATCCCGAGAAGCCCGAACTTGGTCGCGTTGTAGGCCACGCCGCCCGAAAAGGCGTTGCGGCCGGCGAGCGAGCCGATGTTTATGATCCACCCCTCGCCCTTGCGGATCAGGTGGGGCACCGCGGCCCGTGAGCAGTAGAAGACCCCGTCCAGGTTGGTCCGGATCTGGGTGTCCCAGCTCTCGATTTCCATCTCCTGGATCTTCGCGAAGCGCCCGAGGCCCGCGTTGTTCACGAGAATGTCGATGCCCCCGAAGGCCTCGACGGCGCCCTCGATCAGCGCCTCGCAGTCCTCCCGGTCCCGCACGTCACAGGGAATTCCGTGTGCTCGGCCGGGCCCCTGTTCATTCAGCGCGGCCGTCGCCGCCGCCACGTCCCCGGCCGTCCGGCTCGCGATCACGACCGACCCACCTGCCGCCACCATGGCTTCGGCGACCGAGCGGCCGATCCCCTTCGTACTCCCCGTGATCACCGCCGTCTTTCCACTCAGATCCATCGCCATCTGGGTGCTCCCCCTTTTGTCCCGCCCCGCTCGGCCCGAAGTTGAAGCGAGGGGGTCCGGTTCCCGTGATACCCGGATTCGGTACCACGGAGTCGACCAGTCGTTTCAGTTCGAGTCCGTTTCGGAGAGGAGAGTCAAGGTGGCAAAGGTGGCGCTGGTGACCGGAGGCGCCCGTCGGGTCGGACGGGCGATCTCGCTCGGACTCGCAGAGGCGGGCTTCGACCTGCTGATCAATTAC
The DNA here is from genome assembly GCA_007692605.1 of Gemmatimonadales bacterium. GTDB lineage: Bacteria > Gemmatimonadota > Gemmatimonadetes > Longimicrobiales > Gaopeijiaceae > SLBA01. The sequence goes on from REBS01000121.1 coordinate 72,453, forward strand.
AACTCCTCGGGAGACGAGGCCGAAGACCTCGTCCGCGAGATCACGCGGATGGGCCGGCGGGCGCACGCGGTCCAGGGCGACGTGTCGGACGCCGTCGACGTGGCCCGGATCGTCGACGAACTCGAGGGCAGCTTCGGTCGGCTCGACCTGCTGGTGAACAACGCCTCGATCTTTCCGCAGACCCCACTCCTCGAGATCGACGAGCGGGAGTGGGACCGGGTCATGGCAGTGAACCTGAAGGCCCCCTTCCTGATGGTGAAGGCCGGCCAGCCCTACCTCACCCGTGCCCGGGGCACGGTGATCAACCTGGTCGACCTGTCGGCCTTCCAGCCCTGGGTGGAGTACCCGCATCACGCCGTATCGAAGGCCGGCCTCCTGCATCTGACCCGGGTCATGGCCAGGGCGCTCGCGCCGGATGTACGGGTGAACGCGATCGCCCCCGGCGCGGTACTCCTGCCCGAGGACTACGACGAGGCGCAGCGCGAGCGCTCGCGCAAGAGTTCGGTCCTGGGTACCCTCGGGTCCCCGGAAGACGTGGTCCGCACCGTGCTCTTCCTGGTGCAGTCCCCCTTCATCACCGGCGAGGTGGTGGTGGTCGACGGGGGGCGTCAGCTGGGGCGCTGACTCGTCGCCCCCGGCCCGGCCTCCCCGCCGATCCCGTCGTTCTCGACTCGGCCGGTCGTAGCCGGGTCGCCGGTTATCCCGTCGTCACCGGCTCGGCCGGAGTCTCGGGCACCGGATCGGCCTCGGCATGGTGCGCCAGCCATCGCTCCGCCTCGAGCGCGGCCATGCACCCCGTGCCCGCCGCCGTCACGGCCTGCCGGTAGTAGTCGTCCATGACGTCGCCCGCCCCGAAGATGCCCTCGACGTTGGTGACCACCCGCCCGGGCTTAGCCGGAATGATGTACCCGTTCTCGTCGAGATCCACGATCCCCTCGAGAAACGAGGTGTTCGGCGTGTGGCCGATCGCCAGGAAGAGGCCGCCGGCCTGGATCTCACGCTCCTCGCCGGTCTTGTTGTTGCGCAGCCGAAGTCCGGTGATGAAGTCGTCGCCCAGGACATCGATCACCTCGCTGTCCCACTCGACCCGGATCTTCGGGTTCTGGAGCGCGCGCTCCGCCATGATCGGCGACGCGCGAAAGGAGTCGCGACGGTGGATGATCACGACCTCGCTCGCAAACTTGGTCAGGTAGGTCGCCTCCTCCATGGCGCTGTCGCCCCCTCCGACCACGGCGAGCACCTCGTTGCGGAAGGCGGGCAGCGCCCCGTCACAGACCGCGCACGCCGACACGCCTCCCCCGCTCTGCGCGAGGCGCTCCTCGTTGTGCAGCCCGAGCCAGTTCGCGCGGGCCCCGGTGGCCACGATCACCGCCCGGGCATGGATCTCGTCGCCCTCGGCGGAGCGGAGCCGGAAGGGCCGGCTCGAGGTGTCGATCTCGACGATGTCATCGGTGACGATGCGGGTGTCGAAGCGCTGGGCCTGGGCCTTCATCTCCATCATGAGCTTCTGGCCGTCGATCCCCTCGGCGAATCCGGGATAGTTCTCGACCTCGGTCGTGAACATGAGCTGTCCCCCGGGAATCATCTCGCGCGAGGGCGCACCCTCGTAGACCAGGGGGTCCAGTCGGGCGCGCGCCGCGTAGATGGCTGCGGTCCAGCCGGCAGGGCCGGATCCGATGATCACCACATCCTCGATTCTCTTTTCACTCACTTGAACACCTTCATGTTGGTCGAATGCCCCGGGTTCACCCGGGCGTCAGGATTCACATGGTGTACCGCGTTGTTCACCGCGATCGCCGCTTCCGAAAATCCACTCACGATCAGGTCCAGCTTTCCCTCGTAATCGACGATGTCCCCGGCGGCGTAGATCCCCGCCCGATTCGTCTCCATCAGATTGTTCACCAGGAGGCGGTTCTTCCTGACCTCGAGGCCCCAGCGCTGAATCGGCCCCAGATCGGGCTTGAATCCCAGGAACGTGAGTACCGTATCCATCTCCATCGTGGTTCGATCGTCGGTACGATTGTCGAATACGGTCACCTCGTTCACGGTTCCGTCGCCGCGAATCTCGGCGACCTCGTGAAAGAGCCTGAGCTCGACCTCCCCCGCTGCCTCGGCCTTCATCAGGTCGTCGACGGACTTCTCGTGAGCCCGAAACGCGTCCCGGCGGTGCGCCACGACGAGGCGCTCGGCGTGATCCTTGAGGATGAGCGCCCAGTCCAGGGCCGAGTCCCCGCCCCCCACGATCATGATCCGCTTGCCCTCGAAGTCTGCCGGGTTCTTCACGGCATAGTGAACGCCCTTCCCCAGGAATTCGTCGTACCCCGGAACCTCGAGCCGCCGGGGTTCGAAGGCTCCTTTCCCCCCCGCGATCACCAGCGCCCGGGTCAGGAAGTCCCCGGACCGGCAGCGAAGCCGGAGGGTCCCGTCGGGCTCCTCCTCGACTTCCCGAACCTCCTGGTCGAGTTCGACCTGCGGCTCGAACTGCATTGCCTGAGAGACCAGGTCCATCGCCAGTTCCTTGGCGCGGACCTTCGGAAACCCGCCGACATCGAAGATATATTTTTCGGGGTAGAGCGCCGTGAGCTGTCCTCCCAATTCGGGCAGGGAGTCGACGATGCGCACGGACGTGCCGCGCATCCCCGCGTAGAACGCGGCGAAGAGCCCGGTAGGGCCGCCGCCGATGATGGTGATATCTCGAATTTCGTCGGTCATGAACGAAGGTCACATGATGAAATGAAATGGATCATCCGGCCTCCGCAGCGAACAGACCGGATCCTCGGTATCGCTCCACCCCCCGCACGACCAGGAGTTTCACTCCGACCGCGACGGGCACGGCAATCAGGAGCCCGACGAAGCCGAAGAAGAAGCCTCCGACCATGATGGCGAGAAGGATCCACACCGGGTGCAGTCCGGTCGAATCCCCCACGATCTTGGGGCTCACGACCCCGCTTTCGAGGCTCTGGGCGATCGTGTAGACGACCGCCACCTTGAGCAGCGAGGTGCCCGGCGATCCGGTCGCAAGCGCGATCCCCAGTGCGGGGATCAGGCTCAGCACGAGGCCCAGGTAGGGGACCACATTGAAGACCGCGACCACCGCACCCAGAAATAGGGCGAAGGGAAACTGCACGATCAGCAGCCCGACCGCGGTCATCGTGCCGACGATGAGCGAGACGAGAACCTGGCCTCTCAGGTAGGCCGAGAGACCCTCGTCGTACTCGCGGGCGAAGGTGCGCAGGTCGTCGCGGCCCTCGGGGATGAGGCCGCTCGCCCGCATCAGGACACGGTCCCAGTCCCGGAGCAGGTAGAAGGTGACGACGGGCGTGAGCACCAGGTAGCCCAGCACCGAAAGCACCGAACCCACCCCTCGGCCGAGTCCGAGTACCCCGGTCAGGATCGTCTCGCTGATCCGCTCTCGCCGCTCCTCGAGGAAGTCCACGACGGCATCCCCGTCCAGCTCCGAGATCCGGGCTGCCCACTCCGACCCGTCGACCCCCGGAAGCTGCAGGCGCGCCAACGACTCCTCGAATCCCTGGAGGATCCCGGTGAGCCGATCGAGGATCTCGGGAGCCTTGCGGGTCAACGCAGCGATCTCCTGTGCGACCCAGGGCACGCCCCAGATGATCAGCGACACCGAGACCCCCAGCAGGGGCAGGGCGAGAAGGCCGACCGCGGCCGTCCGCCCCCCCCGACCCTCTCCATTCGCGCCCGAGAGACGGCGAAGGGGGCGGCGCTCCGCCAGCCAACGCACCACCGGATTCAGGATGTAGCCGGCGACGAGGGCCAGAACGAACGGCGCCAGCAGGAACCCCAGTTCCGCGAGGATCCAGAATCCCGTAAGGGCGCCCGCCGTCCCGATCACAGGCCAGAAAAACGACTCCCCGCGAAGGGGAACCAGCACTCCCACCAGCGCCAGAAAGAGGAGGAACGGGTTCAGGATCTCACCCAGGCCCAGAATCAGGAAGATGAGAAAGACGAGTGCCGCGGCCAGGAGCGCGCCGTCGATCAGGGATCGGTTCCCCCCCATCAACCCTCTCTCCAGGGTGTGGAGCCCGGGATCGGGGATCCGCGGAGTTGATCAAGCGCCCGCCGCAGGATCTCGCGGGCGTTGTCGTAGGCGATCCGGTCGAGCGCCTCGCCGGGCTCCATCCAGACGCAATCGGTGATCCCTTCCGCCACCTGAGGCCGGAGTTCGCCTCGATAGGACGCCATCAGGAAGAAGCGACAGAACTTGTGGACCCGACGGCCATCGTGCCGGAAGGTCCAGTCGATCTCACCCAGATCCGGTCCCAGGACGAGCGAACCGAGTCCCGCCTCCTCTCTCACCTCGCGCAGCGCCGCCTGCTGGGGGGTCTCCCCCTCCTCGAGATGGCCCTTGGGCAGTCCCCACTTCTGGTAGGGATCCCGGATCACGAGCACCTGGAACCCGTCGCTGAGCGGACGCACCACGACTCCACCCGCGCTCCGCTCCACCCTGACCGGTTCCCGGGCCGGAGTGTCCGCATCCCGGGCGGGCTGTGGCACATCGCCTTCGTAGGGCTCGGACACGGCTCGGATCCCGGTCAGAAGATGGAGAGGCGGAGATACCTGCGTGGATTCTCGCGGATATCTGCGAGCAGGAGGTTCAACTCGATCACGGTCCCCTCGAGTTCGGAGGCCATCGTGGGGTCGTTCAGGAGACGGGCCAGCGTCCCCTCGCCCTCTTCGATCTCGGCCGTGATCCGCGCGAGCCTCGAGAAGGTGCTGTCCATCTGAATCGCCATCTGGCGCACATCGATGTTCGTCTCCTGCAGGTCGCCCGAAAGCTCACGGAAGTTACCGGTCACGACCGCGAGGTCCTCGAGCGCGGTCTCGAACTCGGTCCGGGCGAGAAGGTCGTCGACTCGCCCGAAGCTGGTCTGAGCCCGCTCCGCGGCGTCGGCGATCGAAGCGGTTGCACGACTCACTTCGGCGGTCACGTCGGTGAACGAGGTGGCTTGCTGCGACACCAGCTCCGAGAGCCGCTCGGTGACCTCCTCGATGTTGTCGATCATCGAGGCGATATTGCGAGCCGTCTCGTCCGAAAACGCGATCCCCACCCGTTCGGTCAGAACCGACATGTTCTCGGCGATGTCATCGGCCGCTGCGGTGAGCTCGGAGATGTCGGGGAGAGCATACCCCGGCAGGGTACCCGGCTCCCGGGGTTCGGCGAATCGACGAGAGGGATAGACGCCGGCCGGATGGATTTCGGCCTGCCAGTCGCCGAACATCGATTCCGGAGAGAGCACGACGACCGCATCCTCCGGCAGCTGGATTCCGGCATCGACGCGAAGTACGAGCCGCACGAGCGCCCCGTCCGGTTCCACCTCGACACTGCGCACCCGTCCGATATTCACGCCCCGAAGCTTGACGTCGCTCCCGGGCTGGATCTGGCCGACCCGCTCGAAGACCGCGTCGATATCCTGACGCTCACCGGTGAAGGTCACCCCCTGCATCCAGAGGGTCCCGAACCCGATCAGGAGGAGCGCGGCCACGATGACCACGCCCACCAGCGCGTCTCGACTTTCGTTCACTCCGCCTCCTCGATCAATTCCGGCCGTCCTTCGATGAATGCACGGACCATCGGATCCGCCGAGGAGCGGATCTCGTCCGGCGATCCCTGAAACTGCTGCTTCCCATCATGAATCATCGCGAAGCGGTCCGCCACCCGAAAGGCGCTCTCCATATCATGGGTGATCACGATCCCCGTGACCCCCAGCTCGGCCTTCATCCGGTTGATGAGTTGATCGATCACCGCCCGGGTCATGGGGTCCAGCCCCGTGGTCGGCTCGTCGTAGAGGATATACCGCGGCTCGGTGGCGATCGCCCGTGCGATCCCGACCCGCTTCTTCTGACCCCCCGAGAGCTCCGCCGGGAGCCGCTCGCCGTATCCGACCATGTCCACCCGCTCGAGACACTCCTCGACCCGGCGCATCCGGTCCTCTTTCGATACCCCGGTCAGCCGCTTGAGACCCATCCCCACGTTCTCGGCGACCGTCATCGAGTCGAAGAGCGCCGCGAACTGGAAGACGTACCCCACGTTCCTCCTCAATTCGAAGAGGCCTTCCCGATCCAGTTCATCGACACGGAGTCCATCCACCCATACCTCGCCCCGGTCCGGCGCCAGCAGCCCCACGATGTGCTTCAGGGTCACCGACTTGCCCGACCCCGAGCCCCCGAGGATCACGAGCGTCTCCCCGTCGTGCGCCTCGGCCGAGAACCCACGGAGGACCTCCTTCGATCCGAACGCCTTGTGGACGTCTCTGATTTCGATGCCCATGCCGGTTCAGCTCCCCCGCGTCGAGCGGTTCACAGAAGTGTGATGGCCCAGAAGGCGTCGAGCACCAGGATCACCATCGAGCTGACCACCACGGCCTGAGTGGTGGACCGGCCTACACCCTCGGCTCCTCCCCTAGTCCGGAATCCGTAGAAGCAGCCGATCGAGGTCACCACGAAGCCGAAGCTGATCGTCTTGACCATCGCGAAGGTGACATCGAAGGGCTGGAAGAAGAGGGTCAGCCCATAGACGAACTCGTAGGTGCTCATGTCGAGGAGCTGGAGCGAGGTGAGCCAGCCCGCCGCGATCCCCACCCCGATCGCAAGCGCCGTCACGAGCGGAAACATGATGATTCCCGCAAGCACCCGCGGAACCACCAGGTACGCGACCGGGGGGTAGGCCATCGTCTCGAGCGCGTCGATCTGCTCGGTCACCCGCATCGTTCCGAGCTCGGCCGAGATGTTGGCGCCCACGCGGCCCGAGAGGGCAAGTCCGGTAAGCACGGGCCCGAGCTCCAGCATCATGGTCTTTCCGACCAGCACACCCACGAAGTACAGGGGGATCGCTCCCGTGAAGGTATACGATGCCTGCAGCGCCAGGACGATCCCCGTGAACATCGCGATGAACAGGGCGATCGGAACCGAGTCGACGCCCACCCGGGTCAGCTGGCGCAGCGTCAGCCCCAGCCACACGTCGACGTCGCGCAGCGATACGATGGCCTCCCACACCATCCGCCCCCATTGCCCGAGCCCCACCATGAGGGTCCGGCCGCCTCGGCCGATGGCCGCGAAAGGGGCACGCAGAAGTGAGGTCATGAGAACCGGGCTGAAGAGGGCAGGCGAGTTCGTCGTGGGTCGCTGTTCGCCACGACGAAAACTGGAGTGGTCACCGCCCCGGGGGAAGGCCGTTCTCGAGAATGAAGGAAATCTCCTCGGTCCGGCTCGCCCCGCGGGCCGTCGCCGGCGCCTCTTCGGGAGAGGGCACTCGACAGGTCACGGTCACGCGCTGGACGGTCCGACGGGAGCACCGCACGACCACCTCGACGTCCACCCCCTGCTCGGGACAGGTGATCCGGGTCCGTACCCGCGAGCCGGGGACCCGGGCCCGGGTCTCGCGTGGATTCCGGAAGAGCGTCATGGTCGACTGGCGCCCCGTGGGAAGCTCTCGCGAGATCTTCACGTGCCGGAGCCAGTCGGGCTGGTAGCTGACCCGATAGCAGAAGCCTCGCTGGTCTTCTCCCTCTCCTTCTCGGTTATGTCGTGCCACGGCCGGAAACCATCCTCTGAAGGGGAGTCACATGCGGAACGGGGTGGGAACCTGTGGCGAATGTCCCAACCCGGGGAGCGTGTGTCAAGCGAACCCCCCCGCCCGTGCCGGCCCCGAGCCCCCACTATGGGCATTCCGCCAACTTGACCCCGGAAGGCACGGAGGTTATTCTGCCGGAAACTCCTCAGGTATGAAGGCCGTAACCGGTCGTTTCCGCTCATTCGGGCGGTTCCGTTCTCTTCTCTCCGTCGCATCGGGTCTCCGGACTCGCGCATCCCCGGAACCCGTTGCCCCCGGGCACTCCCACACCCCGTCAACGAACCCGTCGGAAACCCTCCCTCCGGAGATCCCTTGTGGACATCGCCGAACTCAAGAAGAAGAGCGTTCCCGAACTGCATTCGCTCGCCGAAGATCTGAAGATCCAGAACTACTCCGGAATGCGAAAGCAGGATCTCATTTTCCGCATCGAGCAGAACCTCCTCGACACCGACGTGGTCCTGCGGGGCGAAGGGGTGCTCGAGATCCTTCCCGAGGGATACGGGTTCATGCGGTCGCCCGACTGGAACTACCTCTACGGCCCCGACGACATCTACGTCTCGCCCTCGCAGATCAAGCGGTTCGACCTGCGGACCGGCGACACGATCCTGGGCCAGGTGAGGCCTCCGAAGGATGGCGAACGGTACCTGGCCCTCCTCAAGGTCGAGAAGGTCAATCTGGACGACCCGGAAAAATCGAAGCTCCGCGTCGCCTTCGACAACCTGCGTCCCCGATATCCCGATAACCGCATCCAGCTCGAGAACGAGGAAGGGGACATCTCGATGCGGATCATGGACCTGATCGCCCCGATCGGGATGGGCCAGCGCGGCCTCATCGTCTCGCCCCCGAAGGCCGGCAAGACGATGCTCCTGCAGAAGGTGGCGAACGCGATCCGCGAGAACCACCCCGAGATCTACCTGATCGTGCTTCTGATCGACGAGCGCCCCGAAGAGGTGACCGACATGCAGGAACACGTCGACGCCGAGGTGATCGCCTCGACCTTCGACGAACCCGCCGAGCGGCACACGCAGGTCGCCGAAATGGTCCTCGACAAGGCCAAGCGGCTGGTGGAGCAGGGGAAGGACGTAGTGATCCTGCTGGACTCGATCACCCGACTGGCCCGAGCCTACAATGTGACGGTACCCCATTCGGGCAAGATCCTCTCCGGTGGTGTCGACGCCAACGCCCTGCACAAGCCGAAGCGTTTCTTCGGGGCGGCGCGCAACATCGACGAGGGCGGCTCCCTCACGATCATCGCCACCGCCCTGGTCGAGACCGGAAGCCGGATGGACGAGGTCATCTTCGAGGAGTTCAAGGGGACCGGAAACATGGAGCTGATTCTCGACCGGCACATCGCCGACAAGCGCATCTTCCCGGCGATCGACCTGAATCGCTCCGGCACCCGAAAAGAGGAGCTGCTCCTCTCCGAGATCGAATTGAATCGGGTCTACCTGCTGCGGAAGTTCCTCTCGGACATGCCCTCGGCCGAGGCGATCGAGTTCCTGATGGAACGGATGAAGCGGACCAAGACCAATCTCGAGTTCATGGACTCGATGCAGGGAAGCTGACGCTTCGACGCCGCTCGACCGCCGAAGCCCCGGTTCGACCCCGCCGTGCGCCCGCTCGGGTCCCGCCCCCCTCCGACCGCCGAACCCTACTCGTCGTCGAGAACCCCTTCGTAGCGGGGGTTGATCACCCACCCCTCGCCATCGAAGACCTTGCGGTCCCAGGGAAAGACCACGGTGGCCCCGGTCTCGAGCGCGGTCACGTCGGGCTGGTAGCCTTTGGGTCTCGAGAAGGTCGCGGCCGTGCGGATCTCGGAGGCACCCACGTCGCGCAGGGCGGCGACCGCCAGACGAAAGGTGTCCCCCGAGGTGGTGACCTCGTCGACGAGGACGACCCGGCGACCCCGCGCCTGCAGGGGAGCCGCCGAGAGCACCGTGGGGCGGTCGCGAACGAGTGCCCCACCCTCGCGGCGCGAGATCTTCATGGAGTAGAAGTCCACGTTCAGGAGCGAGGCGATGATCGCTCCCGGGATGACTCCGGCCCGCGCGATCCCGACCACCATCTCGGGCTCGTACTCGCGGGAGACGCGCATGGCCAGGGCCCGGCAGAGCTCGCCGAACATCTCCCACGAGACTTCGAGATACTCACCCGGCTGTATGCTGGGATCCATCGGCGGCTTGAACGCGTCGAACTCGGAGGGCATGCTGGGCTCCGGGGGTACCGGGGTGATAGGTTGTGCACCGGACCCGAAAGCTAGAACCTTTGGGACCGGGAGACCATTGGCCGGGTCGAGGCCCGCAGATCAGGATCGAACGTCGAAGGGGCAGAGAGCATGAGCGAAACCGAAACGAGTCCGGCCGAATCCCGCTTCGCCCGGCGGCTCGAGGAAACCGGAGCCCGGGATCCACGCGAATTCTACCGGGGCCTCCTGCGCGATCTGAAGGAGGCCGACCTTGAGGGCTACGAGGAGATGGTGGCCTCGTACCGCACCGACGTCGTCACACCCATCGAGGACGACGAGGGGGACCCCCTGGTCCTCTGGCTCGCCTTCGGGGCCCGCGTCGCCGGGCGCCTGCATCCCGGTCGGGCCGTGGTGGTCGGAGAGGACGGGCAGGCGACTCCCTTCGCTCCACCCCCCGACCACCGGCAGCTCCTCCTGCACCTCCCCGACGACGTGAAGACCCGGGCGATCCCCGTCGGAATCCCGGCCGATCCCACGCCCGCCCAGGCGGCGACGCTGGACCTTCTGGTGCGGGGACGGACCCGCCTGCCGGAATCGGCGTAAGACCTTGATTCGAGCCTGCTTCTTGATTCGAGCCTGCTTTTTGTTTCGAGCCTGCTTCCCCCGCGCCTCAGGATGGCACCCGTGAGTGAGACTCGCGTACGGACCTCGAAGAACATGACCTGGACCCCACGCCCCGGCTGGATGACGGTCCGGCTGGTGGGGACCTGCGCCGACCCCTCCCTGCGAAGGGGTCAGGTCGTGGCGCACTCTCCGCTCGACGAGTATCCGGTCCCCGGCGGCGGTGACCACCTGAACGGGGGGACCATCGTGATCGTCCTCTCCGAAGCGGCGCACCTCATCGAAGATGATCTCCACCTGGTTCCGGAGCACGCGGTGGTTGCGGTGGGCGATCAGCTCCCCTGAGGATCTCGAAGACCTCGTCCACATCGGCCGGAGGCCGGGTGAAGCGGCTGACCACCACGGTGACGAGCCCCGCCAGGATGAAGGCCGGGATCAGCTCGTACATCCGGTCCTTGAGCGCCGGGGTCAGGTACCAGATGATGGTGACCGTCGCCCCGGTCAGCACCCCCCAGATCACACCCGCCCGCGTCGTGCCCCGCCAGTAGAGCGCCAGGATCAGGGGGGGCCCGAAGGCGGCCCCGAGCCCCGCCCAGGCGAAGAGCACCAGCCAGAAGACGAGCTCCTCGGCGGCCCACCCCAGGATCACCGCGGCGACCACGAGGGCCACCACGACCGCCCGCGACAGGATCACCAGGTGGCGCTGCGGCACCTCTTCTCCCTTGCGGATCCCCTTCTCGTACAGGTCCCGCACGACCGCCGAGGCCCCCACGAGCAGCTGGGAATCGGCCGTCGACATGATCGCGGCGAAGATCGAGGCGACCACCATCCCGAAGACCGCCGGGTGCAGGGTTTCGCGCGCCAGGAGCGGATAGAGGTTCTCGGTGTCCTGCGCCGGCAGGAGCCCGATCTCGGGAAAATAGGCGCGCCCCACGAGCCCGATGAAGATCGCACCCATCCCCATCAGGACGTTCGCCAGCGTACCCGTCACCGCCGCAAAGCGGAGCTGCCGCTCGTCGTCGATCGACATGTAGCGCACGAGGATGTGGGGATTGCCCGGTGAGCCCAGTCCGATCCCCACGAGCCCCAGGAGCGCCCCGCCCCCGAGTGCCAGCGGATCCAGGAAGCTCGGGTCCCACGCGGCCAGCTCCCCCGACACCACACTCCATCCACCCACCGGCCCGACCGCCAGCA